>NZ_JBITMP010000009.1:0-340132 GCF_044466425.1 Nonomuraea sp. NPDC049400
GCGTCAACGTCTTGTGGGCACTCCTGCGCGACAACCGGACTTATCAACCCACACCTCCCCTCACCATCGCTGCTTGACAATCGGATTAAGAGTCGATGGCCTGGTAGAGGGTGGTCCAGAAGTCGTGGATGGCCCGCGCCGAATCCGGGGTCGACATGCCGGTCTGGGTGAGCAGGATGCCGACGAGCTGGTGGTGCGGGTCGGCGTAGACGGTGGTGCCGCTGCCGCCGTCCCAGCCGAACTGGCCGACGGGCGCGTAGTCGCCGCGGTACGTACGCACCGCCATGCCGAAGCCCCAGCCGCCGTGCTGCCCCAGGCCGTACGCCCGATGGACGGAGTCGCGGCCGAAGGCCTCCCGGGCGGCCAGTTGCTCGGGCGTGAGACGGTTGGTGGTCATCAGCTCGACGGCGGCCCTGGACAGGATCCGTTCGCCGTCGTGGATCCCGCCGTTGAGCAGTGCCGCTGCAGCTCACCATGGGCAAGACCCGCCACAAGAACCCCCGCACCGCCATGCGCTACGTCTTCTCTCGTACTTGGTCTCCCCCCCGCTGGCCGCTTTCTTAACCGGCTCCATATATGCAAGCATCTAAAGTACTAGAGAACTAGATAAATGGAGATATGGTGATCGAGTTCCATCTGGATGCGAAGTCCGGCCTCTCGCCGTACCTGCAGCTGGTCCAGCAAGTACGACATGCGCTACGGCTCGGCCTGCTGCGCGAGGGCGACCAGCTCCCGACCGTCAAGGAGGTCGTGGCGCAGTTGGCGATCAACCCCAACACCGTCCTCAAGGCCTACCGGGAACTCGAGCACGAGGGTCTGGTCGCCGCCCGGCCGGGGGTGGGGACGTTCGTGACGGCGACGCTCACCGACACTTCGCTGGCCGCGCACGGCCCGCTGCGGCTGGAGCTGCAGCGCTGGCTGGCCAAGGCCCGACGGGCCGGCCTCGACGACGAAAGCATCGAGGCCCTCTTCATGACCACCTTTCGGAACACCGCCGCTCAGGAGGACATAGCGTGACCGAGCGAAGCGAGGGCACCAATAGGCACAGCACTCAAGCCATGAAAGCTCCGAAGGAGCTCTCATGACTTCTGTCCTGCAGGCCCAGGGACTGGGCAAGAAATACGGCAAGCGCTGGGCGCTGCGCGAGTGCACCATCGACATCCCGGCGGGCCACGTCGTCGGGTTAGTGGGCCCCAACGGAGCCGGTAAGACCACGCTGCTGAAGATGGCCAGCGGCCAGCTGGAACCGACGGCGGGTGGCATCGCCGTGCTGGGCGGCCGGCCGGGAAGCACGCCCGCGCAGCTGGCCAAGGTCGGGTTCGTCGCCCAGGACACCCCCGTCTACGGGGGGCTGACCGTCGCCGAGCACCTGCGGCTGGGAGCGCGGCTCAACCTCCGCTGGGACGACGCCATGGCGCGGGATCGGATCGCGCGGCTCGGTCTCGCCCTCGACCATCGGGCAGGCAAGCTGTCCGGTGGCCAGCGCGCCCAGCTCGCCCTCACCCTGGGCCTGGCCAAGCGGCCCGAGCTGCTGATCCTGGACGAGCCCGTGGCCTCGCTCGACCCGCTCGCCCGCCGGGAGTTCCTGCAGGGACTGATGGAGGCCACGGTCGAGCACGAGTTCAGCGTGGTGCTCTCCTCCCACCTGGTCTCCGACCTGGAACGGGTCTGCGACTTCCTGATCGTGCTCGTCGACTCCCGCGTCCAGGTGGCCGGGGAGACCGACAAGCTGCTGGCCACCCACCACCGGCTCACCGGCCCGCGCCGCGATCCCGACCGGCTGCCCGCTGACCAGCATGTGATCTCCGCGCGCCACACCGACCGGCAGAGCACGTTCGTGATCCGTACCGACGCCCCGATCCACGACCCCGCCTGGACGGTCACCCAGCTCAGCCTGGAGGACCTCGTCCTGGCCTACATGGACAAGCGCACCGCCGAGAACCGGCGCGTCGCACTGGAGGTGCAGCGATGATCTGGCTGACCTGGCGCCAGCTCCGCGGCTCGGCCGCGATGCTGGCCGCCCTGCTCGTCATCCTCGCCACCGCCCTGGCCCTGACCGGCCCGGACCTGGCCTCCGACTACTCCACCGGTATCGCCGCCTGCACTCAGGACGACACCTGCGGCCGCTTCTACGACCGGTTCTTCGGCGAGTACGACATGCCCTTCATGGCCGTCAGCCTCATCGTGCTGCTCCTGCCCGCTGTCGTCGGGCTCTTCTGGGGAGCACCGTTGATCACTCGCGAGCTGGAGACCGGGACGCACCTGCTGGTGTGGAACCAGAGCATCACCCGGGGCCGCTGGCTGGCGGTCAAACTCGGGTTCACCGGCCTGGTAGCCATGGCCGCCGCCTGCCTGTGCGGCCTCGCGGTGACCTGGTGGTCCGATCCCCTGGACAAGTCGGCCCCGGGCGACTTGGCCTTGATGGCTCCCCTGGTGTTCGGCGCGCGCGGCATCGCCCCGATGGGGTATGCGGCGTTCGCCTTCGTCCTGGGCGTGACCGTGGGCATGCTGGTGCGCCGCACGCTGCCCGCAATGGCCCTCACGCTGGCCGTCTTCTCCGCGATCCAGCTCGCCATGCCGCTGCTGGTCCGGCCCCACCTGATGCCCCCGGTCACCTCGACCTTCGAGCTCAGCGAGACGAACGTGGACGGCATCGGCATAAACCGTGATCAAGGCGGACATGTGGAGATTCGCCTGAATGCGGCTGTTCCCGGCCACGCGGGCGCCTGGGTCCTGTCCAGCGATCTCGTCGGTCCGTCCGGACGTCCGATCGCCGGTCCCGAGCCCGGAAGCGGGATCGTCCAGGTCTCGACGACGTCGGGACCCTGCGCACCGTCGTCGTCGGCAGAGATGGGCGCGTGCACGACGGAGATCAACCGGCTCGGCTACCGGCAGAAGGCGACCTACCAGCCCCTTGAGCGCTTCTGGCCGTTCCAGTGGATCGAGACCGGGATCTACGCCCTGCTCACCCTCGGCCTCACGTGGTTCTGCTTCTGGTGGATACGGAAGCGCCTGTCATGACCTTGATCAGAACCGCGGCCGCCGGGCTCGCCCTCCTCCTGGCGGCGGCCTGCACGGCGCCGACGCCGCCGCGCAGCGAGGCGAGCGCGGCAGCCGGTACGGCCTGCGCGCGGCCCCAGGGACCGGCCGGGGCGGAGACGGCCACCACGATCGACGTCATCGAGCAGGCGTACTCCTGCATCCTCGGCACCTACTACAGCGGCGCCACCCTGGACGCCCGCGCACTGCTGACCGCCGGATTCGTCGCCCTGACCCAGGAGCTCAACCGCAACGGGCGCGACGTGCCCGAGGCCACCATGCCGGCGCTGACCGGCGACCGCAAAGCCGACTGGACCGCTTTCGAGACCGCCTACAGGAAGACCACCGATCAGGTCCCCGACCTGCGGGAGAGACTGGCCGTCGTCACTCTCGAGGCGATCGTGGCCGCCCTCGGCGACAATCACGCCCGCTGGGCGCACGACGTCAAAAGGCCGCCTGACTACTACGACGGTGACGGCTACGGCCTGGGCCTTGAGGCGAACGTCAACGGTCCGCAGGTGGACGGCAATCCCGGCGTCGCGCTCCCCCCGCTGTTCGTCACCACTGTCCAGGGTGGCGCGGCGCAGGCCGCCGGACTACGCCCGGGCGACATCATCGAATCGATCAACGAATCGGCACCCTTCATCGACGGGAAGGCCACCCCAGCGATCGCCGGCCTCTACCCGCGATACCCGGAGGCGCGCCCGGTCCGGCTGCGGCTTCTGCGGCAGACCACCGGCCGCCGCTGGGCCGTGACGCTCAAGCCCGGCCTCTACCAGCGGGATCTGGCCGCCCTGCAAGTGGTGCAGTCGAAGCTGCTGGACGACGGCATCGCCTATGTACGGATGCGCGGGTTCGCTCCCGACTCCGCGGACCGGGTTCTCCAGGCGATCTCCAGGCTGCGCACCGGCCGCACCCTCACCGGCGTCGTGCTGGACCTGCGCGGCAACGGCGGCGGCCATCCCACCGAGGCGATCCGGCTGGTGAGCGCGTTCGTCCACGACAAGGCCACCGCCTACCTGTGCACCGTGGACGGCAAGTGCGAAGCCATGCGGACCGACGACACCGTCGAGCTGGTCAACCTGCCGCTGGCAGTGCTCACCGACCGCAGCTGCGCCTCGGCGTGCGAGCACTTCAGCTCCGCGATCAAAGACCTGCGCGCGGGCCGGCTGGTCGGCACCAGGACCGCCGGGGTCATCTCCGGCCCGGCGCAGCCGTACCTGCTCAGCAACAACACCACGCTGGGCTTCCCCACCAGGCACCACCTGGGGCCCAATCGCGAGGTGATCGACCGGATCGGCGTGTCCCCCGACCACTACGTGCCCCAGACCCCCGAGGACGCGGCCGCCGGGCGCGACCCCGCCCTGGCCAAGGCCCTGACCTTGCTGCACAAGTGAATGGACCTCACCATGAGACAGATCCTGGCAGTCGCCGCGGGACTGGTCCTCCTCGCCGCATCGGCCTGCTCCCCACCCACGCCGCCCCGGTCCGCCACCCCGTCGGCCACCCCGACCGGCCCCGCCACCCTGCCCACCCCCACCGGCGCCCATCCGGTCGGCACCACCGCCCTGTATCTGAAGGACGCCTCCCGCCCCGATCCCTGGAACCTCGACGTCGAAGCCAGGGAGCTCAAGGTCACCCTGTGGTATCCGACCAGACAGCGGGACGGGCAGCGGGCGCCGTACATGACGCCGAAGGAATCGGAGCTCGCCATGAGGCGCTATGGGATCGCAGGCGTCCCGGACGACACGCTGAGCAAGACGCGCACGAACGCCATCAAAGACGCCGAACCCACGGGGCGCAAGCTTCCGCTGGTGGTGCTCTCCCCTGGGTTCACCAATCCGATGAGCACGCTCACGTCCCTGGCCGAGGATCTGGCCAGCCGCGGGTACGTCGTGGCCGGCATCGACCACACCTACGAGAGCTACGCCACGACCTTGGCCGACGGGCGGGTCGCCGAATGCCTCGCGTGCGACAGCGACACCGACCCGGGCTTCGGCACGGGGGTGGTCCAGGGCCGGGCGGCCGACGTCTCCTTCGTACTCGACCGGCTGCCATCGAAGTGGGACGGTTCCGGCCTGATCGACCGCTCCAGAATCGCGATGGTCGGCCAGTCGATCGGCGGGGCCAGCGCCGTGGCGGCCATGGTGAAGGACCCTCGGATACGTGCCGGGATCGACATGGACGGCAGCACCTACGCCCGGATCCCCAAGAGCGGGTTCTCCCGGCCGTTCATGTTCCTGGGCTCGGCGCAGCACGTCCCCGGAGGCCGCGACACTTCGTGGGACCGCGACTGGAAGCTGCTGACCGGGTGGAAGCGCTGGCTCGTGCTGTCGGGCGCGGAGCACCAGTCCTTCACCGACGGCCCGCTCCTCGCGGGCGCCCTCGGCATCAGGACCCCCGCCGGCGTCCTGCCCGCGGCGCGCGGCGCCGAGCTCACCCGCACGTACGTGGCGGCCTTCCTCGACCAGCACCTGAAGTCGCAGCGGCAGCCCCTCCTGGACAAGCCGTCATCGCGCTACTCCGAAGTCAAGTTCTGCCCTGCGGGCTGCGGTCAATCCTGAGGGCAGGAGACCTCGAACCGGGCGAAGCGGATGAGGTCCAGCCGTTGGCGAAGACGCAGATCAAGGCCCTGTTCGCCGAGGCTCATGGAGAGCACCGCCCTTGAGCTGCCCGGACGCGCTGGACAGGAGCATGTCCAGGGCCGTCGGGTAGGCGCTGTCGTTCATCTGGGCCACCAGCAGCGGCGCCGTCGCGGCGATGTTCGGGTGGGTACGGGCGGGCAGCCGGGCGTACGTGGCGCGCCACACCTCCTCATCGCCCTCTCGCGCGGCCTTCGGCAGGGCCAGCGTGGCGGCGTCCAGGATGGCGAAGGCCAGGCTCTGGTCGATGAACGCGTGATAGATCCGTACCGCGTCCGCGTCCGCGAACCCGGCCCCGCGCAGGATGCCGAGGATGGTCTCGTCACCGGCTACCTCGTTCGGCCGGCCGGTGACCCGGCTGGCGGTCAGCAGCGCGGCCTGCGGGTGCGTCAGGTACGCGTGGTGGATGCGAAGGCCCAATTCGCGCAGGTCGGCGCGCCAGTCGCCCTGGGGCCGCCAGTCGGCCATCGCCGTGCCGAACAGCTCGTCGGCGATCGCCAGGACCAGGTCGTCCATGCCGCGGAAATAGCGGTAGACCGTGCTGGCGTCGGCGCCCAGGGCGAGGCCGAGGCGGCGGGCGGTCAGCCCGGCGGCCCCGTGCTCGCGGAGCATGCGCAGGGCGGTCTCCACGATGAGCTGGTGGGTGAGGACCTGCCCCTGCTTGGTGGGACGTCGCCGCCTGCGCGCCGCCTCCGGCACCACCCGTTTGGCCATCCGTGTATCCCTCCTTATGCCAACGCCATTGACGTTGATGAGCCTATCGGGATTGGATGCACGAAACCCCCCGAAAGCATCCAAAAGGGGCTTATTTGTCATGCGTATTCTTCTCATCGGAGCCAGCGGCGTAGGAACCGCCGTCACCCGCATCGCCGCGCGCCGCCCGTTCTTCGACCACATGGTCGTCGCCGACTACGACCTGTCCCGAGCCAAGGCGGCCGTCGCCGCGCTGGGTGAGCGGGCGGGCAGGTTCACCCCGGCCAAGATCGACGCCGCCGACCCGGCCGCGGTCGTCGCGCTGCTGGAAGAGCACCGGTGCGACGTGCTCCTGAACGCCACCGACCCGCGTTACGTGCTCCCGCTGTTCGACGCGGCGCTCGCGGCCGACGCCGACTACCTCGACATGGCGATGTCGATGTCCAGGCCGCACCCGGACCGCCCGTACGAGGAGGTGGGGGTCAAGCTGGGCGACGACCAGTTCGCCCGCGACGGCGAGTGGGCGGCGAAGGGCCGGCTGGCGCTGGTCGGCATGGGCGTGGAGCCCGGCCTGGCCGACGTCTTCGCCCGGTACGCCGCCGACGAGCTGTTCGACGAGATCGAGGAGATCGGCATCAGGGACGGCGCCAACCTGACCGTCGACGGCTACGAGTTCGCCCCGTCGTTCAACATCTGGACCACCATCGAGGAGTGCCTCAACCCGCCGGTCATCTACGAGAAGGACCGCGGCTGGTACACCACGGAGCCGTTCAGCGAGCCCGAGGTCTTCGACTTCCCCGACGGGATCGGCCCCGTGGAGTGCGTGAACGTCGAGCACGAGGAGGTGGTGCTCGTGCCGAGGTGGATCCCGGCCCAGCGGGTGACGTTCAAGTACGGCCTCGGCGAGGACTTCATCGGCAAGCTCAAGACCCTGCGCGCGCTCGGCGTGGACAGCACCGAGCCGGTCGCCGTCAGGACCGACGACGGCACCGCCAGAGTCTCCCCGCGCGACGTGGTCGCCGCCGTGCTGCCCGACCCGGCGGGCCTCGGCGACCGCATGCGCGGCAAGACCTGCGCCGGCACCTGGGTGAAGGGCGTCAAGGACGGGCGGCCGCGCGAGGTGTACCTGTACCACGTGGTGGACAACCAGTGGTCGATGCGCGAGTACGGCTCCCAGGCGGTGGTCTGGCAGACCGCCGTGAACCCGGTCGTCGCCCTGGAGCTGCTGGCGAACGGGCTGTGGAAGGGCGCGGGCGTGCTGGGGCCCGAGGCGTTCGAGCCGCGCCCGTTCCTTGACCTCCTCGTCGAGTACGGCTCCCCCTGGCAGATGCGCGAGCAGTAGGCGCTGGGATCATTGAGGGGCAACAACCGGCACGACGAAGGACTGCGCCTTGAGCATCGCCGACGACCCCGACCGCGCACCAGCCCGCTCCCACCTGTACGCCATGGGCTGGTCGGAGGAGGACATGCGCCGCCCCGTGGTCGGCATCGCCTCCACCTGGACCGGCACCATGCCCTGCAACCTCAACCACCGCGAGCTGGCCGCCCACGTCGCCGAGGGGGTGCGTGCGGCGGGCGGCACGCCGATGGAGTTCAACACGATCGCCGTCTCCGACAACCTCACCATGCACACCCCCGGCATGCGCGCGTCGCTGGTCAGCCGCGAGGTCATCGCCGACTCGATCGAGCTCATGGGCCGCGCCCACGGCTTCGACGCGCTGGTGGCCATCGTGGGCTGCGACAAGACCGTGCCCGCCGGGATCATGGCGCTCGCCCGCCTGGACGTGCCCTCCGTCGTCCTCTACAGCGGCAGCATGATGCCCGGCAGGTGGCGCGGGCGGGACGTCACCATCCAGGACATGTGGGAGGCGCTCGGCGAGCGCGCGGTCGGCCGCCTCGACCAGGCGGAGCTGGACGATCTGGCCAGACACGCCTGCCCGGGCGCCGGCACCTGCGCCGCCCAGTACACCGCCAACACCATGGGCAGCGTCGCCGACTTCCTCGGGCTGGCGCCGTTCGGCGTGGGCGACATCCCCGCGGTGGCCGAGGAGAAGAACGCCGCGGCCCGGCGGGTCGGCGAGATCGCCATGGAGGCGCTGGCCCGTGACGCCCGCCCCTCGCGGGTGCTCACCGAGGACGCCCTGCACAACGCGATCGTCTCGGTCGCGGCCATGGGCGGCTCCACCAACGCCGTCCTGCATCTGCTGGCCATCGCCCGCGAGGCCGGGCTGTCGCTGCGCATCGACGAGATCGGCGAGGTGTGCCGCCAGGTCCCGATCATCACCGGGCTCAAGCCGAGCGGCGGCGACCACACGGCCCTCGACCTGTGGCGGGCCGGCGGCACCTCGCTGGTGGTGCGCCGCCTGCTGGAGGCCGGGCTGCTGCGCGAGAACGTCACGCTGGTGGACGGCCGCACGCTGGCCGAGGTCGCCGCGGACGCAGAGGAGACGCCGGGGCAGCAGGTGGTGGCGAGCGTGGCGGAGCCGTTCAAGCCGCGCGGCGCGCTGGCCATCCTGCGGGGCTCGCTCGCGCCCGACGGCTGCGTGCTCAAGCTGGGCGGCAAGGACGACTTCCGCCACGAGGGCCCGGCCAAGGTGTTCGACTCGGAGAACGACTGCTACGTCGCCATCCAGGAGGGGCTCATCGTGCCCGGCGACGTCATCGTCCTGCGTTACGAGGGCCCCGCGGGCGGTCCAGGCATGCGCGAGATGCTCTCGATCACCGGCCCGCTCGTCGGCCGCGGTCTCGGGTCCTCGGTGGCCCTGGTCACCGACGGGCGCTTCAGCGGGGTCTCGCACGGGCGGGTGATCGGGCACGTGGCGCCCGAGGCGTACCATGGCGGGCCGATCGCGCTGGTGCGCGACGGCGACACGATCGTCATCGACAGCGCGGCGGAGACGATCGAGCTGGTGGTGCCGGAGGAGGAGCTGGAGCTGCGCCGGGCCTCGTGGAAGCGGCTCGACAGGGAGGTCGAGCGAGGGGTGCTGACCAAGTACATGGCGACCGTGGCCTCCGCCTCGGACGGCGCGGTGACGGCCTGAGCGGGATCGAGCAGCTGATCGGGGCCGCTATGCTGCGCAGAGACGTTCGCCGGACCCGCAGAAGGAGACTTACGCGATGTACAAGGAGTTCGCTGTCGAGGCCGTGATGTGGCTCGTCCCGGTCGCGGTGCTGATCGGGGTGGCACTCCTCGTCACCGCCTGAGCCAGGGGCCTAGCCGGGGGTCGGCCCGGCCCCTGGCGGTCACTCAGCCGTAATACCTGTACGACACGTAGGTGCTGGCGTACGGCCTGAATGAGGCGTAGCCGTCCAGCGTGTTGTTCCACATCTGCGTCAGCGTCGCGGTGCGCACGGTGCAGGAGGCCCAGCGGACCCCGTAGGGGCGGATGGTGCCCACGTAGTCATAGCACGACCCGGCTTTCCTGCCGTTGACCTTGAGCCGCGCGTTGAGCTTGACCTGGTAGAGCCTCTTGCCCGACCGGTTCTTGATCCGGACCTTGATCGAGCAGGTGTCCTTGCACCGGCCGAAGTAGATCCTGGTGCGGATGAGCTGAGCACTGGTCGTGGCGGTCGTCGCCTTCGTCGCCGCCGTGACGCTCGTCGATGCCCCCGCGGTGGCCGCGCCGGCGGGTGCCGCCATCAGCGTGGTCGCGGTCGCCGCCACTAAGACCGTGCCGGCAAGGCGCTTGATCATTTTGCCCCCTGTTACAAGGAACAGCCGCTCCCCCCTATCGGCAGCGGCTCGTACTTGTCCGACTACTATCAGGAAAGCGGCAATGCCACCCTTTCGCCGCGAAGATCCGATACGAAACGGTTATCCGCTTATATCGGGCTTATCCCGTGAGCTACTCGGTGTACGGCGGCGCGGCGTCGGTGTCGTTGAGCTCGGCGATGGCCAGCTCGGCCGTGCTGCGGATGTCGAAGAACTTGTCGAGCGCGGTGATCGCGAACAGGTGCTTGCACCTGCCGTTCAGCCCCGACAGCAGCAGCCGGCCGCCCGAGGCGGTGACCGCCTTGTGCAGGTAGACCAGCACGGACAGGCCGGAGGAGTCGCAGACGCTGACGGCCTGCATGTCGATGACGAGCATCGGAGGCTGGGTGAGATCGAGAGCCTTGGTGACGCGGTCGCGAACCTCCGCCGCGGACCCGAAGTCGAAATCCCCCGTCAGCCGCGCGATGACGCAGGGTCCCTGGAGTCCGAGGCTTATCGACAAGGCCTGCTCCGAAGTCACCCAGCTCCACCTACCCGCGTTGCTCGTCCGATCTGACTACCTTACGAGAAGTAGCGCTTCGGGTTGAACACCAGCATCTGCTCAATCTGGTCATCGGTCACACCCGAGTCCAGCAGTGCGGCCAAGACGTCGTCGTGAATGTGATCGTAGCGCCAGTTGGGTGCGAGCGTTGAGCGGGCCTCGTCCCAGGCGCCGCCGAAGTAGTCCATGAAGCAGGCGGTGTCGTGGCTGAGGACCATGCGGTCGGCGTATCCGTGCTGGCAGAGCGCCGCCACCGTGGCCACGCGCTGCGCGGTCGGGTTGTTGACGTCCAGCCCGAACCGGTCCATCCCGAGCGTCGCGCCGGTGTCGGCCATGCGCATGAGGTAGTCGAGGTCGTTGCTGTCGCCCGCGTGCCCGACGATCACCTTCGCCAGGTCGACGCCTTCCTTGGCGAACAGGTCGAGCGCGATCAGGCCGCTCTGCGTGAAGGCGTTCGTGTGGACGGTGATCGGCGCGCCGGTACGCAGGTGCGCCTGCGCGACGGCCCGGCAGATGCGCTCGACGCCGGGCGTCAGGCCCTTCTGCTCGACCACGCACTTCAGGAACGCGGCCTTCACGCCGGTGTCGGCGATGCCCTCGGTGAGATCGCGTACGAAGTCGTCGATCATCGGGTCCGGCATGTCGAGGAGCAGGCCGGGGCCGCGGTGCTCGTACTGGTGTGGCAGCTCCTCGAAGGCGTAGATGCCGGTCGCGACGATGATGTTCAGGCCGGGCACCTGCTCGGCGATGCGCTGGATGCGCGGGATGTACCGGCCGAGCCCCCACACCGTCGGGTCGACGATCGTCCGCACCCCCTTCGCGACCACCGCGTTGAGCGTGGCGACCGCGTCCGCCACGCGGTACTCCTCGTCCCACCAAGCACCTTTGCCGTAGTTGTCCAGGTGCTCGGTGGACAGGACGAACACGTGCTCGTGCATGAGCGTCTGCCCGAGCTGGTCAACGTCCACAGGTCCGCGAACGGTGTCGACAGTGGGCATGAGCGCCTCCATACCGACTGGTCTGCAGGCGCTCAACGTAGGCTCGTCCACGACCTGCGTCAACCACCTGCCCCGGCACGGGCGAGCCGCCGGAACAGCGGCTCGGGCCTCGGCAGCCGCTCACCGCGCACCGCCGCGGCCACGCGCGCCGCCGCGGTCGGCAGGAAGGGCTCGAGCTGTACGGCCAGCTCCCGGCACGCGTGCACCAGTGTCCCCAGCGAGACCTCCTGCTGGGCCCGCGTCTGCCGCCACGGCTGGGTGCGCTCGACGTACTTGTTGGCCTCCTCGACGATCGCCCACACGGCCACCGCCGCCCGGCGGAAGTCGAACGCCTCCAGCGCCTCGTCCACCTGCACGTCGGCGAGCGCCTCCCCGGCAGGGGGCACGTGGCCGTCCAGGAAGCGATGGACCATGGTGGCGACCCGGTTGACCAGGTTCCCCAGGCCGTTGGCCAGGTCTTCGTCGGCCCTGGCGACCAGCCGTTCCTCGGTGAAGTCGGCGTCGCCCACGCGCGGCACCTCGCGCAGCAGCCACCACCGCACGGCGTCGACCCCGTACGCGTCCACGAGCGCCAGAGGATCGGCCGTGTTGCCCGCAGACTTGCTGATCTTGCGACCGTCCACGGTGAGGTAGTCGTGCACGAAGATCCCCGTGGGCAGCGGCTCGCCCGCGGACAGGAGCATCGCGGGCCAGTACACCGCGTGGAACCTGATCACTCCCTTGCCCATCAGGTGCACCTTGCGCGGCTCGGAGACCCACCAGCGGTCGTAGTCGTCACCTTCCAGCGCGGTGATGTAGTTGGCCAGCGCGTCCCACCACACGTAGACCACCTGGCTCGGGTCGCCGGGCACCGGGATGCCCCAGCCGCGCGCCCGGGCGGCGGACCGCGAGATGCTGATGTCGTCCAGGCCCGCCTCGATGAACGCCAGCACCTCGTTCCGCCGCGCGACCGGCTCGATCCTGAGCCGTCCTGAGCGGATGAGCTCGCTCAGCGCGTCCTGGTACCGGGACAGGCGGAAGAACCAGTTCTCCTCGGACACGTGCTGCAGCGGCGCCGCATGCCCTTCGGGGCAGGGGCCCTCCGGGTAGAACTGCTCGCAGCCCACGCAGTAGAGCCCCTCGTAATGCCGCTGGTAGAGGTCGTCTCTCGTGGCCTGCCAGATCCGCTCGACCCCGGCGCGGTGCCCGGGGTGGGCGCTCGTCCGGATGAACGAGTCGAACGACAGGTCCAGCGGCCCCCGCAGGCCCTCGAACGCGGCCGCGTTCCGGTCCACCAGCTCCCGCACCGGCACGCCCTCCGCCTCGGCGGCCAGCACGTTCTTGAGCGAGTTGTCGTCGGTGCCCGTCTGGAACCGCACCGGCTCGCCCCGCCGCCGATGGTGCCTGGCCAGCACGTCGGCCTGCACCAGCTCCAGGGCGTGCCCGAGGTGGGGGCGGGCGTTCACATAGGGGATGGTCGTCGTGATGTACATCGGTTGCCTCCAAAGGGCCCCGAACACGACGAGAGGCCCCGGGTCGCAGGGCCTCAACAAGACGTCGCCGATGAAACCCCCCTAGGGGGCCATCATCACCAGGCACGTCGTCATGCCGCCCATGCTAGCGACCTTCGAGCGCCTGGAGCCACCCGGATACCGCACGGGATCAGACTGCTCTCCTGCGCCCGGTGCGGTGGCGTACCAGCCACACGACCAGGCCGACCGCGAAGACCGCCAGCCCCGCGAGCACCGACGACGACGGGAGCGTCGCCGCCAGCAGCACGCACAGCGCCAGCCCGAGCGCGGGGACCGGCTTCGGCGGCGCGCCCTCGTCGGGGCGGAGCGTGAGCGCGCACGCGTTGGCGATGCCGTAGTAGACCAGCACGCCGAACGACGAGAACCCGATCGCCTCCCGCAGGTCGGCGACCAGCAGCAACACGATCACCGCTCCCCCGACCGCCAGCTCGGCCCGCCGCGGCACCTGACGCACCGGATCCACGGCGGCCAGCACGCCGGGCAGGTCACGCTCGCGCCCCATGGCCAGCACGGTGCGCGAGACGCCGAGCAGCAACGCCAGCAGCGCGCCCAGCGCCGCCGCGGCGGCGCCGGCCCCCACCACCGGCACCAGCCACGCGGCCCCGGCCTCCCTGACCACCTCGGCCAGCGGCGCCGGGGACCTGGCCAGCAGTAACGGTCCGAGTGCGCGCAGCGCGGCCATCGCGACCAGCGTGTAGACGACGAACGTGATGCCCAGCGCGATGCCGACCGCCCGGGGGATGGTGCGGGCCGGGTCACGCACCTCCTCGCCGAGGGTGGCGATCCTGGCATAACCGGCGAACGCGAAGAACAGCAGCCCGGCCGCCTGCAGCACGCCCCACACGTCGAAGCGCTCAGGACCGAGCGGGGCCGTTGCGGGGCCGTACGGAGACTCGGAGAGCGGGGTGTAGGCGAACCAGCCGAACGTGACCGTGTCGTCGCCGAACAGGCCGGCCACCACCACCGCGGCGAGCACGGCCAGCACGAACGCCACGATCACCTTGGCGACCCCGGTCGAGCGCCGCACGCCGAACACGCTGAGCGCGGTCAGCGCGGCGACCGCGCCGACGGCCAGAGGCCGCGCCAGCTCAGGGGCGATGTACGCGCCGAACGTGAGGGCCATCGCCGCGCAGGAGGCGGTCTTGCCGATCGTGAAACCCCAGCCCGCCAGGTAGCCCCACAGCGGGCCGAGCCGCCGCCTGCCGTAGACGTAGGTGCCGCCGGACTCCGGGTAGAGGGCGGCCAGCCGGGCGGAGGAGGTGGCGTTGCAGTAGGCCACGACAGCGGCGAGCACGAGCGCCAGAAGCAGCCAGTGGCCCGCGGCGCCGGCGGCGGGCGCGAAGGCCGCGAACACGCCCGCCCCGATCATCGCGCTCAGGCCCACGACGACCGCGTCTGTGGTGCCGAGCCGCCGCGCCAGCTCGTCGGGCACGTCTCCGCCTCCTCTCCCGCCTCAGGAGACTCCCACTCTGCCGCATCCCGCCGACAATCCCCACAACGGCCGGGTGAACGTTGCCCGCCTGGTCACGTGTTCTTCTCAGGGGCCGGCACCACCATCACCGGCCGGTGCGCGTGGTGCAGCACCCGGTCGGACGTGCTGCCGAGCAGCAGCGAGCGCACCCCGCCCAGCCCCCGGGTGCCGGTCACGATGAGCTTGGCGTCGATCTCGTTCGCCACGTCCACGATGGTCGACCAGACGGCCAGGGAGTCCACGTCGCACCGCGGGGTGGCGTCCAGCCCGGCCTGGTTCGCCAGGTTGGCGCCGTTCTGGGCGAGCTCCTTCATCGCCTCCTCGATCGCCTTGTCCTCCTCGCCCAGTTGGTCGATCGTCATCATGAGCCCGACGGAGGCCCTGGCCGAGGTCATCGCCACCCGCTCCCACACCGTCAGCACGACCGCGGACTCACCCGGCATGATCTTCCCCGCGAAGGCGATCGCCGCCTTGGCGTCGTCCGAACCGTCGTACGCGATCAAGATGGTCATTCCAGCCACTCCTTTACGAGGTCAGGGCATACCTCTTTCCCGAGCGGCCCGTTTCACGCCTGCATCAGGGGTAGGCCGCCCTTCATGACCGTGACGCGATTCCAGGACCTGCCCCTCACCGAGCGCGACCGCGAGTGGGACGCCGACGAGGCGGAAAAACGAGTGCGCAAGTGGGCCGGCGCCGAAGACGGGCCGAACGCGAAATACCGCCAGGCCTTCATCTGGTACGACGCCGGCGACGCCGACGAGTTCGGCGCGTACAAGCTGCCGATCGCCGACGTCGTGGGCGGGGAGCCGAAGGCGGTGCCGCGGGCCGTGTTCGCCTCGGCGGCGGTCATGCAGGGCGCCCGGGGCGGGATCGATCTGCCGAAGGAGGACATCGAACCCGTCAAGCAGCACCTGGCGCGCTACTACGCCAAGATAGGCGAGGAGCCGCCCTGGGAGCGCTGAGCCAACGGCGTCAGCATCGACAGCCCCGCCAGCGCCAGCACGCCCAGCTCGGTGACGACCACCGCCCGCTGGGTCAGCCCGGCCGGGATGTCGTCGTTGGTCAGCGGGATGCCGAACATGCGCACCACGTACGGGATCACGACCAGCAGCAGCGCGCCGAGGGCCAGCCCGCTGAGGATCCGCACCGCCCTGGCGTACCGGATCTTCGCCCTGGCCAGCAGCATCCCCGCCGCGGGCATCACCAGGAACGCGGCGAACGCGGCGTACCGATGGATGCCACCGGACAACGACAGCGGCACGCCCGGCCGGTCAGTGGGAAAGGCGCCGATCAGGAACATGCTCGCCCCCCACGCCAGCAGCAGCGCGACGATCCAGCGGCTCATCCCCGCCCGGCGCAGCGCCTCGGCGAACAACGCGGAACCCACCGCGAACAACGTCAGCGAGGCGGGCAGCAGCCAGCCGGACGCTTGGAAGGCGTACTCGCTGATGACACTGTGCATCGGGTCGAGGCCGGATTCGGCGTGCAGGGTGAGCATGGCGCCGCTTCCGGTGCCGATGGCCGCGAATCCGCTGACGAGCAATCCCTTCATGCCCTTAAAACTCGGGGAATGCGCGCTCGCCGAGTATCGGAGATGGACCCGAAACGGCCCTGAACGATCCCCTAATACCTCGGTCGGAACAGCCCTGAGAAATGGCTCTCGACCTGCGCGGACGTGACCCTGGTATGGACTGCCCCCTCAGGGTGCGTACGGGGCACACCCCCGATTTGACCTGGAGCGCGCTCGATGGGGGAGGCTGAAAGATACGACCATCCGAAAAGCCTCATCACAGGGGACTGGCATGAACAGGCGCACTCTCGGAAACGGCGGCCCGCAGGTCTCGGCGCTTGGCCTCGGCTGCATGGGCATGTCCGACTTCTACGGCCCAGGCGACGAGCAGGAGTCGATCGCCGTCATCCACCGCGCCCTCGACCTGGGCATCAACTTCCTGGACACGGCCGACACGTACGGACTGGGAGCCAACGAGGAGCTGGTCGGCAGGGCCATCAAGGACCGGCGGGACGAGGTCGTGCTGGCCACCAAGTTCGGCGTCAAGCGCGGCGGCGGCGCGCGCTCGATCGAGAACAGCCCCGAGTACATCAGGGCCGCCTGCGACGCCTCGCTCCAGCGCCTCGGCGTGGACCACATCGACCTCTACTACATGCACCGGCGCAACAGGAACGTGCCCGTCGAGGAGTCGGTCGGCGCGATGGCCGAGCTGGTCGAGCAGGGCAAGGTAGGCCATCTCGGGCTGTCGGAGGTGAGCGCGGACACGCTGCGCAGGGCGTCCGCCGTGCACCCGATCGCGGCCCTGCAGAGCGAGTACTCGCTGTTCACCAGGGGGCTGGAGGCGGAGATCCTGCCTGCGGCCAGGGAGCTGGGCGTGGCGCTGGTGGCGTACTCGCCGATCAGCCGCGGCCTCCTGTCCGGCGCGCTGCCGCCGGTCGACGAGCTGCCCGAGGACGACGTCCGCCGGTGGATGCCGCGCATCGCGGGCGAGGGCGGCGCGCGCAACGCGGCGCTGGTGGCGGAGGTGCTGAAGATCGCCGACGCGGCGGGCATCACCGCCGCGCAACTCGCCCTGGCCTGGGTGCTGGCCCAGGGGGACGACGTCGTGCCGATCCCGGGGACCAAGCGGCTCAAGTACCTGGAGGAGAACGCCGCGGCGGCCGACATCACGCTGACGGCCGGCCAGCTCGACGCCCTGGCCCGCGCCGTCCCCGCCGACGCCGTCGCCGGCACTCGCTACCCGGATATGTCGGAAATCGAGGCGTAATCCCAGAAAAACAGCTACTTGGGGACGTCAAAGTAGGCGCGGATGGTGGTCGCCCCCGCGCGGCTGTGGATGCGTACGAGGTCGCTCAGGAGGTTGACGATCAGCAGCCCGCGCGAGCCGGCCTGGCGGGGGTCGACCGGCCGGCGCCCCACCAGCGGATCGGTGATGTGCCCCGAGTCGCTGACCTCGCACACCAGCCGCCCGCCCTCGGCCCACACCCGGATCGTCCCTGAGCCGCCCCCGTGGTCGAGGCTGTTGGCGCCCAGCTCGGCCACCGTCAGCCGGACGTCGTCGAGCCGGTCGCCGGAGAACCCCATCTCGGCGGCCCGCCGTGCGGCCAGCCCACGGGCCGCCGACAGGTTGGTGCGGTCGAAGCGCAGCGACACGAACTCGGCGGGCTCCTCCAGCGCCCGGTTGTGCCCCGAGATCACCAGCTCGGGCGCGTAGTCGGCGCTGGGCCACTCCCTCGTGACGTCGCGCAGCACGGGATGGGTGCGCGACGCCTCGTCGATGACCTCCGGCGCCAGCCGCACGGCGTCGTACGGGCACAGGATCGTGACCCGCCGCCCCGTGAACGACAGGTTGATCAGCGCCTCGTGCTGGGCCGCGGCCCCGTATTCCGTGTCGGTGCGCCCGGGCCAGATCGGCTCGCCGATGATCCGGACGTGCTGACCGGGATGCCGGTCGGCGAACTCGCGCAGCACGGCGGGGATGATCCGCCCCGGGTTGCGCCCGGCCTCCTGCATGTTGAGCAGGAGCACCGACCTGGCGTCATCCCCCAGCTCGGCTTCGATCAGCGCGAGATTCGCGGCGGGGACGGCGACCGCGACAGGCTCGCCGAGGGCCAGCCCGGCGCGCACGAACTCGGTGGTGGCAGCCACATATTCCCGGTCGCCCCGGTAGAAGAGCGCCGGATGAACGAATGGTTCCGCCAACATCAGAGTTCACGCTACCCAAGGTTGATGACTTCACGGCAATCCGTTGGGTACCTAAATGGGTGTGAAGAGCAGAATCCGGCTTATCCGCCGTCCCCGCCCCGCCAGCAGGCTACTCCCTCTAGATCTGCGCACCCCATCCGGCCGACGCCTCCCGTTCTGAGCATCACGCTCCTATGCTCGTAGACATGTCGGAATTGCAGATGCGGGTCTCCGACGGTGACCGCGAGCGGACCACGCAACAGCTGCAGCACGCGTTCAGCGAGGGCCGCCTCACCCAACTGGAGCTCGAAGACCGCCTCGAGATAGCCCTGACCGCGAAGACCTATGGCGATCTGCTGGGCCTGATCGACGATCTCCCCGTCGAGGAGCCGCAGGTCGACGACGTGGTCGAGCTGGAGTCCAAGAACGGCCACATCAAGCGCTCCGGTGACTGGGCCGTCCCCCGGCGGCTGCGGGTCGTCTCCAAGTACGGCAGCGTCGATCTGGACCTCTCCGAGGCCGTCATCACCAACCCGGTCGTGGACATCGAGCTCGACCTCGCGTACGGCTCCGCCAAGATCATCCTGCCTGAGGGCGGGGTGGCGAACGTCGACGCATTCCGCAGCGACTACGGCCAGGTCACGACCTCCGACGTGCCGAGCAGGCCCCGCCCCGGCGCCCTCCACGTCGTGATCAGCGGCCGGACGAAGTACGGCGGGCTCGCGGTGCGTTATCCGCGCAGGCGCTGGTTCACCCACTGACGGAAGAGCGAGATGTGGTGCTCGCTGGGCACGAGCACCCCGCCGTCGTTGGGTGGGGGGCACGAGGTTGACGAACACCTGCGGCTTGACGGTGATCGCGTAGTAGCGGCGGTCCTGGTCCTGCGACACATCCGGCAGCTTGCCGAAGCCCGGGCTGCCGTACTCGACGCGGTCGAGGCAGAGGCGGGCGCCGCGATGCCTGCAGACGTTGAGTAAGGCACGCAGCCGATCAACCCGGCCCCGCACCACGATCACCTTCCTGTTGCGCATTGCGCACCGAGTTGTTCTATATGCGACACGGTCGGTCGGGCTTAGAGGTTTTACGCCCTCTTGATACGGATGGTGTTAGTGGGGTGCAAGTGACGGTCAAGGAGTGATCCATAATGTTCCCTTCGTTCGAAAAACCTACGAAGGGCATGAAATGACTCCCCCTCGTCGTCGCCTGGCCGTCGCGGCCGCGACGCTGACCCTTGCCGTCCTCACCACCGCCTGCGGCGCCCTCGGCCAGGCTGTCGACTGCAACACCGCCGCCAGTGAGGCCAGCAAGATCGCAAGCGAGTGGAGCACCGCGGTCACGAGCAACGCCACGGACACGAAGGCCATCGGCAAGGCCTCGGAGGAAGCGGCGGGCAAGACCAAGGAGCTCGCGGGCAAGTACGACGGCGAGGTCGCCGCCGCGCTGAACGAGCTGGCCGCCGGGTTCGAGACCCTGGAGAAGGGTGACCTGAGCAGCGTGTCCGAGTTCACCGGCAAGATCGGCACCTTCCAGAGCAAGATCACCGCTGCCTGCTCCTGACGCCGGGCCCGCGGTCGCCGTTCCGCCTGTGGGGGGCAGGACGGTGCGGCGGCCGCGCCGCGTTCGGGTGGATTCGTTCTAGTCTTGCTGCCCGTGACGGGTGAGACTCTGGCGGCGCAAACGGGGGCGTCCGCCGCCTTGTGGAGAACCCGGCTGTCCGGCCACCGCGTGCGTGTGGGCGCTCTCACGCTCGTCTCCGCGGTGGCCTACGCCGTGCTGGGGCTGGTCAAGCTGGCCACGTTCCGCGCCACCACGTTCGACATGGTGATCGTGGACCAGGCGGTGCGCAACTACGCCGCCTTCCGCCCGCCGTACATCCCGGTCCGCGGCGAGTTCTCCGACCGGGGCATGAACTACGTCCAGCTCGCCGATCACTTTTCGCCGATCTACGCGTTGCTGTCGCCGTTCTACTGGATCCACGACGGGCCTGAGACGCTGATCGTGGCGCAGGCGGTGCTGTTCGCCGCGGCGATCCCCTTCCTCTGGCGTTACACCAGGCGCGTGCTGGGCGTCGCGCCCGCCTACCTGGTCTCCTTGGCGTACGCGCTGTCGTGGCCCGTGGCGCAGGCGGTCGCGTTCGACGTGCACGAGGCGATGTTCGTCCCGCTGCTGACCGCGATCATGATCGAGCGTTACCACGCCGGACGGACGATGCCCGCGTTCCTGGCGATGCTCGGGCTCCTCCTGGTCAAGGAGGACATGGGGCTCATGGTGGCCGGGGTGGGGTTATGCCTGATCGTCATGGGCGAGCGAGGGCGCGGCGTGCTCTGCGTGATGTTGGGCGCCGGCGGCGTGCTGCTCGCCCGCGGCCTGGTGACCTCGGTCTTCGGCGGCGACGCCAAGGACTACTGGGCCTACGGGCACCTCGGGGACGACCTTCCCGGCGCGATCCTGGGGATCATACGGGACCCACTCGCCGCGCTCCTGCTGCCGTTCAGCGAGGAGGCCAAGGTCGACACGCTGCTCCTGCTGGCCTGGCCCACCTTGATGCTCTGCCTGCTCTCGCCGCTGTCGCTGGCGGCGGTGCCGCACGTGCTCGAACGCATGCTGTCCGACCGATCACAGTGGTGGCAGGCCGACTTCCAGTACAGCGCGTTCACCGTGATCATCCTCTTCTGCGCGGGCGTGGACGGCCTGGCCAGGCTGCTGCGCCGGCTCAAGCGCTCCGACGCCGAGCGGAGGAGCTCGGCAGGAGAGAGCGAAGCCAACGAGTGCCGAAGCGGCCGCGACCATGAGCACGCCTCGCTCAGGCTCGCCTGGTCGGCGGCGGCCTGCGCGGTCGCGCTCACCCTGGTGCCCAGGTTCTCGCTGGACCAGCTCTACCATCCGGCCTTCTACACCGAGCCCAAGGCGGCCGCCGCCGCGGAGGCCGCGAGCAAGGTGCCCTCCGGGGTCACCGTCGAGGCGGTCAACTCCGTCGGCCCCAACCTGACGTCCAGGACCACGGTCCTGCTGTGGACGGCCAAGTCGCACGGGGCTCCGTGGGTGGTGGCCGACACGGCGCGCTGGGAGTTCCCCTTCGGCTCCGCCGACGAGCAGCTCGCCGCGGTCGGCCAGCTGCAGGCCGACGGGTACACGAAGGTCTTCGAGCGCGACGGCTACGTGGTGCTGCGGCGGGACTGAACCGCCTCCTCGTAGGCCCGCTCGAACCCGGCGAGCACCGTGGGCCACGAGCCCGCGGCCGGCGGTGTCGCGCGGTTGTGCGCGGCGATCGACTCGCGCAGCCCGGTGTCCGTGCACAGGCGCGCCACGGCACGGGCCAGGTCGCCGAGCGTGCGGCCGAGCAGCCCCTCCGTACCGTTACTGACGAAGTCGGCGACCCCGCTCTGCGCCCTGGCCACCACGGGCAGACCCGCCGCCCGCGCCTCGAGTGCCGCGATGCCGAACGACTCGCGCGGCGCGGGCGCCACAAACACGTCCGCCGACTCCAGCACCTTCGCGATCTGCTGCCGGGTGTAGCGGCCAGGCAGGGAGACCCATTCGGCCATGCCGTGCCTGGCGAGAAAACGTTCCATCTGACCGCGAGCGGGCCCGTCGCCGACGATCGTGGCGCGCATGGGGATCCGGGCGGGCACCCGCGCCCTGGCCGCCTGGAGCAGCCTCAAAAGGCGTACGGGCTGCTTGCGCGGCGCCAGCCGGCCCACGGCGACGATGTGCACCTCGGCACTGCGATCGGGCGCCCCTGGAGGCGGCGCCCAGCCCGACAGGTCGAGGCCGTTGGAGACCACCCGCACGGGCACCTCGGGCCCGGCCACGGCGCGGATCGGGGCCGCGGCCGCGTTGCTCACCGTGGTCGCCACCAGCCGCCACCGCTGCCAGCCGAACGCCAGCCGCAGCAGCCGGTAGACCAGCCGCGTGACCGGGTCCCACATGCTGTGCACGGTCACCACGCACGGCACCCCGGCCCGCGCGGCCGCCCGCACGCCCATCCAGGCGAACGGCGAGACCGCGCCCGTGTGGACGTGCACCACGTCGGGGCGCAGGGAGGTGATGCGGCGCGTGAGATGCCCCACGCCGAACGGGTGCACCGGCAGGTCGAACGGCATCCTCGCGACGATCCTGTGCACGCCGGGCAGCGCCTCGCCCCTCGTCGCCGTGGCCACGCGGACGTCGTGTCCCGCCTCCCGCTGCATCCGCACGAGATCGGCCACCTGGACCTCGATCCCCCCGAGTCTCGGCAGGTAACAGTCACTCACGTGAAAGATCCGCACCCCTCCCAGACTAATCTGGGCGTGTGCCTCCACGTACCGCTGTGTTCTTCCATGCCCATCCCGACGACGAGGCCCTGCTGACGGCGGGCACCATGGCGATGCTCGCGGCCGAGGGGCACCGCGTGGTGCTCGTGGTGGCCACCGCGGGCGAGCGCGGGCTGGCCGATATGGAGCCGGGCGAGGCGCTCGGCGAGACCAGGCTCAAGGAGCTCTACGAGTCGGCGGCGCTGCTCGGCTGCGCGCGCGTGGAGTGTCTCGGCTACGGCGACTCGGGGCTGAGCCCCAAGGGCGGCATCGCCGAGGACCGGCCGGACAACGCCTTCATCGACGCTGACACGGAGGAGGCGGCCAAGGCACTGGCCGCGATCCTGCAGGAGGAGGAGGCCGATCTGCTGGCGATCTACGATCCGGCGGGCGGCTACGGGCATCCCGACCACGTGCAGGTGCACCGGGTGGGCAAGCGGGCAGCGACGATCGCCGGCACGGAGATCGTCCTGGAGGCGACGGTCAACCGGGATCCGCTGGTCAAGCTGCTGCGGCTGGCGGGCCGGTTCTACAAGTTCCCGCCGGAGTTCGACGTACGGACGTTCGAGAGCGCGTACTCATCGGACGAGACCATCACCCACCGGGTAAATGTCCGGAAATATACGAAACAGAAGCGTGCGTCCATGGCCGCGCACGCCTCCCAGGCCAGCGGCGGCGACAGCGACCGCACGCTCGCCGTCATGCTGAAGGTCCCCGGTCCGATCTACCGCCTGGTCTTCGGCACCGAGTGGTACGTACGCCGCGACCTGCCGCCCGGCGCCCGGCTCACTCATCCCTTCGACCGGTGGCCCAAATAATCCCTTCGGAGGACGTTGCCGGTCCGGCGACGCGTCAGACTGGACCCCGATGAAGAACAAGTGGCTCCAGATCACCTTGTCCGTGCTGTCGCTCGGGCTGGCCGTGCTGCTCGTGGTGTATTTGCCGCAGATCGTGCGCACGCTCACCGGCAAGCCCGTCTCCTGGCACGAGATCGGCATGGTCTTCGGCGCGCTCGGCCCCGGCCAGATCGCGCTGATGGCCGCGCTGTGGCTGCTGAGCCTGCTGGCGTACACGTTCGTGCTGACCAACTCCCTGCCCGGCCTCACCAACCTGCAGGGCCTCACGATCAACGCGGCGGGCAGCGCGGTCAGCAACCTGCTGCCGTTCGGCGGGGCGGTCGGCGTGGCGGTGACGTTCGCGATGACCAGGGGCTGGGGGTTCCGCAGCCGGTCGATCGTGGTGATGACGCTGGTCAGCGGCATCTGGAACACGTTGTTCAGATTCATCCTGCCGGCGGTCGGGATCATCGGGCTGCTGTCGGCGGGCGAGGCGCCCAACGCGACCGTGTCCAAGGCCGGCTGGACGGGCGCGATCTCCATCCTCGTGCTCTGCCTGATCGTGGCCGTGGCCCTCTACTGGGACCGCGCCGCCGACCTGCTCGGCCGCGCGCTCGACGGGATCACCCGCCTGCTGCGACTGAAGATCCACGCCTCGGACGCGTTCCACAAGCTGCGTGCCGACACCGCCGGCGTCGTGCGGTCGAGATGGCCAGGGCTGTCGCTGGGAATGGTCTTCTTCCTCGGGTTCCAGTGGTCGATCATGGCGGTGTGCCTGCACGCGACGGGTGCCTGGCCGGGCTTCGCCCAGTCGATCGCCGTCTTCGCCCTTTCGCGGGTGCTCACCAGCGTCCTGCTCACGCCCAGCGGGGCGGGGATCATGGAGGGCGGGGTGGTGCTCCTCCTCACCGAGGGGTTCGGCGTCGGAGTCGCTCCGGCGACCGCGACCGCACTGCTTTTCGGCTTCTGGACTTACACTATCGAGATCCCGTTCGGCGGCCTGGCACTGGGCGCATGGGCGCTGCTGCGCAGGCGCAACGGCCGGAACGCCGGCGCGGAGCCCCCGTCCGCGATCTCTAAGGCCCCGTAGTGACAATCCCAAACCCATCAAAGACCTTGTGCGTGATTCCTAGGCCCGCATAGCGTGGCGGCTGACATGGTGGCGTTCCGAGTTCTGGGGCCAGTCGAGGCGTACGAACACGACGACGAACTCGACCTCGGCGGGTTGCGGCAGCGGGCCGTCCTCGCCCGGCTTCTCGTGGCCAGAGGTCAGGTCGTGCCCGTTGACACGCTTCTCTACGATCTGTGGGACGACGACGCGGCAAAGGGCGCGCAGTCGGGCCTGCAGGTCTACATCTCGCGCCTGCGGCGGGTGCTGGAGCCCGGCCGCCCGCGCGGCGGGCCCAACCGGCTGCTGGTGACGGTCGCGTCCGGCTACGCGTTGCGGGTGGCCTCCGACCAGGTCGACGCGCTCAGGTTCGAGCAGCTCGTACGCGCGGCGGGCGAGCATCTCGAAGAGGGCGATCCCCAGTCCGCCCGCGGCCGCCTGGAGAAGGCTCTGGGCCTGTGGCGCGGCACCCCATACTCCGACTTCGCCGACCAGTCGTGGGCGGAGGCCGAGGTCAACCGCCTGGCGGAGCTGCGTCTCGTGACGCGCGAGCGGCACGCCGACACCGGGCTGCGGCTGGGCCTGCACGCCGAGACCGTGCCCGACCTGGAGGCGCTGACCACCGAGCACCCGCTGCGCGAGGAGGGCTGGCGGCTGCTGGCGCTCGGCCTCTACCGGTGCGGCCGGCAGGGCGACGCGCTGGCCGCGCTGCGCAGGGCCAGGAACATCCTGGCCGACGAGCTGGGCATCGACCCCGGTCCCGCGCTGCGCAAGCTGGAGTCCGACATCCTGGCCCAGTCGCCCGAGCTGGATCTGGCCGTCCCGGCGCGGCCCGCACGGCCCGCCGCGCCGGTCGCCGACACCTGGCCGCCCAGACCGGCCGCGGCCGTCGAGCCGCCGCCGCTGGAGCCCGAGCCGTTCGTCGGCCGCGACGCCGAGCTGGCCAGGCTGACCACGGCGGCCTCGCGCACGGGCAGGTTCCAGGTCGCGATCCTGACCGGGGTCGCGGGCGCGGGCAAGACCACGCTGCTGCGCCAGCTGGAGGGCAGGCTCGCCGCTGACGGCTGGATCGCCGCCTCCGGCGCCTGCCCCGACTCCAGCGCCACCCCGCCGGGCTGGGCGTGGGTGGAGATCCTGCGCACGCTCACCGGCACGACGGGCGCGGGCGAATACGCGCAACTGCTGGCGCCGCTGCTCGACGACGCCGCCCCCGACCCCGACGAGGACGAGGCGTCCGGCGGCTTCCGGCTGCACCGCGCGGTCGGCGGCTACCTGGCCGGGGTCGCGCGCCGGGCGCCGGTGCTGCTGACGCTCGAGGACCTCCACTGGGCCGACGACCAGACGCTCGCCCTGCTGCGCGCGCTGCCGAGCCTGCTGGCGACCAGCCGGGTGCTGCTGGTGGTGACGTGCAGGGACAGCGAGCTGGACGACCGCCAGTCCGACGTGCTGGCCGCGCTGGCCAGGCTGGGCCCGGTGCGCGTGGGCCTGTCGGGGCTCGACCCGAAGGCCGTGGCGGAGCTGGTCAAGGCGACCTGCGTACGCGAGATCGACGAGGACGCGGTCGAGTCGATCGTCGAGCGCACGGGCGGCAACCCGTTCTTCGTCCGCGAGACCGTGCGCCTGCTCGACGCCGAGGGCGCGGGCGACCGGGCCAGCGCGACCCAGGTGCTCTCGCGGGTGCCCTCCGGCGTGCGTGACGTGCTGCGGCGGCGCATCTCGCGGCTGCCCTCGGGCGCGCAGCAGATCCTGCTGCAGGCCGCCGTGATCGGCCGCGACGTCGATCTCGACGTGCTGATCGCCGTGTCGGGCGACGCGGACGCGGTGATCGAGGCCGTCGAGGCGGGCCTGCTGGCCGGGCTGGTGACCGAGCCGGGACCCGGGCAGCTCAGGTTCGACCACGACCTGGTGCGCGACACGATCTACTCCGACGCCTCCAGGCTGCGCCGCACCAGGCTGCACGCGGCCGTGGCGGCGGTCATCGAGCAGCATCGGCCGTCCGACGTGGCGGCGCTGGCCCACCACTACTTCCTGGCCGACGCGGCCGAGAAGGGGGTCCACTACGCGGGGCTCGCGGCCGAGCAGGCCGAGCGGCGCTTCGCCCACCGCGAGGCGGCCACGCTGTGGGAGCAGGCCATCGCGGCGTTCGACCGCTCGCGTAACGACGAGCAGAGCGGCGAGCAGTCGCCGGAGCGCGCGAAGGAGCGCCTGCGGCTCATGCTCCGCCAGATCAGGGCGCTGGCCCTGTGCGGCGACATGACGGCGGCCCGGCTGCTGCGGCGCCAGGCCATGGACGCCGCCCTGCCGCTGGGCGACCTGGAGATCACCGCGAAGGTGGCGGCGTCGCTGGCCGTGCCGCACAAGGGCATCGCGCGCGACTTCACCCGCACCGCGTGGGAGATCGTGGACGTCACCGAGAAGGCGCTCATGGAGCTGCCCGAGGGCGAGCAGCGGCTGCGGGCCAGCCTGCTGACCACGCTCGCCCTGGAGCTGGAGGGCTCCTCCTCGCCCGAGCGCGGGCGCCAGGCGTCCCTGGAGGCGCTGGAGCTGGCCAGGCAGAGTGGCGACCCGACGCTGATCGCGGCGGCGCTGAGCGGGCGGCTGCGTCAGTCCTACGACATCCCGGCGGTCGACACCCGCGAGAGCATCGGCAGGGAGCTGCTGGAGGTCGCGCAGCGCTCGGGGCAGATGGCCACGCAGGCCCTCGCCCACCTGGTGCTGCTGGAGTGCGCGGCGGCCAGGGGCGAGTTCGCGGTGGCCGACAGGCACGCGGCCGCCGCCGACGCCCTGGCCAAGCAGTACGACCTGTCGGCCCCCGCCGCGGTCGTGGTCTGGTACTCCGGCCAGCGGCTGATGATCGCCGGCGACTACGCGGGCGCCGAGCGGGCCTACCGCGAGGCGGCCAGGATGACCGCGCGGGCGGGCATGTTGGAGGGCCGCCAGGACCTCCCCCTGATCACGGCCTTCTGCCTGCACCTGGTCGACGGCCGGGCGGCCGAGATGGTCGACCTGCTCGGCGAGAAGCACCAGCGTGGGGCCAAGTGGACGCTGGACGCGTACGCGCTGGCCCTGGCCTCGGCCGGGCACCTCCAGGACGCCAAGGCCGTGGCCGCCACCCGCCCGCCGGTGCGCCCCGACTTCCTCTACGAGCTGGCGATGACCTGGCGCGCACTGGCCGGCATGCTGCTCGACGACCGGGAGCGGATGGTCGACTGCTACGACAAGCTCAAGCCGTTCGCAGACCGGGTGGCGGGCGCGGGCACCGGCGTGGTGGCGTTGTGGCCGGTGGCGCTGACGCTCGGCGACCTCGCCATCCGCCTGGGGCAGCCCGACGCCGCGCGCGACCACTACAAGAAGGCGCTGGAGGTGGCCGAGCGGGTCGGCGTGCCGCGCTGGGTGGAGGCGGCGCAGCGGTCGGTCAGCAGCTCACCTGGGAACGGCCGTTCTTGACGGTCTGCGCGCCTTCGGCCGGTTGAGGACCACGCTGCGCTCCACGTCGGCCCGCGCCAGTTGCTCGGTGCAGGGCACCTCACGGGCCGACAGGGTGACGGCCCGCACCTGGCCGGGCGCGGTGCCGGCGCTGTCGTGGGCGGAGGCGCCGGCGTACGCGCCGGCGAACGCGAGGGCGGCCACGAAGAGCTTGGCGGTGTTCGCGACACCACCGGCCAGGACGGCTGCCCTCGTCGTCGGCATGTTCAACCCCCTTTTGCCTCACGCATAGAGTGAGACCGGGTGATTGAGTCCTGGTTGTCGCCTGCTTGCGGCGGCTTGCAAGCCGTTGTGGCAGAAGCTTGCAACTTGAACTAAGGTAAGCCTGACCTAAGGCTTCGGGGAGGGGTGGGCGGATGAGCGGCATTGCCGATCCCATGAAGCCGTCCTTGTTCGGCCTGCCGTACTGGCTGGTGGGGGCCGTGCTCATCCTCGCCCTGTTCGGCGCGTTCCAGGTGTACTACTGGGTGGGCCGCAGGCTCGGCGACAAGCTCTACGACTCGCGCGTGGGCGTCCGGCTGGGGCGCGAGCGGATCGCCAAGATCGAGCACGTCGTCGAGAAGTGGGGCGCGCTGGCCGTCTACGGCTGCTTCTGGGTGCCCATGCTGCGGCACACGCTGCCGTGGGTTGCGGGTGCGCTGCGGGTGTCCTATCCCTGGTACGTGGTCGCGAGCGCGCTGGGCTGCCTGACCTGGGCGCCGATCTGGTGGTTCGGCCTGACGGCCATCGTGTGGGGATGGCTGGAGCTGGCCGCGCGCTCCCCCGTCACGGCGGCGGTCGTGGCCGTGCTGGCCGTGGCCGCGATCTCCTGGATGGTGGTGCGGCGCAGGCGGAAGAAGCGGGAGGCCGCCTCGTCAGAGGCCCTGGTCTCCTAGACCAGGCCCGGTCCGGTCGTCGATGACGGCTTCCGGAGCGTTCCTGCGCACGGTCTCGATGCCGTTCACGCAGGCGATCTTGGTCGGGTAGCCGCCGCCGATGGCGAGCGTCTGCCCGTTGTTCGCGACGAGCGTGAAGCGGAAGCCGCCCTGCCCGTCCTCATCGATGATGAACCTGCCCGCCACGGCCGCCCACCCCTCTCGTCCGCCTTGGATTTACCCCATCCGATCTGGTCTTATGGCGTAGTTCGGCAAACGGACCCTTGATCTCCTGACAACATGTTTGGCATGCGTATTGGGGGTTTCATTGGCTCTGCCGCACTCGCGCTGGTTGTGGGGACTGCTGCCCCGGCCGCGGCGGCGGACGCGCCGGAGGTCGAGGCCAGGTCCGCGTACGTGGTCGACTCGACCGGAACGATCCACTTCGGCAAGCGCCAGACCCGCCGGGTTCCGGTGGCCAGCCTGGTCAAGGTCATGACGGCGTACGTCGTGCTGCGCGAGGCCCGGCTGAGCGACACGATCACGATCACCGCGGCGGACGTCAAGTACGCGGCCGGCAACGGCGCGATGACGGCGGGGCTGAAGAAGGGCGAGCGGCTCACGGTCAGGGACCTGCTGTACGCCCTCATGCTGCGGTCCGGGGCGGACGCGGCCAACGCGCTGGCGCGGCACTACGGTCCTGGCAAGAAGGCGTTCGTCGCCAAGATGAACCGCACCGCCCGCTCCCTCGGCATGTCCGACACCCGCTACACCAACGCCGACGGCATGCCCACGCCGGCCCACGGCGGCTATTCGACCGCGGTCGACCAGGTCAAGCTGGCGCAGCGGGCACTGGACGACAGCGCCTTCGCGGCCGTGGTCGGGCGCAAGGTGCACAAGGTGGCCAAGACGTCGGTGCACGGCGCGCACACCTGGCGCAACTCGAACAAGCTGCTGTCGCGTGCCGACGGGGTGCTGGGCGTGAAGACCGGGTACACGAACGCCGCCGGATACTGCCTGCTCTTCGCCGGGGAGCGGAGCGGCAAGCGCGTGGTGGGCGTGCTGCTCGGCGACCAGGACGAGCGCCGCTTCAAGACCGCCGAGCGGCTCCTGGACTACGCCGGGGAGCAGATCGCGGGCGGCTAGCCGAGAGGGTAGGTGCGGCCCTCGACGCCCCACTCGCCGAACAGGGGGCGCTCGCCGCGGTCGATCGCCCGGATGGAGGGGCGGCCGATGTGCGCGAAGACCACCCGTCCCACCTGCAGCTCGTGGGCCTGCCGCGCGACCTGGAGCACGCTCGCGTGCCCGCCAACCCCGCCGGCGAAGCGGATCGGCCGGTCCCAGCCCGCCGCGTCGGCGAACATCAGGTCCACCCCGGCCGCCCAGACGGGAAAGGTCCAGAACTCCGGCGCCCAGGCGGCGTTCGCCCGCTCCGTCCTGATCAGGTAGCCGTAGGTGGGGTGGGAGGTGTGGCTGACCGGCAGCGGCACGATCTCCACGCCCGCGGCCTCGTAGCCCGCCACCACGGCGGTCATCCCGAGCGCCCGCGCCGCGCGGCGGATCTGGGGCATCAGCTCGGCCCGTTCGTCGCAGACCAGCCAGCCGTCGAGCCGCTCGCCGCCCGCGGCCTCGCCGCCCCCGTCGAGCAGCACGCGGTGGCCCTGCCAGCCGGCCAGCAGCCCGGCGGGGCGGTAGCGCGGGGAGTTCATCGCGCCGACGCCCACCAGGCGCAACCGCACGACCGTCATCCGGCGGTCCAGGTCACGTCCCCGTACGCCTTCAGCGCCTCCTCCGCCTGGGACAGGGGCAGAGGCAGCGGCATCGGGTACGTGGTGCGCACCCGGGACAGCTCGCGGTGCATGCGGGCGAAGACGGCGAAGTCGCGCGGGAACGCCCGGGGATCGACCCCGGCGAAGACCCCGATCTTCCGCGCCCTTTCCAGCACTTCCCGCCACGCGTCGATCGGCGCGATCCCCGGCGACTCCACGCCGTGCGAGAAGAGCGTCATCCGGATCTCGTCGTACGGCTCCCCGCCGTCGAGGTACGACAGCAGCCCCTTGCGCGAGCCCTCGGAGTTGAAGACCATCCAGTACGGCACCGATCCCGTGCGCAGCGTCCACCACGGCTCCAGCAGCAGGAACGACTCCACCAGCAACCGGTCCCCCGGGAGGCCGCGGGCCTCGTACCAGGACCGGTAGAGGTCGGCCACCGGCGCGGTCAGCGCCTCGGGATCCGGGAAGCGCAGCACGGCGACCCTGCCGGCGGCCTCCCGCAGATCGTCCATGAGCTCGGCCTCGAACCCCCACTCCGCCTCGGGGCTCTCGCCGTCCGGCTCGGGAGCGTCCCAGTGCCGGTACGGGGAGCCGTGACGCGCCAGGTAGCCGGCGATCTCCGGGCTCCCGAGGCGGTACTCGTCAGGGGTGAGCCCGCCCAGCGCGCCGTGCTGGAAGACGTACCGCTCGCCGATGCGGGTCGTCGGCCAGCGCAGGCCGCAGTCGGAGATGACGAGCGTGCCGTCGAGGCACTCGCGGAGGAAGCGCCGGTAGGCCTCCGGCAGCCGCCGCCACTTGATCCGGAAGTAGGACATTCCCGCGATCATCAGGCGGTCCTGGTTCGCGTCGTGCATGTGGTGCAGGATCAGGTCGGGGTTGGCGGCGAGCATGGCCTCGCCTGCCGGGCGGACGCGGCGGAGGCAGTCCTTGGGGGCGTCGGGGTGGCCGCCGTGCTGGCGTACCGGGACCAGCAGGGTCTGGGGCAGCCACGGCGCGCCGAGCGCCGCGGCCAGGTGCACCAGCGCGCCGGAGGCGGAGCCGACGAAGACCACGGGGTAGCGGCGGCGCGGATAGTGCCCGACGACCCACTCGGCCATCTCGTCCGAGCGCAGCCCGGCCAGCTTCGACGGCGCGCCGGCCTCGCTCCACCCGGACAGCGCGTACGCCTGCTCGGCGAGGCGGCGCGGCAGCCGGTTCGCCGCCCCCAGCACCCCGGAGGCGATCGGCTCGATGGCGGCGGGGAACTGCCCGAGCGCCGGGAAGTCACGTCCGCGCAGGTAGCGGGAGAGCGCACGGAGCATCCCCGTGGCCGAGTCGAAGGAGGCGGCGTACTTATGCATCGGCCACGAACCCCCTGATGATCGGCACGAGGGCCGCCGGATCCCGGAACGGGACCATGTGCGGCGCCCCCGGCACGACGACCAGCCTGCCCCGCGGCGTCCTGCGGGTGACCTCCTCGGCCCAGTCCTGCGGCACCAGCCGGTCGAACTCCCCTCTGACGACCAGCGTGGGCACCGCGACGTGCGGGAGCTTGTCCTCCACGCGGTCGCGGACCGCCGCGTCGAAGCTGGTCACGACCTGCCGGAGGCCGGCGTCGCGGTAATCGGCGACGTTGAGCGGCGCCATGCGCGGGTCCTCCCGTCTGGAGTTGCGGACCCACCGGGCGATGAGCCGCGACCACGATCTCGCCGCCGGGTCCACCGTGGGTCCCATCAGTACGAGCGAGCGCACCCGTTCCGGGTGACGCACCGCGATGTCAACGGCGATCTGGCAGCCGAAGGAGCAGCCCGCCAGACAGGCGGCGGGCAGTTGCTCGGCCTCCAGCCAGTCGGCCAGCGCGTCGGCGAGCTCGGTCAGGCCGAGCGCGTAGGGCGGTTTCGTGCTCTGCCCGAATCCCGGCAGATCGACGGTCCAGGCAGGCAGGTGCTCCCCCAGCGCGGCGACCAGGGGGCACAGTTCCCGACTGGACACGCCCGCGCCGTGCACGCAGACCACGGGCGGGCTTTCGTCCGCATCTGGCGGGATGCGCCGCCATCCGGTCATCGACCAGTCGCCGACCTTGGCTGTCCGTCGTTCGAGTGCGATCTCTGTGCTCTTCATGGCACAACACAGGTGCCCACAGGAAGGCCGGGCTCACTTACTTCACATGGTTCTGCAGGCGGGATCCAGGCGATCCGCCGTCCACCTGAGCGAGTGCGCCACCCGTATCCGCACCTTGGCCCTCGGGCGGTGCGGTCGGCGCGGCGCGTCGGGGAGCGCTTCGCGCAGCGAATCCCGATAGCCCATCGCCGTCTGATGAGAGAGGACCTGCATAGCGTCCATGACTCCTCCTTAATCAATTAAGACCTTAATCGATTAAGATGGACCGGGCAAGCTCTTCGATACGGTGGGACGATGGCCAGGGTGACACTGCAGACGATCGCCGACCGGCTGGGCGTGTCCCGGGCCACCGTGTCCTACGCGTTCTCCCGGCCCGACCAGCTCAGCGAGGGGCTGCGCCGGCGGATCCTGGAGGTGGCCGACGAGCTCGGCTACGCGGGCCCCAATCCGACGGCGCGCTCGCTGCGACTGGGGCGGGCGGGGGCGCTCGGGCTGATCTTCAGCGAGACGCTGGCGTACGCGTTCGCCGACCCGTACGCGATCGGGTTCTTCCAGGGCCTCGCCACCGCGGCGGAGGACGCCGGGGTGGGGCTGCTCATCCTGCCCCTGCCGCACGGCGACCGGCGCAGCGAGACGGTCAGGGACGCGGTGGTCGACTCGTTCTGCGTGATGTCGCTGCCCGACGGGCATCCGGCACTGGCCGAGGTGTTCGCCAGGAAGCTGCCCGTCGTGGTGGTGGACGAGCCGTACGTGCCGGGGCATCCGTTCCTGGGGATCGACGAGCCCGCCGCCGCGGCCGCCGCCGCGCGGCACGTGCTGCGGCTCGGGCACCGGCGGTTGGGGGTGGCCATGGTCGGGCTGCACGACGACGGCTACACCGGCTGGGCCACCCAGGAGCGGCAGGAGAGCGCCACGTTCGAGGCCATGCGGCGCCGGCGGAGCGGCTACCAGCAGGCCTGCGAGGAGGGCGGGATCGACTGGTCAGGCGTGCCGTTCTACGAGGTCGCGCGCAACTCGCGAGAGGCGGGGCGGAAGGCGGGGCACGCGCTGCTCGGGCGCGACCCACGCCCCACCGCGATCCTCACCAACACGGACGTGCTGGCCCTGGGGGTCCTCGACGCGGCGGCCGACCTGGGGCTGGCGGTGCCGGGAGAACTGTCGGTGGTGGGCTTCTCCGACAGCGCGGCCGAGGAGGCGGGGCTCACCACGATCAGGCAGGCCAAGCAGGAGATGGGCGCGGCGGCGGGGCGGCTGCTGCTGTCGGGGGCGGCGGCCGAGCCGGAGCGCCTCACGTTCCCACACGAACTGATCGTCCGCACCTCCACCGCTCCCCCGGCTCAGGCCTGACAGGTCATCCCCCCAGCACGAGCACGAGGCCCGCCGCGGCGGCGACCACGGCCGTGCCGCCGTGCATGGCGTAGGAGAGGGCGGGGTGGCCGCCGCGCCTGGCCACGATGGCCGCGTCACCGACGGGGATGATCGACATGGCCAGGGTGACCCAGCCCAGCGCCTGCGCGTCACCCAGGGCGATCAGAGCGAAGATGATCAAGGCGGAGGCCAGGTCGCGGATGGCCTTCACGGACAAGTACGCGCCGGTGTCCATGCCCGAGGTCGTGCTCGGCACGCCGAACGCCGTGGCGGCGGCCTCGGGGCCAAGGAAGAAGCGAAGGCTGATCACGACGAGGGCGATGCCGATCAAAGCCACGATCACATAAGCGGTGGTGACCAATCTTGTGCGCTCCAGACGAGAGTCATCGGTAGAAATGCTAGCAATGCTAAGCTAGCAATGACTCAATGTCTAGCGGCGCTAGAAAATGTAGGGACGCCACCACCTGGACCACCTGATCCAGAAATCGGTTACCGGCGGACGGTCCCGCGGATAGGGTGGTCTCGCAGCCATCCCGGAGGGCATCCCATGACGGAATTCATCGAGGTCCGGGCGACGATCGAGGGCCACGAGAGGGCGGCCGCGCTGGCGCACGCCATTCTCGGTGCGGGCCTGGCGGCCTCGATCGACATAGCGGAAGTGCCGTCCGCGCGCTCCGGCGAGATCACCTGGGAGCTCATCCTCATCACGACGGACCGGCAGGCGGCCACGCTCGAACGGCGCATCAGGGAGACCGGGGAGGGCTGCTCCGTCGTCCGCGCGCCGGTCACCCACGAGCTTGACGGCTATCCCGACTGGCTCACCGGCGGCCGGCCCTGACGCACTGCTCCCAGTGCCACATCACCGACACCAAGGGCCGGCGCCAGGCCCACTTCGCGACTATGCGACGGTCAGGCGGAGCAGCGGTGTCACTGACGGGGCCGACGGGAGGCTCCCGACCGCCGCCAGGAGGGCCTCCACGTCGTCCGGCGGCAGCGCCCGTCCCGCGTTGGCACGGAACTTGACCGCCAGCTCGTCCTGCGTCAACGGGTGCTCCGGCCCGCCGCGTGACGAATCGACGCGATGCTCCAGCACCGAGCCGTCACGCAGCCGTACCCGCATGACCGCTGCGAACGCACGAGGGAAGATCTCCGACGCCCGCTCGTCCGCCACGCAGCGCACCCGCTTCGCCAGTTCCAGCCGTTCGGGAGACAGGGAGGCGAAGTCGTCCAGCGAAAGCCCGAGCCCGCCGCCGCCGTGCAGCGCCGCCGCCACCGTGTAGGGGCCGGAGAACTTCGCGTGGTACGGCGACCTAGGGTTGATCTTCTCTTCCCGGGGCTCCGCGATCGTGCGCAGCACCGGACCCGGCACCCCGAGCTCGACGTCCTCGACCTCGGCGGGGGAAAGGCCGCCGGCCCGCAGCACCAGGGCGCAGTCGATGGCCGGGTGGGTGAAATGGTTCGTCGGATAGGGCTTGTAGACCGTGCGCAGCAGCTCCCACCGGTCGCCCAGGTCCGACAGCAGTGCCGAGGCGTCGAAGCGGCCGTCCAGCCAGGCCTGGAAGAAGCCGAACCGGCCCTCCAGCACGGTCGGCGGCCCGGTCACGCCCTCCGCGGCGAGCACCGCGGCCGAGACGCCCGCGTGAGCGGCCCAGCCGCAGTGAACCCGCTTGATCGTCCCGCCCGTACGGTTGGCCTCGATGAGGCCAGAGCCCATGCTGGCCGCCACGCCGACAGCGTCGGCGATGCCGTCCGCCGTCAGACCGAACAGGAGCCCGGCCGCGACCGCGGCGCCCAGCGTGCCGCAGATGGACGTCGCGTGCTGTCCCTTCTCGAAGAAGAGCGAGTTGCGCGCCTCGGGCAGGTAGGAGGCCATCCCCAGGCGGTTGCACACCTCGACGCCCGCCGCGATCGCCGACGCCAGTTCGGCGCCGCTCGCGCCCGTGGCCTCGGCGACGGCCAGCGCGGCGGGCACCACGGGAGCGCTCGGGTGCAGCACCGACGGCAGGTGCGTGTCGTCGTAGTCCAGCGCGTGCGCCAGCGTGCCGTTGACCAGCGCCGCCGACGGCGCGGGAAGCCGGTCGCCGCTGCCGATCGCGGTGGCCTCCGCACTGCCGCTCCACCGGCGTACGGCCCGCAACACGGCCGGTCCGGCGTCGCCCTCCGGCTCGGCATAGGCGGCCAGGCAGTTGCCCAGCACGTCGAGCACGCGTCCGGTCACGTCGTCGCGCACGAGGGCGGGAACGCCCTTGTCGCGGCAGGCGGCTGCGAACTCGGCGAGCCGCTGGACATGGGTGCTCATGGCCTCTCTCGGATCAGTCGATGACAGCGAGCGGGCGGACCGGGGCGCCGGTGGCGCCGACGATCGGCAGCGGGTTGAGCACGAGCACGAACTCGCGTGCCCCCGAGTCGAGCAACTCGGCCAGCCGCATGGTCTCCACGATGTTGATGCCCGACTCCACCAGCATGATCCGGTGAACGGGCAGCGTGGCGTGCCCGCGACCGGGCGCGATGTGTTCGAAGGCGATGGTCTCACCACCCACGACGCGCGGTCGGTGGCCGACCAGCCAGCGTGCCGCCTCGGCGCCCGGCCCGGGGACGCCGTTCCGGTGACCGATGAACTCCTCCCCCGACGACCAGAGCCGCGACCATCCGGTGCCGATGAGCACCGCGTCGCCCGCACGGATCTCCGTGCCGCCGGCGGCCCGCGCCAGGTCGCCGGGGGTGATCTCGTAGCCGGGCGGCAGCGTGTCCACGCCGTGCACGGCTGCCACGTCGAGCAGCACGCAGCGGCCCACGTACGGCTCGAACTCGTCGATCCCCAGCGAGCCGAACCCCTCGTGCGACATCACCTCGCCCGCGGGCCGCCCGCCGTGCAGCAGTCCGTCCTGCGAGACGTGCGCGAGGGCGTCCACGTGCGTGCCGACGTGCCCGCCCGTGACGATGATCTCGTTGGCGGCCGAGCCGCCGTCGGGCCTGACCATGTCGCCGTGCCTGCGCTCCAGCGCCATCCGGAACGGAGGATGGTTGGGCGACTGCGGCATGCCTCTCCGCATCGGCTGCGCGAGATCCAGGACACGGGACCCTTCCAGTGCCTTCCACAAGAACATCTCGAACGGTTCTCCCCAGTCGTCGCACGCGTACGGTAGGCGCGGGTCAACTCGCGCGCATCAAGTCATGGCAGGCGATCGCGGCGGCGGCCACCACGTTGAGCGAGTCCACGCCCGCGGCCATCGCCGCCGCGCTCATCGGGATGCAGACCGCCTGGTCGGCCTCGTGCAGCCAGTGCGATGACAGGCCGTCGCCCTCGGAGCCGAGCAGCAGCGCCACCCGATCCGCCATCTTAACCGTGTCCATGGGGGTGGCCGTCTGATCCGGGGTCAGGGCCAGCGTCTGGAAGCCCGCCTCCCGCAGCTGCGAGAGCCCGTCGAACCAGTTGTCCATCCGCGCGTACGGGATCGAGAACACCGCTCCCATCGAGACCTTCACCGCCCGCCGGTACAACGGATCGGCGCACCGGGGCGACAGCAGGATCCCGTCCACCCCCAGAGCGGCGGCGCTGCGGAAAATGGCGCCGACGTTGGAGTGGTCCACCAGGTCCTCCAGCACGAGCAGCCGCCGCGCGTTGCCCTTCAAGAGGGTCTCGACCGAGGGCAGGGGGATGCGTTCCATCGAGGCCAGGGCGCCGCGGTGGACCTGGAAGCCCGCGATGCGCGACATGATCTCGTCGCTCACCACGTAGACGAGCGCGTCCCCAAGAACGTCCTCGAGCGGGGTCAGCCAGCGGCGCGTGGTCAGGACCGAGCGGATCGGGTAGCCGGCGCCGATGGCCCGCCTGATCACCTTCTCCCCCTCGGCCAGGAACAGGCCGCGCGAAGCCTCCAGGCTCTTGCGCAGCTCCACGTCCCTGAGCCGGGTGTAGTCGGACAGGCGGGGATCGTCGGCGTCGGTTACGTACTCAAGCACCTTCCGATATTGCCATGCGCCGCCTGAGCTGCCAGACCGCCGCATAGCCGATCAGCACCAGGCCCAGGCCGATCAACGTGCCCGCGCCGACCTTGGTGAGCACGCTGGCGATGCCGAGCTCCGGGGCGGGCTCGTCCACGAGGGGCCAGAGGAGCGCGCCCGCGACCGTGCCGATCGAGCACATCAGCATCACGAGCCTGCGCACGTATGGGCGGATCTGCAGGCAGTCGGGCACAGGGGCGGCGGCCATGCGGGACAGGCCGCGCCATACCCACCACAGCAGGATGGCCAGGCCGATCACGGACGAGACGTACTGCAGCAGCCGGAACAGCCTGATCACGCCGAACACCCGGATCGACAGCCAGTCCCCCCACTCCTCGGGGCCGCTGGAGTGGGTGAAGGAGTCCCACAAGACGTGGGAGGCGGCGCCGATGGCCGCTCCGACGGCCATGGGCACCACATGGGGCCGCGACGGGGCCAGGCGGGCGGCGCGGCCGGCGAGCGACGGCGGGAGCAGGGAGATCAGAGGTTCCCTGAAGACGCCGTGGAAGAGCGGCAACAGCAGCAGTACGGCTGCGACGTCGATGGTGAACACGCCGACCCAGGAGTGCCATTTGCCGTAGTCGGGCAGGAACGTCAGGAAGATCGGCAGATCGGGGACCATCGCCCCGAGCGCCAGCGCCCATGGATCAGCGAACTTGCGTACGCGCGGCGACGCAATCAGCGGCACCACCGCCGCCATGTGGCTGGGTGTGAACGGCAACCTGGCCCCCTCCGTTGCGATCAGCGCTCATTATGCGGGCAAACTTGACCATCCTTTGCTGCCCTGAAGCGACGTTACGTTACGTAGTGGGTACATTACAGATCGCTGTCGACGGCCGGATAGCCGGGGAGTGCGGAGGGTCATGGTGCCTGACCAGCGAATTCATGAGCGTCCGGCCGCGTCAGCCGACTGGCTGCGCGCTGCCCGCGCCGCCCGTTCGCTTTCGGTGGCCACGCTGGTCTGGCTGGGCGTGGAAAGCACGCTCGGCCTGGCCGCCGGCTTCTCGGCCCACTCCCTGGCGCTGATCGGGTGGGGATTGGCGTCGTTCGTGGAGGCGGCGGCCAGCCTGATCGTGGTGTGGCGCTTCACTGGCGCCCGTACGCTCTCGGCGAGCGCCGAGACCACTGCCCGGCGGGCGGTCGCGGTGAGCTTCTGGCTGCTCGCGCCCTACCTCGTCCTGCACGTCGCCTACGACCTGGACGCGGGACAGCGGGCCGCGCCGAGCGTGCTGGGGATCATGGTGGCGACGTTCAGCCTGATCAGCATGCCTGCCTTGGGGCTGGCCAAGCGGCGGCTCGGGGCGCGGCTGACGTCCGCGGCCACCTCGGGAGAGGGCACCCAGAACCTCATTTGCGCGGCCATGGCGGCGGGGGTGCTGGCGAGCCTGTGGCTCAACACGCTGGGCTGGTGGTGGGTCGATCCGGCTGTCGCGGTGGCGCTGGCGGCAGTCGCCGTACGGGAGGGCAGGCGGGCCTGGCACGGCCACATCTGCCGCCATTAGACCATCACTCAAGCCGAGAACAGCACTCACAGAGCGTAATCACTGCACCAAAAGGGCTGTTTTGCCGCACTGAGCACACCGAGTATCGTTCCCGGAGTATTACGGAGCAACTCCCACTAGGGTCTCCGAGAAAGTCTCAAACCATATCTAAGAGGACATCGTGGGGCGACACCGCACAGACGAGCTCGATGGCGGATACAGAGCGCAAGAACCCCCGGCCCGCAGGCGCTCCGGCAGCGGTCGCGGCAGGGTGATCGTGCCACTGGCCGGCGCCGTCGCGCTGGCCGTGCTCCTCGGTGTCGCCGCATTCGTCATCTTCAATCGTGATCACGACTGCTCGGCCGGCAAGCTGGGGCTGCGCGTCGTCGCGACGCCGGACATCCAGCCCGCGCTCAACAAGATCGCCGGCAACTACAACAAGGCCATGCACTCGATCGACAGCAAGTGCGTCGAGGTGACGGTGGCCAAGGAGACCGCGGCCAGAACCGCGAACGCGGTGGCCGCCGGCAAGGCCAAGGCCGACTTCTGGGTGGCGGACTCCAGCCTCCTCATGGAGAGCCTGCGCAACACCCCGACGGGCGAGGCGCTGCCGCAGGTGGACGGCTCGATCGCGACCTCACCCGTGGTGCTGGCGGCGGCCAAGTCTTCCGCGTCGAAGCTGACCGGCACCCTGCAGCCGAGCTGGGCGGCCATGATCTCAGCGGCGAACGTGGCCAACGTGGACGGTCCCGGCAAGAAGGTACGCGTGCTCGCCCTCGACCCCCAGAAGAACTCCGCCGGGCTGGCCGCGCTGCTGGCCGCCGCCGGCACGGCGAAGGAGGCCAAACAGGACAAGGCACTGGTGGGCGCCATGAAGGAGCTGTCGGGCCAGCTCGCGTCCGACTCGACGGCGCTGCTCGCCAGCCTCACGGTGAAGTCGGGCAGCAGGGTGCCCGTCGGCGTCGCCTCCGAGCAGGCCATCTACGCCCACAATGCGAAGAAGCCGGAGGCTCCGGTGGTCGCGCTCTACCCCAAGGAAGGCACGCTGAGCCTCGACTACCCGGTCACGATCCTCACCAAGGATCCGTCGGTGCTCAAGGCCGCGGCGGACTTCAAGCAGGACCTCGCCACGGAGTCGGCCAAGAAGATCCTGCGCGAAGCGGGCTTCCGCAGCACGGACGGCAAGGCGGGCGACGCGCTGTCGAAGGACAAGGGGTTCACGCCTGAGACGCCGTCGTCCCTGGAGCCGCCGGACGGCGCGACCGTTGCGAGGCTGGTGCAGACCTGGTCCAGGCTGAACCTGGGCTCCCGCCTGCTCACGCTGCTCGACGTCTCCGGCACCATGGCGCTGCCCGTTCCCGGTACGGGGATGACCCGCATGCAGGCCATCACCAAGATCGCCACCGAGGGCATGGCCCTGTTCCCCGCCGACTCCGAGCTGGGCCTGTGGACGTTCTCCACGCACATGGACGGGCAGGGCAAGGACTGGAAGGAGCTCGTCTCCGTCGGTCCGATCAGCGAGTCGGTCAACGGGACGCTCCGCAAGGAGATGCTGGCCAGGAATTTCGCCTCGATCCAGGCCAAGGCCACCGGCGACACCGGGCTGAACGACACCGTCAAGGCCGCGTACACGCAGCTGACCAAGACCTACCAGGAAGACAAGATCAACACGCTGCTGGTCCTCACGGACGGCGCAGGCAACGACGACCCGGAAGGCGGCGTCGAGAACGCCGAGCTCCTGCAGTTCCTGAAGAAGACGTACAACCCGAAGCGGCCCATCAGCATCCTGCTCATCGCGTTCGGCCCGGAGGCCGAGAAGGGCAAGCAGCAGATGGACGCCCTGGCCAAGGCCACGGGCGGCGAGGCGTACATCGCCAAGAACGTCCTCCAGGTGCGCGACTTCTTCCTCCAGGGCATGGAACGGCGGCTCTGCACCCCCAACTGCGACGGGTGAGGGCGCCGGCACCTCATGCCTGTTGGGCATAGGGGGCGAACCCGGTAGAAGGTGGCGGCGTCCTCTCCGCGTGGGGCTTGAATGCCCGTTCTACCCGCGGGGAGGGAATCCGTGCCTGGATGGCCGTCCGTCGATCGCGCCCAGGAACATGAGCTGGTCGAGGCTCTGCGCCGGGCGCACACCGACGCTCCAGCCAAGCTGTACGACTCCTACGCCGAGCGGCTGCACGACTATGCCAGCTCCTTCGCCAGCGACCTGGCCGCCGACGCCGTGCACGACGCCCTGGTCACCGCGCAAGGGTGCGTGCACCGGCTGAAGGAGCCCGCCAGGCTGCGGGCCTGGCTGTACGCGCTGACCAGGTTCCAGGTGCGGGCCAGGATGGCGCATCGGACGCCGGTGGAGGGCCTGCCGCTGCCGGACCTCGAGGAGCACGACGACCCCGAGCTGGCGGACCTGGTCCACGAGACGCTGGGCGAGCTGAGCAGGAACGAGCGCGAGATCCTGGAGTTGTCGGTGCGGCACGGCCTGACCCCGGCGGAGGTCGGCGCGGTGCTCGGGCTCACCTCGCGGCAGGCGGCGAGCCGGCTCGGCAGGGCCCGCGACCACCTGGAGAACGCCGCCGCCGCCGTGGTGCTGGCCAGGACGGGACGGGCGCACTGCCCCGATCTGTCGGCCATGCTGGACGGATGCGAGGGCCCGCTCACCCCGCTGCTGCGACGGAGGTTGTCGGGGCACATCAGCGGGTGCGAGGTGTGCACCGAGGGGCGGCACAGGCAGGTCTCGGCGGCGCGGCTCCTGGACATGGTGCCGGTCGCGTTCCCGCCCATCTCGCTGCGCCGCCGCGTGATCGACACGTGCGTCAACCCCGAGCGGGACCAGACCCGCACCCTGATCACCGATCGCGGGGACAGCTTCGACAAGACCGGCTTCCCCGTGGCCGTCGAGCACCGCTCGCGGCGGCGCAGGCCGCGCCGCCTGGCGCCGGTGCTGCTGGCGGGCGCGTGCGTGCTGGCCGCGACCGGGGCCGTGGTCGCGATCAACGGCGGCGACACGTCCAGCAGCACCCCGCTCCGGGCCGCCCCCTCGTCCACACTCCCCGTCGAGGAGACCCCGACCTCCCTCGAGGAGAGCCCGACGCCCGAGCCGGTGGTGGAGCAGGACGACCTCACACCGACCCCCACCCCCAGCCGCACCCACTCCATCCGGGCCACGCCGACCGTACGGCCGAGCACCAGGCACGCCGCCGCGCCGACGCCCACCCGCCGCAGGCCCGCAGCCGGCGCCCGGCTCGGCACGTCGTGCCCGGAGGCGATCGACGGCGCGGCCAAGATCGGGCTCAGTGCCCGCAACGCCGCGGTCTCGTGGGTGGCGACCGCCTCGCAGGGGCTGGACGTGTTCCCGGCGAGCGGCTCGATCAAGGCCGGACGCTCCGTGGCGATCTGGGTGACGATCCTCGACCCGGACAGCGCCGGCAGGGGCCGCGTCGCCTTCACCTCGAACGGCGGCACCGCGACCTGCTCACTCGCCTGGAACGGGCGGCAGCCGCCCGAGCCGACCGGCGAGCCGACGGCCTCCGCCGAGCCCAGCGCCTCTCCCTCCGAGACCGCGTCCGCCGACGACGCCGAAACCCTCGACGAGTAAAGTGATCTTTTACCCCCGAATAGATCTTTTGCGTCCGAGCAACTCCGAATTTAGAGCCGACAAAAAAGGGTAATTCGGACCTTCGCTCGAAGATTCGCGGTCACATAGGGCATTCTGATGTGCCTGAGAGCCGTTCCAGGACCGGGACCTCTTGATCATGTTTTGAAACTGCACGAGAAAAATCTTTGCGCGCCGGTAAACCGGGGCATGCTGCCAAGCGTCGGCATTGACGTCCCTGCCGCGGATTGGTCCCATGAATTGCGATCAGTAGTGCTTTGATAACAGAGCAGGAGACAAGGGGAGATGCTCAAGCAGCACCGCAGAGCGCTGACCTGGCTGGTGGCGCTCGCTTGCATAGCTGGAGCGGTCGTGGCGCTTTTCGACATAGACACGCCGTTGCGCCCATTTTTGATCTCCCTGTTCCTTCTGGTCGTTCCAGGTGCGGCGGTAGTAGGACTGTTGCGTGATCGTGACCCCCTTGCCGCGATATCAGTAGGAGCTGCGGCAAGTCTCGTAATCAACGTGCTTCTCGCTCAGGCGATGCTGCTGTTCGGCGCGTGGTCGCCCCGTGCAGGCGTCGCGACGGTCGCCGTGCTCGGAGGGTTCATGTACGTGCTTCGCGTGTTGTACCGGGGGAAGAGCATGCAGACCCAGCAGGGGGTCAGGTGAACATCCAGGTGACGCGACCGGGAGAGCTCGGGGACGCCGAGCGGTGCCGATGGCGAGAGCTGCAGAAGGCCGATCCGAGTCTGGACAATCCGTTCCTGTCCGTCGAGTTCGCCGTGGCGATGGACCGCTTGCGCGACTACGTGAGGGTGGCGGTCATCTCCAGCGAAAGCGACATCGTCGGATTCTTTCCGCATGAGCGGCACAGCTTCGGCATCGGCAAGCCGCTCGGCGGCTTCCTGACCACCTGCCACGGGTTGATCGCCGCCCCGGATCTGCAGCTCGACGCCAAGGCCCTGCTGCGGTCCTGCAAGCTCAGCGTCTTCGACTTCGACCACCTGGTGGCGGGACAACCCACGTTCGCCCCTTACGAGCAGGATGTCCGGCCCGCGCCGGTCATGGACTTCACCTCCGGGTTCGCCGCCTGGATCGAGCAGGTCAAGTCCAATTCCCCGAAAAACCTCAAGACCGTCCGCTACAAAGAGCGCAAGCTCGGCAGGGAGCAGGGCGAGCTGCGCTTCGAGTGGGCCTCGGCCGACCAAGAGGTGCTGCGCACGCTGCTGGCGTGGAAGTCCGACCAGTATCGAAGAACTGGCCGGGTGGATAGGTTCGCCCAGCCGTGGATCGTCGAATTGACGGACATGATGCATGCCGAAAAGTCATCGGACTTCGCGGGCGTCCTGACCATGCTTTATGCCGGAGACGTACCGGTCGCCGGGCATTTCGGCCTCCGTACGAGCACCACGCTTGTAGGGTGGTTCCCCGCCTATGACACCGAGTTCGCCCGTTATTCGCCGGGCATCGTCCATCATCTCCAGATGGCCGAGGCCGCCGCGAACGACGGAGTGCACATGGTGGACATGGGCAAAGGCGGCAAAGAGTACAAAGACTGGCTCAAGAGCGGAGTCTTGTACGTCGCCGAAGGCCGCATCTCAAGACCGTCCGCGGCAGCGGCGGTCCACTGGATGGGCCGCACTCCTTTCAACAAGGCCCGAACAATCGTCATGGACAGGCCGTCTCTTTATAAGGCGGCCGACCGTGTGCTCAAGGGCTTCGGTCGCATGCGCACCTCGATGCAGCAGCAAGAGTCACCCAACGCAGTAGTGAAAGAACCAACGGGAGCACGCTGAGCGCTTCCGAGTCCCGGCAGAACACCCTCACAGCACAGGACCCTTCGATGCATCGTTCACCGGCTTCGCCATTCCCTCAGCACCCGGGTGTGGCCCCGTCCGGCTCGTGGCGGGGAGGGGTCCCGGAAGGATTTCCCTCACCATGAGTCCCGAGATAGCCAAGCACAACGGCAAACCGCAACCACCCTTGCGGTCGATGCCGCCACCCACGAGCTTCACGCCGGTCACCCCTCACCTGGCCATTTCCCCGACGGTGAGCGTGGTCGTGCCGGCGATGAACGAGGCAGAGAACCTGCCGCACGTCTTCGCCACGATCCCGCACTGGGTGGACGAGATCGTGCTCGTCGACGGCAACTCCGTCGACGAGACGGTGGCCGTGGCCAGGCGGCTGCGACCGAACCTGAAAGTCGTCACGCAGACCGGCAAGGGCAAGGGTGACGCCCTGGCAGCCGGGTTCGCCGCGTGCACGAGCGACATCATCGTGATGATCGACGCCGACGGCTCGACCGACGGCCGCGAGATCATCTCCTTCGTCGGCGCACTGGTGACGGGCGCCGACTTCGTCAAGGGGTCCCGCTACTCCCCCGGCGGCGGCAGCGACGACCTGACGCTCAACCGGCGGCTCGGCAACAAGGTCTTAACCTCGCTGGTCAACGTCCTGTACGGCACCAAGTACACCGACCTGTGCTACGGCTACAACGCCTTCTGGGCCCGCCACCTCGACGTGCTCGACCTCGACTGCGACGGCTTCGAGGTGGAGACGCTGATGAACGTGCGCGCCGCCAAGGCCGGGCTGAAGGTGCACGAGGTGCCGAGCCACGAACGCACCCGCATTCACGGCGAGAGCAACCTTCGCGCCGTACGAGATGGCTTCCGCGTGCTCAAGACCATCCTGAAGGAGTGGCGTCGCCAGCCCGCTCCCGCTCAGCCTGAGCCGACCGCCACTCCCGCCGCTGACCGAGGCGTCGCATAAAGGAATCCCTGTGAACACGTCTGTTGTCATCTGCGTCTACACCGAGGAGCGGTGGGAGGACATCAGGCAGGCAGTCGAGTCGGTCGAGAGCCAGACACGCCCGGCACACGAGCTGATCCTGGTGGTCGACCACAACCCCGACCTGCACCTCAAGCTCAAGCGCGCCTATCCACGGGCCATCGTGGTGGACAACACCCATGAGCAGGGGCTGTCGGGAGGCAAGAACACCGGCGTGGCCACGGCCAACGGTGAGATTGTCGCGTTCCTTGACGACGACGCGGTCGCCGACGAAGGGTGGCTGGAGGCTTTGGAGGAGGGCTTCCAGGTACCCGGCGTGGTGGGCGTCGGAGGTCGTACGGATCCGCTGTGGGCGTCCGGGAGGCGCCCGCGGTGGTTCCCGGACGAGTTCGACTGGACGGTCGGCTGCACGTACCGCGGCATGCCCGCCGTACGTGCGCCGATCCGTAACGTGATGGGCGGCAACGCCGCCTTCCTGCGCGACGTCGTGTCCGAGGTGGGCGGGTTCCACAGCGGCATCGGGCGCAGCGTGCAGGGCCGCAAGTCGCGCCCGCTGGGGTGCGAGGAGACGGAGTTCTGCATCCGGCTGAGCCAGCGCAAGCCTGGCTCGGTCATGCTCTTCGAGCCGCGCGCGGTGATCGGGCACAAGGTGTCCAGACAGCGCGAGCGGTTCGCCTACTTCAGATCCAGATGCTACGCGGAGGGGCTGTCGAAGGCCCTGGTGACGCAGGAGGTCGGCACTCAGGACGGGCTGGCCAGCGAGCGCGCCCACGCGCTCAGGACGCTGCCGCTCGGCGCGCTGCGCGGCGTGCGCGAGGCGCTGCGGGGTGACCTGGGCGGGCTCGGCAGGGCGGCCGCGATCGTGGTCGGGCTGGCCTGGACGACCTGGGGTTACGTGGTGGGTTCCGCACGGTTGAAGGTGGCACGCTCATGACCCGGATCCCGATCCTGATGTACCACTCGGTCACCGACGCCCCCAACGACGAGACCAGACCCCACTCGGTGCGGCCGTCCGACCTGGCCGAGCAGCTCGCGTACCTGTCGGAGAGCGGCTTCACCCCGCTCACGCTGGGCGACCTGGTGGCCTCTCTCCACCACAACAACGGCCGCTCGATGCCCGGCAAGCCGATCGTGGTGACGTTCGACGACGGCTACGCCGACTTCCACAGCCACGCGCTGCCCCTGCTCGAGCGCTACCACTTCCCCGCCACGGTCTTCCTGACCAGCGGCTGGGTGTCCGACGCGGGCGACGACGCGGCGGGCCGCCCCCTCGACAAGATGCTGAGCTGGGGCCAGGCGCGCGAGGCCGCGCAGACCGGCATCGAGATCGGCGGCCACAGCCACAGCCATCCCCAGCTGGACCAGCTCCGCACCGAGGACCTCCGGCAGGAGCTGCGCAGGAACAAGGGCCTGCTGGAGGAGAAGATCGGCGCGCCGGTCGCCACCATGGCCTACCCCTACGGCTACTCCAGTGCCCGCGTCCGCCAGGAAGTCCGCAAGGCCGGATATTTCGCCGCCTGCGCCGTGAGCAACACGATCGCCGCCGACCGCCACGACATGCTCGCCATCCCCCGGTTGACGGTCGGCAAGGGCACGACCATCGCCATGTTCAAGCGGGCCGTCGAAGGCACCGCCGTTCCCCTCATCTACCTGCGCGAACGCATCCTCACCAAGGGGTACGCGGTCGTGCGCCGGACGAGGTACGGGCTGCGGCGGGTGCGCGGAAATGTCTGAAGTCTGGGGCAAGATCCTCCGCGATCTGCATAATCCGCTGTTCCGCCAGGGCTACGCGCTCATGGCGAACACCGTCATCACCGGCGTGCTCGGCATGGGCTACTGGCTGCTGGCGGCACACCACTACTCGCCGGAGGAGTTCGGCAGCGGGCAGGCGTTGATCACCGCGATGCGGCTGTTCGCGTCCCTGATCGCGCTGGGGTTCGTGGGCGCGCTGGCCCGCTTCCTGCCGGTGGCCGGCCGCCGCACGCCCGAGCTGGTCCTGCGCGGGTACGGCCTGGCCGCCGCCACGGGCGGGGTCGCGGCGCTCGGCTTCCTGCTGACCCTGCCGATGTGGGGAAAGACGTACTCGGTGCTCAGCGGCTTCTGGCCCGGGCTGTTCTTCCTGGCGTCCGTGCTGGTGTGGGCCGTCTTCACGCTGCAGGACGTGGTGCTGACCGGGCTGCGCAGGGCCACGTTCGTGCCCATGAACAACCTGGTCTTCGGCGTCGTCAAGATGGGGCTGCTGGTCGCCCTGGCCGGCGCGCTGCCGTCGGGCGGGATCTTCGTCTCCTGGGTCATCCCGACCGCGCTCGCGCTGATCCCCGTGAACTGGCTGATCTTCGGCGTGGTGGTGCCCAGACACGTCAGGGAGTCCGACGCCGCGCAGGAGCCGCCCCGGCTGCGCCAGGTCGGCAGGTTCCTGGCCGGGGACTTCCCCGGGACGCTGTCGATCCTGGGAATCGTCTACCTGGTGCCCGTGGTGGTCGCCACGCAGGTGGGCGAGGCCACGTTCGGGCGCTTCTCGATGGCGCACACCCTCGCGAGCATGATCGAGCTGCTGGCCATGAACATGGCGGTGTCACTCACCGTCGAGGGCTCCTTCGACCGTGCCCGGCTGGCCGAGAACTGCCGTCGTGCGCTGCGGCGGGCGTTCCTGATCGTCACGCCGATCATCGCGGTGGCGTTTCTCGCGGCGCCGCTGATCCTGACCATCTTCGGGTCCGCCTTCGCGGCTGAGGGCACGACGCTGCTGCGGCTGATGTCGCTGGCCGTGCTGCCGCGGGTGCTGATCGAGGTCTACCTAAGCGCGCTGCGGGCGCAGTCGCGGGCGCGGATGCTGGCGGCCGTGCAGATCGGGCTGGCCGTGCTCGTGCTGGTGTCCACTCTGGCGCTGTTCCCGTACGCCGGCGTGAACGCGGTGGGATACGGGCTGCTCTTCAGCGAACTGCTCATGGGACTTTTGATTTTCGGTAATCTCCGCAAAATCCTCAGGTACGGAGAAACAGGGTCGCGGGCCGTTACCCACGGGTCGGCCGGGGCCGCATGATGGTCAACGTGACGCAACGGGACGGCGACGGCATCGAGCCGGACGCGGACACGACGAGGCTCGTACGGCTGCCCGCCACCTTGCACATCGGGCACCCACCCACGACGGAGGAGGACACGGACCCGGACGCCACGGGCACGGTGGTCACGCCCGTACAGGATGTCTCCGCGCCGACCACGGACGCGCCTGACACGGCCGACGCGCCGGCCGACGAGGAGCTCCCAGCCGAAGCGCCGGCCGACGGGGAGCCCACGGCCGAAGCGTCAGCCGACGGGGAGCCCACAGCCGACGCGTCAGCCGACGGCACCGTGCCCATGACCCGTCCCGCGGCCATCGGAGTGGCAATGGCCGTAACGCCGTCGACCGAGGCCGAGCCTGCCGCGTCCCAGGAAGAAGCCGCACCCGAGCAAGCCGCACCCCAGCAGGTGGCGCCCCAGCCGGCCCCGGCCAAGCCGCGCACCCTGGGCGGTCGGGTGGGCGCGCTGGTCGCCAGCGCGCCCAAGTGGGTGCCCGTGCTGCTGGTCCTCGAGGGCCTGGCCATGTACATCCTCGCCCTCAAGGTCCCCCCGGGCCCGCTGCGGGGCGTGGATCCGAACGACATCGACGGCCTGGGCCTGATTTCGGCGCTCCCGACGAGCGCGTTCATCGCGATCCTCATCATGATCGCGTCGTTCTTCATCACGGTCGTCCAGAGCTCCGACCGCAAGTTCCTGCTGCTCCTCCAGATCGCCGCCATCACGTTCGCCCTGCACGGCGCCGGAGCCCTGGTGGCGACGGAGCCGCGCTTCCCCACGGCGTACATCCATGCCGGTTTCGTGGAGTTCATCAGCAGGACCGGCGAGTCGGCCATCAGCATCGACGCCCGCATGGGCTGGCCCGGCTTCTTCGCGCTGTTCGCCTTCGTGACGCAGGCTGCCGGGATCAGCGACCTGACGACGATCCTGCAGTGGACGCCGCTCGTCTCGAACCTGCTCTACCTGCTCCCGTTCGTGCTGATCCTGCGCCAGGTCGTGGCCACCACGCGGGCCCGGTGGTTCGCGGCGCTGCTGTTCGTGCTGGTGCAGTGGATCGGGCAGGACTACTTCTCGCCGCAGGGCTTCACGTTCGCGTTGTATCTGGCGTTCGTGGCGATCCTGCTCAGGTGGTTCGGCCGGGTCGAGCCGCGCACGAAGCCGGTCCCGCGCAAGGGGCTGCGCAGGCTGCTCGGCAAGCTGGACGCGATGACCCCGGGCGAGCTCGCCAACACCGGCACGTTCCGGGCCGACAAGCTGCTGATGCTGCTGATGCTGCTGGCGCTGTTCGTCGCGTCGGTGGCCTCGCACCAGATCACGCCGTTCATGATGCTCGGGGTCGTGACCGCGTTCCTGATCTTCAAGCGGACCTCGTTGTCCTGGGCGCTGCCGTTCTTCCTCGGGCTGGCGGTGCTGGCCTGGATCAGCTACATGACGGTGGGCTTCTGGTCCGGCCAGATCGACGCCATCTTCGGCGGGCTCGGGCGGATCCTGCAGAACCTCCGCAGCAACACCGGCGACCGGATCGAGGGCAGCGACCCCGCGCACGCGCTGGTGCTCAAGGCGCGGCTCGGCATCCTCGTGGTGATCCTCAGCCTGGCGGCCTCGGGGCTGATCAGGCGGTTGCGGCGCGGGGTGTTCGACCGGTCGGCGCTGATCCTGCTCTGCGTGCCGGTGCTGGCGCTGGGGCTGCAGAGCTACGGCGGCGAGATCGGGCTGCGGATCTACATGTTCGCGCTGCCCGGGGCCTGTCTGCTGGCCGCGTACGCGTTCTTCCCCAACCTGCCCGCCGACAGCGCGGACGTGCGCGAGGAGACCGTGCCGCTGCGCAACCGGAAGCTGCGCGTCAACCCGGAGCTCACCAGGAAGATCTCGGTCGCGCTCGCGGCGTGCTTCGCGGTGCTGTTCGCGTTCGCGTTCCTGCTGACCAGGTACGGCAACGAGAAGTTCGAGCGGGTCACCACGGGCGAAGTGGCCGCCCTGCACTACATCTACGAGCACGACAAGCCGAGCGCCAAGGTGCTCTACCTGGTGCCCAAGAAGGGCCCCGAGGTCACCCCGATCCTGCCGTGGGGCGAGCGGGACGTCGAGCTGGTCAACTTCGGCGGGCAGGCCCTCGTGCACAAGGACCCGGCGCGGATCGCGGACGCGGTCCAGGCGCTCAAGGAGCAGCCACGCAACTCCTACCTGATCGTGAGCCGCGGCCAGGTCAGCTATCTGCAGCTCAACGAGGGTTTCCCGGACGACTGGGGCACGAAGTTCCGCGCGGCGCTGGACGCCTCGCCGGACCTGAAGCGGGTGTTCTCCAACGAGGACGCCGCGCTCTACACCTGGAAGAAGTTCGTCAGGGGCACCGAGATCCCCGATCCTCAGCCGTACAAGGGGCGCGGCGACCCCACCTCGCCGTGGACGCCGGTGGGCATCGGCGCGCTGGGCGTGACCTGGGTGGCGCTCTTCGCGTATGAGATCATCTGCTTGAACGGCCGGAAGCGCGCGCGCAAAACCCGCAAGCGCCTGCTGTTCCTGGCGGTTCCCGCTTTTTTGGTGGCCATAGCGGTGATCGTCGAGAGATTTATCTATATCGCACAAAATAACTGAATTCACAGGAAGCACTTAGCTTGTGCGGGATGATGTAACCCGATGTAAGGACACAGGAGACATTTCCCGCCATGCCCAATGCACGACCCGCGGCCGCGAGGATCGCTTCTGTGGACGCCCTGCGAGGCTTCTCGCTCCTGGGCATCCTCGTCGTCAACATCGCCTTCCTGGCCTCCGGCTACCGCATGGCCGGGATGGCGGAGCCCGCGTTCCAGTCCTCGCTGGACTGGAGCGTGCGGTGGGTCGTGACGCTGCTCGCGGAGAACAAGTTCTACCTGCTGTTCTCCTTCCTGTTCGGCTACAGCTTCACGCTCCAGGTCGACTCGGCGGAGCGGCAGGGCCGGCCGTTCGGGCCGATGTTCCTGCGCCGGCTGGCCGGGTTGTTCCTGATCGGGCTGGCGCACGCCGTGCTGCTGTTCCCCGGGGACATCCTGACGACGTACGCCGCCGTCGGGCTGGTTCTGCTGATCTGCCGCAAGATCAGGCCCAGGACGGCGGTGGTGCTGGCGGTGGCGCTGACCGCGCTGCTGTCGCTCGGCTTCGTGCTGCTGGCGCTGCTGGCCATGTCCGGCCTGGACACGGCGGGCACGGTGGCCGACACGGCGGCGGAGGCCGCCCGGTCGGACACCGCTCTGGCCGCCTCCTTCTGGCAGATCGTCGCTGAGCACCTCAGGAAGCTGTCGCTGATCATCCTGTTCCGCGTCTTCTTCCAGGGCCCCGCCGTGCTGGCCGCGTGCCTGATCGGCCTGGCGGTCGGCAAGCTGGGCGCCCTGCGTGACATCTCCGCCCACACAAGGACACTGCGCACGCTGCAATGGGCCGGGTTCACGATCGGGCTCGCAGGCGCGTTCGTCTACACGGTGTCGGCCTGGCAGGGCACGTTGCACAAGTTCTGGGGCGAGGCCGTGGATCTGGTGACGGCACCGCTGCTGGCGGCGGCGTACGCGGCGACGTTCCTGCGGCTGCTGCCGTACGTGCCGCGCGCCGCGCGGGTGCTGGCGGCGCCCGGCCGCATGGCGCTGTCCAACTATCTGGCGCAGTCGCTGATCTGCTCGCTGATCTTCACCGGGTACGGGCTCGCGCTCGTGGACCGGGTCAGCCCGCTGCTCGAGGTGCTGATGGCGGTCGGCATCTTCGCTGTCCAGGTCGTTTACAGCCGTTGGTGGCTCAAGAGCCACCGCTACGGTCCGGTGGAGTGGTTGCTGCGTTTCCTGACGTACTGGCGCAGACCAACCCCCAGCCGCGCGTCCGAGGCCCGCCGCTCCCCCTCCCCCGCCCTCCCAGAGTGATCGACCGGAATTAATTGGGATGATCTCGTCGGCGGGGCTCGGAACAATGGACCGGTATGCGCCACTGGCCCGTACTCAACCTGCGCCTGACCACGCCCCGGCTCGAGCTGCGGCTGCCCTCCCTGGACGATCTCGACGAGCTGGCCGAGCGGGCGCTGGAAGGCGTTCACGATCCTGACGTGATGCCGTTCGGCGTCCCGTGGACCGACGTCCCCGCCGCCGAGCTGCCGGGGAACGTCGTCCGCTACCAGCTCGGGATCATGTCGCGGTGGCAGCGCGAGCAGTGGTGCTGCAACTTCGTCGTCGTCCACGAGGGACGGGTCGTCGGCACCCAGGACCTGTCCGCGCACAGCTTCCGGGTCACCCGCGAGGTGCACACGGGCTCGTGGCTGGGCCGCGCCCACCAGGGCAAGGGGCTCGGCACCGAGATGCGCGCCGCCGTCCTGCATCTGGCCTTCACGGGGCTCGCCGCCGAGACGGCCGTCTCCGAGGCGTTCCTGGACAACCCCGCTTCACTGGGCGTCTCACGCAAGCTCGGCTACCGGCCCGATGGGCTGTCGGTGGACGAGGCACGCGGCCGGCGGGCGGTCCAGCAACGCCTGCGCCTCGACCGGGCCGACTTCACCGACCCCGTCCCGGTGCGGATCCACGGACTGGAGCCGTGCCTGCCGCACTTCGGGCTGGGCTGACACGGGAGACGGTCACAGAGCGTGGATGGGTACGTGGCACCAGACCACGCGCTCTTCCCGCTCGGTGAGGTAGGTCCCCCAAGCCCCGCCGCAGATCGCGATGATCGTGGCGATGCCCATGCCGCCGGGCTGCGTCATCCGCGGGATCCAGTCGTTCCAGTCGGCCGGGAACGGCAGGCATGTCGGCTCCGACCCGGGATTGCCGGGATCCGTCACGTCCAGGCGGACGCAAGACGGGTCCTCGTCCAGACGCAGCCGCACCCAGTCGCGATCGGGGCCTTTGAGCGCGTGTCTGACGGCGTTGGTCACCAGCTCCGAGACGACGAGCTCGGTGTCGTACAGCGCGGGGTGCGTCATTCCCAGCCAGGTTCTGACGGCGATCCTGGCGCGGTGCGGCGCGTACGGATCCTGGCGGAGCGTGGCACGCCGGAGTTGCGTTGGGGCTGTCCCGCCTGACCGCATGGGAATCACCTCGAAGCGCAATAGATCGGACGGCGCAGTGAGGAATTACAGCGCCTAAATCTCCGGAGCCTCTGCACAGCATGGCGTCATGCGATTACTTTGTGTTGCGGAACAGGACTCCACTTTCCTCCAAGTACCACCGACGGTGTGTGTGAGCTTTGTAGGGGCGTTAGAGCATAAGGCAAAAGGGCATGGTATGACGGCAAACGGACAAGAGCCTCGCCTACGGGCACGAGCGGAGTACGGCGCACGAATGCGGAAGTTTCGGACAAGCCACGGCCTGTCGCAGGAACGCCTTGCCGCAGCCCCTGGAGTCACCTACAGCGAGAGCCAGATCGGAGCCGTCGAGCGGGGCAAGCGCACGCCCAGCGAGGCTTTCACGGAGGAAATAGAGCGTGTTCTCGGGCTCAACGGCGAACTGAAAGAACTCCTTCCCGAAATCCACACGGACCTGGGGCCGGCCTGGTTCCGGCCATGGCCGGGCATCGAGGCCGCGGCCCACGCCATCCGGACGTCCGAGCCTTTGGTGATCCCCGGGCTCCTCCAGACGGAGAGATACGCCGAACAGGTCCTGCTCGGCGAGCCCGGCACCACGCGGGACCAGGTGCAGAAGGCGGTCAAGGTCCGGCTCAAACGCCAGGCCGTGTTCGACCAGCCGAAGCCACCCATGTATTCGACCCTCATAGACGAGAGCGTGCTGTTTCGACCTATCGGCGGGGCAGAGGTGATGCGGGAGCAGCTCGCACACCTCCTGACCGTCATGGAGCACCCGTGCATCACCGTACGGATCGTCCCCCTCTCAGCGGGGATGACCACCGGCCTGCTGGGTGCGTTCGAGATCGCACAGGTGGACGGCTCGCCCGACGCCGCTTACCTGGAGAGCGCGCTGACCGGCGAGGTGATCAGTCGTGTCGACAAGGTCCGAGACCTTGGCGTGCGATGGGATGCGTTGAGCAGCATGGCGCATCCGGTGAACATCAGCGAGAAAGTCATTCGCAAGATGATGGAGAGGTATGGAGACTGACAACGAACTGCTCACTGCCGCGTGGCGCAAGGCCAGGGCATCAGGGAGCAACGGCGGCAGCTGCGTCGAAGTCGCACCCCTCAGCGGTGGACGCGTCGCCGTGAGAGACAGCAAGGACCGCAGCGGTCCCGCCCTCGTGTTCACCGCGGCAGAATGGACCGCCTTCAGAGACGGCATGTCCAAGGGCGAATTCAACTTCTGACAGAAACTCTTGAAAGAGGGGCTCATCCTTTCCGAGCCCCTCTTTCATCTGCACTCCGAGATCCCTGCACCGGATGATGAGCGGGAACGCCGCCTGACCACCGGCTGAGCGGCCATGGCGGGCGTGGCGCCACAACACCCGGGACGTGCGTTCAGGCGCCGCCGCGACCGGACCACTTGATCTCGTACGGTTTCAGCGTCACCCGCTTGCCGTCCACCGTCGCGGAAACAGGCCGGTCCGAGGTGTTCACCATGACCACCTGACGCTCCTGGCCGAGTGCCCTGACTTCGGGGTCCGAGGTGGCCACCTGCTCCACGCGCACCCCCGCAGGGAACCACTTCGTGAAGCCGCTGAGCAGGCCCGCCATCGGCATCTCCCCGCCGACCTTCGGAGCCCAAAGGCAGCCTGCGCACGCGCCCCTGTCCCGCTGCTGCGGGTTCCAGTAGAGAGCGCTCGTCACGCCGCTCTTGGCGAACTCCATCAGCGCCGCCGCCTGCACCGCCGTGCGCCTCTCCTCCGACCAGCCCGAATTCTCCGGCTCGACGTACCATTCCGCCCACCACACGGGCAGGTCGCGGCTCTTCTGCCGCAGCCACGTCGTGATCGCGCTGAACTTGCCCAGAGCCGCGAAATCATCGGGGACATTGCCCCGGTCCTTCGTCATGGAAGCGCCGTCCACCACGACGAAATCGGCGCCCTTCTTGTTGTCCAGCCAGTATTGGACCGCGTCCAGCGCTCTCTGGTCGACCGTGCCCCACGGCCCGCTCAGCTCGGAAGGGCCGCCTTTTGCGCTGCTTTCTATCGGGACGTACGGGCCGCCGATCTGGATGCCTTTGTCGACCTTCTTCAAGGCCGTGTAGACCTTGTTGTAAAGCTCGGTATAAGCCTCGGCGTCCCAACGGTTCGTGCTCGGGTCCCAGAAGCCCTTGAACTCGTTCCACACCAAATAATGCTTTACGGTCGGATACTGCCTGGCAACCCTGGCGGCCAGTTTGGCGTAGTCATCGAAATGTTCGCGCTTCGGCGCGACCGTGTGGTTCTTGCTCCAGTCCGTGTGCCCGGCTCGCCCGCCCTTCATCCAGTCGGGCGCGCAGCACAGCGTGATCACCGGCACGGCCCGCGACGACGCCATGAACTTCAGCCGCCGGTTCAGATCCCGGAAGTTGAACTGCCCAGGACTGGGCTCGGGGTTGCCGACGCCCCAGCCCATGATGTGCTGGTTCTGCAGCATCGGGACGCGGCCGAGCATGCCCCTGGCCTGCCCGACGACCCGCGGCGGCTCGTTGTCGGCGCTGTATTGGGTGTGGGTGATGCCCCAGCGCGGCCAGTTCTCGAGCGCGGGTGGCTGCTCCAGCCGCGGCGCCGGCTCGTTGGGCATGGCCGGGGCGGCTTCGGCGCCCTGGAAAACGCTGCGGGCCTTGGTGCGCATCGAGGCATAAACCATGATGCCCGCCACCAGGATTACCGCGAGAATGCCCGCTCCCAGTGCAAGCGGCCATGGCGATCGTCGGCGTGCGTGCCGGCCGTCGGTGGGAATCACTGGACGCTCCTCATCCTGCGCAAATGTACAAGGACTCGCGAGCCGGCGAAGGTTTTTCACGGCTCGCGAACATAAGGAAACGTGCAAGAGCCGGGTAGTCCCCAGCACTAATTACGTTATTCGTCCCGCTTGCAAGCCACTTGCGGTTTATCAGAGCGCGGGTGGGCGCTGGCCGCCCGCGGGGCCCGGCACCCCGGCATAGCGGTACGGAACCGGCTGCCTGCCGGGCTGCACGACCAGGAGCGTGCCGGGGGTGTCGGCGTAGAAGGCGCTTTCGACGGCGGCGGCCACGTCCTCCGCCGTGAGCAGCGGGAACCCCGCATTGACGAACATCTCCCGCGACTCGGCCACCAGCGGCGTGTCGGTGAAGCCCGGGCAGACGGCGTTGATCCGGATGTTCTGGACGGCCAGCGGCTCGGCGAGCGCCCTGACCAGGCCGACGACGGCGTGCTTGGTCATGGTGTAGATCGGGTCGCCGGAGAATCCCACGAGGCCGGCCAGCGACGAGGTGGCCACGATGGCTCCCCCGCCGGACCGGACGAGCAGCGGAACGCTGGCCCGCACGCCGAACACGACGCCGTCCACGTTCACGCCGACCACCTGGCGGTACCGCGCCACGTCGAAGTCCGCCAGGTCCACCCGGCCGGAGATGCCCGCGTTGAGGTGGACCAGGTCGAGCCGGCCGAAGCTCCGCTCGGCCAGCGCCACCGCCTCCAGGGACGCCTCCTCGTGGCTGACGTCGGCGGCCAGCCATACGCCGCCCAGCTCCTTGGCCAGCCGCTCGGCGCCTTCGCCGTCGAGGTCGACGAGGACGCATTTCACACCGCCCGCCGACAGCCGCCGCGCCACGGCGGCGCCGATGCCGCTCGCCGCTCCGGTGATGAGTGCAACAGTGCTCATGACGCTCCTTGAGGGCTGAGGATCAGGGGTACGGAAGGCGCCCCCGTACGGTCAGGGCTGGTCGAGCATGCGATGTGCGCGGGAGATCAGCGTGGGCACCGCGGAGCCGATGCGGTCGAATCCCTCCCCAACGGTCTTACCTTGCCGGAACCGGGCGTGGATACCCTCCACGATGACCGCGAGCTTGAAGTTTCCAAAAGCTACATAAAACCCAAGATCTGAAATATCCCGGCCTGATGCCTTTGCGTAGTGCGCGGCGAACTCCGCCGAGTTCATGAACCCCGGCGCCACCGTCACATCCCCCGCCACCGGAATCCCCGCCCGCTCCGAGTCCCCCCGATCGTGCCAGTACGTCAGCGTCAGCCCCAGATCGGCCAGCGGATCCCCCAGCGTGGACATCTCCCAGTCCACCACGGCCGTGATCTCCAGAGAGTCACCCAGCTTGATCAGCGTGTTGTCCAGCCGGTAGTCACCGTGCACCAGCGTGCTGTCGGACGAGGCGGGCAGCCGCTCCCGCAGCCGCTCCACGAGCCGGTCGTACTCGGGCAGGTCCGCCGTCTTCGACCGCTCCCACTGCTGCCCCCACCGGTCGAGTTGCCTGGCCAGGTACCCCTCGGGGCGCCCGAAGTCCGCCAGCCCCACCTCGCGGTAGTCCACCGCGTGGATGGCCGCCAGCACCTCGGCCAGCCGCTCCGACAGCCGCCGCGTCCGCTCGGGCGAAGGCGGAGGCGAACCCAGCTCTTCCCGGGTCCGTACGGCGACCCCCTCCACGTGTCCCATGAGATAGAACGGCGCCCCGATGACGGACTCGTCCCCGCAGAAGGCGACCGGCGCGGGCACCGGGACGGGCGTGGGCGCCAGCGCCGAGATGACCCGCCACTCGCGCCGCATGTCGTGGGCGGTGGGCAGCACGTGGCCGAGCGGCGGCCGGCGCAGCACCAGGCGGCGGTCGCGGGCCTCGACAAGATAAGTCAGGTTGGACCTGCCGCCCGAGATCAGCGAGACGGACAGCGGTTCGCCGGCGTCGGGCACGTTCCGGCCCATCCACGCGACCAGAGCGGGCCAGTCAATGCCAGGTACGGTCATGCACACACATTAGAACGTCACTCGGTCCTGAACACCAGCTGGGAGTTCTGTAACGTTCCGACCTGCGGCGATGACGCTCCGAGTAATAGTCTTTACGCTGACCGTAATGGTCCCCCCTCAACTTCGAAAACAGCGGCATGCCAACGGTAGGAGCCCATGCGCGTCACCCTTGCCCTGCCCCATGAGCTGGGACATTCCGAACTGAACCGATGGCGGGACCTGCAGGAGGCGGACCCATCGGTCGACAGCCCCTTCCTGTCGCCAGAATTCACCATCACGGTGGGCGAACTTCGAAATATCGTACGAGTCGCCGTTCTTTACGACGGTCCTGACATTGTGGGTTTTTTCCCTTTTGAACGGCACCCCATGGGGATCGGCAAACCGGTCGCCGCGGGACTGACCGACGCGCAAGGGCTGATCCGCGCCAAGGACCTCGAGATCGAACCGCGCAGCCTGATCAAGGCCTGCGGGCTCGCGGTGTACGAGTTCGACCACCTGGTGTCCGGCCAGCCGCTGCTGAGCGAGCGGCACGCGCGGCACCCGTCGCCGATCATCGACCTGCGCGGCGGCTACGACCACTACGCGGAGGAGCTCAAGAAGCACTCCGGCAAGACGTACAAGTCCACCCTGGCCAAGTCCCGCAAGCTCCAGCGCGAGGCCGGGACGATCCGCCACGACTACGCCACCACCGACCTCGCGCCCCTCCACACGCTGCTCGGCTGGAAGACCGATCAATACCGCCGCACGGGCCGCACCGACAGGTTCGCGCACCGCTGGATCGTGGAGCTGGTCGAGCGGCTGCTGGCGAGCCAGTCGGAGAGCTTCGCCGGGGTGCTGGACATGGTGTACGTGGACGACCGGCCGATGGCCGGGCATTTCGGGCTTCGTACGCGTACGACGCTCGCCGGGTGGTTCCCCGCCTACGATCCCCATTTCGCCAAGTACTCCCCCGGCCTCATCCACCACCTGGCGATGGCCGAGCGGGCCGCGGAGCACGGCATCCAGGTGATCGACATGGGCCGCGGCGAGAAGGAGTACAAGGACAAGCTCAAGACAGGCCAGCTCGAGGTGGCCGAAGGGCGCGTGGCGAGGGTCGGCGCGGCGGCCGGCCTCCACTGGATGGTTCGCGTGCCGGTGCGCAAGACGCGCGCCACGGTGCTGGCCAACCCGTTGCTGCTCAAGACGGCCGACAAGGCGCTGAAGACCTACGGGCGGCTCCGCACCGTCCTGCAAGGGTGAGGCTCATCAAAGAGCGCACGGGCCGCCGCTGCCTGCCGCTCCCGTCCAACCGCCTCGGCCTCTACCTGGCGTTACGGCACTGGTGCGAGCCGGGGCAGCGGCTGCTCATGTCGCCGATCTCGGCCGACGAGATCCTGTTCCTGGTGCTCGCGGCCGGCCTGCGCCCGGTGATCGCGCCGCTGTCCGCCCGCGACGGCAACATCGACGTCTCCCGCGTCCACCTCGCCGAGGTGGACGCGGTCCTGACGACCAACCTGTACGGCCTGCCCGACAACGCCCCCGCCTTGTCCGGAAAAGTGCTGATCGAGGATGTGGCGCACGCCATGGAGACGAGCCTCGGCGGCCGGCCCCTGGGCACCTTCGGCCAGGCCGGGGTCTTCAGCCTGGGCAAGCATCCGGGGGCGGGCTCGGGCGGCGTGCTGGCCGTCGAGCACGAGTGCGACCTGCGCGCGCTCCAACGCGCCCGCGACGCCCTGCTGGCACCCGGCTCGCTGCGGGCCGACCTGATCAGCGTGGCCACCTCGGTGGCCCGCCAGGCGGCCCTCAGGCTCGACCTCGTGCGCCCGGCGCTCTGGCTCATGCGCACCCTCGGCATGCAGGAGGAGCGCGAGGGCTACCGCATCCCCCTGGACCCGCGGTCCCTGGAGCGGGCGCTCGAACAGGCCCCGGACCTGCCGCCCTTCGACCGCTGGGTCCGCGCCGACCTGCACGGCTACCGTGCGCGGCGCGGCCCTGTGGCCCGCTGGCACCAGTCCAGGCGCCTGGCCGAGGTCCCCGCGGACAACGAGTGCAGGCTGATGGGCGTCGCGCGCCTGGCCGAGCTGCCCACGGTCGCCCCCGCCGTGCGCGACGACGTGCGCCGGCCGCTGTTCCGCGTGCCGTTCCTGGTGCGGGACCGGGACACGGCCATCACCGACCTGGAGCGGCACGGGGTGGCCACGGGCTACCTGTACGACCCGCCGTACGACGACTACGCCCCCGCCTTCACCGAGCCGTCCCCTGACCCCGGCCCCGCGCGCTGGTGGGCGCGGCATGTGCTCCCGGTCGACCCGGTCTACGCCGGCCGCGCCCTCCCGCTCCTGCGCGGCCTGGAGCCCCCTGCGCAGGGTCCGCCCTGACTCCGAAGGCGTTCCTTCGGCCTGGTTGTCGCTCAGCCGGGGTCCTGGGCGTCGCGGATGAGCTCGGCCAGGATCCGGCAGCCGCGCCGGACCTCGGCGAGCGAGGCGGAGCCGTACCCGATCACCAGGCCGTGCAGGTGGGCCCGGCCGTGGTGGTGGCGCATGGCGGAGTCGAGCAGGACGCCGCGCTCACCGGCCCGCGCGATCACGTCCGGCGCGACGGAGGCGGGCAACTCGGCCAGGACATGCAGCCCGGCGGTGTCGCCGCGCAGGCGGCAGACGGGCCCGAGGAGCTCGACGACCGCGGCGCGGCGGCGCGCGTACTCCAGGCGCATCCTGCGCAGGTGCCTGTCGAGGTCGCCGTGCTCCAGCAGGGTGATCACAGCCTGCTGTACGGGGCCGCTGGTGCGGTCGGCGACGCTGCGTCGCAGCCGGGCGATGGTGGCGACCAGCTCCGGGTCGCCGACGAGCCAGCCGACGCCCACGTCCGGCGCGAGGGTCTTGGACAGCGTGCCGAGGAGCACCACCCGGGACGGGTCCAGGCCGTACAGGGCGGGCAGCGGGGCCACGTCGTAGCGGAACTCGGCGTCGTAGTCGTCCTCGACGATCGTCGCGCCGGTGCTCCTGGCCCAGGCCAGCAGCCGCTCCCTGCGCGGGATCGGCAGCCGCCCGCCCAGGGGGTACTGGTGCGCGGGGGTGGTGTAGAGCACGCGGAGATCGCCGGGCAGCCCGTCCACGATCACGCCGTCCTCGTCCACGGGGCACGGCACCACCTCGGCCCCCCTGGCCGCGAACACCGTCCGCGCCACGTGGTAGCCCGGGTCCTCGACGCCGGCCCGCGCGCCGCCGCCGAGCAGGGCCAGCGCGCACAGGTCGAGCCCGTTGCCGGTGCCCCTGGTGACCAGGATGTTCTCCGGGCCGACGGCCATGCCTCTGGCCCGTCTCAGGTGGTCGGCCAGCAGCTCCCTGAGCCGGGGCAGTCCGTACGGGTTGGGCGAGGCGCCCGGCGGCAGGTCGGCGGCCTTGCGCCAGGCCCGCCGCCACGCCGCCCGGTCGTAGTCGCGAACCCAGGGCTCGCCGGGCATGAGGTCGATCGAGTCGGCCGGTGCCGGCGGCGGCGCGGGCACGTACGTGCTCTCACTGGGCTGCGGGCTGGTGACCTCCATGTCGGCCACGAACGTGCCGGAGCCGTGCCGCCCGTCCAGCCAGCCCTCGGCGTACAGCTGCTGGTACGCCTCCGTGATCACGGTCCTGCTCACCGCGAGCTGGGCCGCCAGGGAACGCGTGGACGGCAGCCGCTCGCCGGGCGCCAGCGTGCCGTCCAGCATGGCGCGCCGCAGCCAGTCGGCGAGCTGCGCGGTCAGCGGCGTGTCCGAGTCGCGCGAGAGAGATACGGGCAGGTCAACATGGGTACGCACGGAAGTGGTCTCCGCGATGGGCTCGATAGTGGCCATACAGGATAGGTCCACTTCGTGGTTACGGTCGAATCATGCTCTCCACCACTCCCCGCACCACGCTCGGCCGCGAGAAGCAGCGCGGCAGCACCGACAGGAACGATCTCTACGAGGTGCTCGACACCGGACTGATCTGCCACCTGGGCGTGGTCGTGAACGGCCATCCCATGGTCGTGCCCACGGGCTACGGCCGCATCGGCGAGACCCTCTACCTGCACGGCTCCACCGGAGCCACGTCCCTGCGCGCGGGCGACGGGAGCGACGTGTGCGTCACGGTCACGCACCTGGACGGCCTCGTGCTGGCCCGCTCGATCTTCAACCACTCGGTCAACTACCGTTCGGCGATCATCTACGGGCCGGCGAGGCTGGTGACGGACCCTGAGGAGCGGATGGCGGGGCTGCGGGCCCTGTCCGAGCAGCTCGTGCCCGGCCAGTGGGACTACGTCAGACGGCCGTCGCGCAAGGAGCTGGCCGCCACGGCGGTGCTGGCGCTGTCGCTGGAGGAGGCGTCGGTCAAGATCAGGAGCGGGGCGCCCAAGGACGAGGAAGAGGACTACGACCTGCCGGTATGGGCCGGGGTGCTGCCCCTGGTCACCTCTTGGGGCGAACCGGAGCCAGATCCGGTGCTCCCAGAAGGTATCGATGTACCGGTTCACATCCTCCATCGGGAGTAGTTCCATAAAGCAGGCACCACCTGCTCCTGATGGGAGACGGCGATGGAGTGGAGCGCTCCCGGCTACACCGAAGTCAAGCAGCTCGGTGCGGGCGCCAGCGGGCGGGTGGCGCTGGCCCTGCACGACGAGACCGGGGTCAAGGTCGCGATCAAGTACCTCTCCGGGGAGCTGCGGCGCGATCCCGCCGCGCTGGCCAGGTTCCAGTCGGAGGCACGGCTGCTGACCACGCTGCGCGACCCGAACATCGCCACGATGTGGGAGTACATCCAGGAGGCCGACGGGGCCTGCATCGTGATGGAGCTGGTCAACGGCGTCTCGCTGCGGGCCCTGCTGCGCGAGAACGGCACGACCGAGCCGGAGGCGGCGCTGACCGTGCTGAAGGGCTCGCTGCTGGGGCTGGCCAGGGCGCACGACCTCGGGCTGGTGCACAAGGACTACAAGCCGGAGAACGTGCTCGTCCGGGACGATGGGGTCAGCAAGCTGGTCGACTTCGGGATCGCGGTGCGGCAGGGCACGGCCGCGCATCCGGAGGGCACGCCGCCGTACATGGCGCCCGAGCTGTGGGAGGGGCTGCCCGCCTCGCCGGCGACCGACGTGTACGCGGCCACGGCAGTCTTCTTCGAATGCCTGACCGGGCATCGGCCGTACCGGTCGACCGAGCCGAGCGTGCTCGGCTACCAGCACATCCACGCGCCCGTGCCCTTCCACGACGCGCCTGAGCCGGTGCGCGAGCTGGTCAGGCGCGGGCTGGCCAAGGATCCCGCGCAGCGACCGGCCGGCGCGCACGCGTTCGTGGCGGAGCTGGAGGCCACGGCCAGGGCGGCGTACGGCGAGGACTGGGAGGAGCGCGGCAAGCGGCGGCTGGCGGCGCTCGTGGCCCTGCTCGCCTTACTGCTCCCTGCGCCGCAGACGACCACGCCCGAGGCGACGACCTCGCTGGCCAGGACGGTGTTCCGAGGCCTGCGCTCGAACACGGCACGCGTGGCCATGGGCGGCGCGCTGGCCGTGGCGGCAGCCGTGGCGGTGGTGGTGGTCGTGCTGGCCAACCGCCAGTCGCCGCCACCGCCCACGGAGCCCATCGGCGCCGCGGCGGCCGTACCGCCTTCGCAGGTCACGACGGAGCCGCCGACGGATCCGCCGACCACTCCCGAGACGACCCCTCCGCCGACGACGCCGACGAGCACGCCGGAGGCGGTCGTACCCGTCGAGAGCCCTGTGAAGAGCCCTGCAAAGAGCCCGGTCAGCACCCCGTCGGACGTCAAGCCGGTGAAGAGCCCCAAGGCCACGCCGAAGCCCACTCCCAAGCCGACGCCGACCCCCACGCCGACCCCCACGCCGACGCCGACGCCGACTCCGACGCCGACGCCCACTCCCGCGCCGGTGACCGAGGTGCTCGGGGTGAGCGTGGGCGGCCTCACGGTCGACGAGGACGGGGTCGCCGCCGCCACGGTCACCGTGCGCACCAGCGGCACCGCCGCCGTCACCGCCACCGCGGCCTGGACCGCTCCCGGCACGGACGGCCGCGTCCAGCGCCTGCGCCTGTCCGGCGCCAGGTCCTACACCCGCGCGCTCACCTGGGACATGGGCGAGCGCCCGTGCGGCAGCACGGTCACGCTGACTGTCACCACCTCCCCCGCAGCCCAGGGCGGCGCCAGGTCGGCCTCGTTCTCCGTGCCGTCCTGCCCCACGAGGGTGAGCGGCCTGAGCGTGTCGCTGAACCTGCCCGCCGCGCCGGGCCGTACCGCGAACGCCCTGGTCAGGGTGACCGCGAGCGGCACCGGGCAGATCCCCGTGACGGCCGAGTTCGCGGTGAACGGCGACCCGGTCGGCACCCGTACCGCGAGCCTGTCCGGCCGGACCTCCTACTCGCGGTCGTTCGCCCACACCTTCAAGTCCCGTCCCTGCGGCGCGACGCTGTCGGTGCGGGTGAGCGCGGGTGGGCGGACCGCCACCGCGCGGGCCTCGGTGCCCTGCCCGCCGCAGGTGGAGCGGGTGTCGATCGTCAGGGCCGGTGCGGGCGAGGGCGGGCTCGTCGCGACCGTCTCGGTGACCACGTCGAACACCCAGCCGGTACGGCTCGTCGTGTCGTTCGCGGCCGGCGAGGGCGGGGGCGCCGAGTCGGTCACGCTGTCCGGCGACACCTCGTACACCAGGACCTTGAGCCGCTCCGTCCGACTCCCGTGCGGCATCAAGTGGTCCGTGACGGCCTCCACCGACCCGGCGGCGGGCAACGGGAGCGACAGCGCGGGCGGCGCCACGCAGGAATGTCCCAAGGAGGAGGAGCCGAGCAGGACCCCGAGTCCCCGTCCAGATGACACATCGGGTGACATTCCTGACTAATCGGGATACCAGTAGCGGGAAAGCGGTTCCCTCTGGTTAAGCTACGGCCGGTTGATGAGGGTGGGGGCCCGGAATAGTCCAGAGGAGAACCGTTATGCACGGTGATGGGCGGTGGGGGGTCCCCGGCTATACCGAGGTACGCCAGCTCGGTTCGGGGGCGGCCGGTCGCGTGGTCCTGGCCAGGCGCCACCACGACGGCGCCGAGGTGGCCATCAAGTACCTCAGCGACGAGCTCAGGTCCGACGTGGCGTTCGTCGCCCGGTTCCGGCACGAGGCCAGGCTGCTCAGCACGCTCCAGAGCAAGTACCACGCCCGGCTGATCGACTACGTCGAGACCGGCCAGGGCGCGGCGATCGTCATGGAGCTGATCAACGGGGTTTCGCTGCGCGAGATCCTCAGGTCCGAGGGCCCCACAGGGCCCGAGGCGGCGCTGGCCGTGCTCAAGGGCTCGCTCCAGGGTCTGGCCTCGGCCCACGCGATCGGCGTCGTGCACCGCGACTTCAAGCCAGAGAACGTGATGGTCCAGGGCGACGGCACCAGCAAGCTCGTGGACTTCGGCATCGCGGTCAGGGCGGGCGAAGGCGCCGGCGCCGCCGGCACGCCGCCGTACATGGCGCCCGAGCAGTGGTCGGGCGGGCGCCCGGCACCCGCGACCGACGTGTACGCGGCCACCGTCGTGTTCTTCGAGTGCCTGACCGGCACCCGGCCCTTCCGGGCGGCCAACATCGCGGCCCTGGCCCGCCAGCACCAGGCCACGCCGCCGCCGGTGCACGAGGTGCCCGCGCAGCTCCGGAGCCTGATCGAGCGCGGCCTGGCCAAGGACCCGGCCGGGCGGCCGCCGTCCGCGGAGGCGTTCCTGACCGAGCTCGAGGCGGTCGCGGCCGAGGGGTACGGACGCGACTGGGAGGAGCGCGGACGCCGCCGCCTGGCCGCGCTCGCCGGCCTGCTGGTCCTGCTCTTCCCGAGCGAGCTCGCCGAACCGGGCCAGGCGCAGACCTCGCTGGCCGAGACCCGGTTCCGCAGCCCGTTCCGCAGCCTCGGCAAGGTGCCCGCGAAGATCGCCGTCGGCGCGAGCGCCGTCGCCGTGCTGGCCGTCTCCGCCGTGGTCATCGCCAACGTCGCTTCGGACGAGCCGGCGCTGCGGGCGCAGACCAGTGCGGTCACGCCGACCACGGCCACCCCGTCCACGCTCGAGCCGGCGGAGACGGAGGAGGAGCCCGCGCCGACCCCGGAGGAGACCACGCCGGAAGAGAGCACGCCCGAGCCGACGCACACGCCGACGCCGACGCAGACGCAGAGCGCCGCGCCACCGCCGGTCCAGCCGACCGCGAGCACGCGGTCCACGCGCACTCCCACCCCCAGGCGCACGCGCACCCCGGTCAGGACTCCGCCTGCCAAGGCCAGGAAGCCGACCCCGGCGGCCACGTCGGAGCAGCCCCCGATCACCGGGAACGCGCAGGATCCGGAGGGTCAGCAGCCGCCGTCCTCGTCCGCTCCCACCCCGCCGCCGCCCCCCACGACGCCCACGAGCCGGCCGAGCGAGCCCTCCGAGGCGCCCAGCGAGGTGCCTGAGGGCGGCGGGAACGCCGGAGGCGAGGCGCCCACGAGGGGCGAGCCGACCGGGGGTGAGGAGCCGACGGGCAGGGGCGAGCCGACAGGGGGCGAGGAGCCGCGGCTCGACGGCGCGAGCAAGGCGTCGGCCGCGCTCATCGCCTTCGGCCTGATGACGTCCGGCGCGGTTCCGGTCACACTTGCGGTGAAACGCCGTATGGCGGGACGGCACCGAAGGAAGTGCTAGGAAGCGCCGGGGGGACGGCGATGAGCAACGCTGCACACGGTATCGCCGGATTCCGGCTCACCGAGCACACCTGGATGACCGAGCTCGGCAACTGGATCGACGCCATCTCACCCGACGGCCGCAGGGCGGGGGCGCTGCTGTTCGATCCGAAGATCATCGCTCTGCCCGGCGTGCGCGACCGCGTGGTGCACGCGGTCATGACCGACCAGCGGCTCGTGCTGGGCGGGCTGACCGGGCTGATCCCGGTGGCCGACGTGGTGGCGGCGGGCGACCAGGTGTGGCTGCTCACCGCGCAGGCGGTCAGCCCCACGCTGTCCGAGCTGCTCGCCACCGGGCCGATCGACCCGCCCGGCGCGGTGTCCGTGCTGATGGAGACCGCTCAGACCTTGCTCGCGCTGAACACGGCGCAGGTCACCCACGGCTCGGTTCACCCGGGCACCGTGGTGATCACGGCGGAGGGCGCCGCGCTGCTCTCCGAGCGCGGTCTGTCCGACGCCATCCGCGGCCAGGCCTCCCCACGTGAGCGGGACGCGGCCGGCTGGGCGTCGCTGGCACGCGGGCTGGCCGCCTCGCTCGGGCAGGGCCACGCGCGCCTCGCCGAGCTGCTGGAACGTGCCGCGGCCACGGCCGGCACCCTGGGCCTGGCCGCCGCCCGCGATGTGTTGACCGGCGAGGCGGCCGGCCGGGACGGGCTGGCGCAGGCCGCTCGGGGGCGCTCGGCGTTCGCGCAGGCGCGGTCGTACGCGCAGCCGCCCGTCCTGCCGCCGAGGGACGAGGGCGACATCGTCACGCTGCTGCACGTCCCCGGCCGGTCCTCGGGGTCCGTGCAGTTCGGGCCGGGGGTGGGCACGCAGGTGCAGCGGCCGGAGACGACGGCCGAGCGAATCTGGCGGGCCGGGCGCGACCAGGCCGCCACCGAGCACCGCCCCGCGACCAGGCTGACGAGGGCCTCGCGGGCACGGCGGCGGCGCACGATCATCTCCTCGGCCGTCTTCGCCGCCATCATGGCGGGGGCGGTTCTGGCCTGGTTCTACGCGGGCAACTCGCCGGAGCTGGCGGTCATGTCGATCGACGTGGTGGCGCCGAAGAAGACCCAGGGCTGCGGCAAGGCCGTCCTGATCAGCGGCACGGTCGTCACCAACGGGGCGCCCGGCGAGATCACCTACGAATGGCGCAAGAATCTGGACAAGGAGGTCGTCAAGGGAACTCTGCGCACCAAGTCGGATCAGACGACGTACCAGGTGCCGTTCAGGTGGACGTTGCAGGGCAAGAGCAACGTCAAAGCCACCGCCACGCTGCGGATCCTGACGCCCGGCCCGGTGCGCACGGACAAGGCCAGCTTCACGTACAAGTGTTGATGCCGTCCCAGCAATGCATATCAAAGCGGTTCTTACTAATCTGGCCAGCATGACCACGCAGACCCCCGCGGGCTGGTACCCGGACCCCTACGGAGAGCCCCAGCTCCGCTGGTGGGACGGCAACCAGTGGACCGACGCCGTCCACGCGCAGCAGCCGGGGCAGGGCCAGCCCCAGCCCGGCTCCGGACCCCAGCCTCCACCCCAGCCCCAGCCCCAGCAGCAGCCGGGCTCGGGGCCGCAGTCGGGCCCCAACTGGTCGGCGACGCCCGCGAACCCCACGCTCCAGTTCGGCCAGCCGACCTTCGGCCAGTCGGCTTACGGCCAGCCCGCGCCGACCGCCCAGTGGCCGGGCGCTCCCCTGCAGGGTCCCGGCTACGGCCCGCCGCCCAAGCAGGGCAATCCGCTGCCGTGGGTGTTCGGGGGGCTGGCCGCGCTGGTGGTGGTCGCGCTGATCGTGGTGGCCGGCATCTTCTTCATCAACGGGTACAGCTCGGTGACCGCCTTGCCGACTCCGACGGACACGTTCGAGCAGCAGCCGCCTCCCAGCAACGAGCCGCCGTCCAACCCGCCGCCCACCCAGGGCGCCGTCGAGCTGCCGCAGCCGGTCGACGGGCGCATCACCGACGCGCAGGCCGGCCTCTCCTTCGAGGTGCCCGCTAACTGGAAGGTGCCCCCGTCCAACGAGATCAACGGCACGGACCCGACCCAGCAGACGTGGTCGAGCGGGGTGCAGGCCACCTCGCAGGAGAAGTACGACGGCGAGGGCGACTGGGTCGGCAACGTCTACACGGGGCTGCTCAACGAGCTCTACCCCTACACCGGCGCCTCGGGGCTGGGCGAGACGGCCAAGGCGGTCTTCGTCGACTTCACCACCAGGTACTACCAGCTCCCCCACGAGACCAAGGTCGTGCAGGACAAGGCGATGAAGGTCGGCGGCAAGGACGCGTGGGTGCTGCAGTTCGAGCTCGACTTCTCGAAGGTCTCGCAGGAGAAGGGCTACAAGTGGAAGAAGGAGAACGGCGCGGTCGTGCTGATCGATCGCGGCGAGGGCGAGCGACCTGCCATCGTGTACGCGTCCGTACCTGACAATCTGGGGACCGACGTGCTCGGCAAGGTTCTCAGCTCGCTCAAGCCCGCCTGACCGGTGGCACTAGGCTGGTGGGGTAACAAGCGGGCGGATTGCTCCGAGCCGCTGGGCGAGGAGATCGAATGAGTGACTTGCTGGTTTGGATCGACTGCGAGATGACCGGGCTCGACCTGAGCCGCGACGCGCTCATCGAGGTGGCGTGCGTCATCACCGACAGCGAGCTCAATCAGCTGGACGAGGGCGTCGACGTGGTCATCAAGCCGCCGCCGGAGTCGCTGGAGCAGATGTCGGAGATCGTGCGCGAGATGCACACGGCCTCTGGGCTGCTGCCCGAGCTGGGCGGTGGGGTGACGCTGTCGGAGGCCGAGTCGCTCGTGCTCGACTACATCCGCCGCCACATCCCCGAGCCGAAGAAGGCGCCGCTGTGCGGCAACTCGATCGGCACCGACCGCACGTTCATCTCGCGTGACATGCCGGGGGTCGATGGCTATCTGCACTACCGGATGATCGACGTCTCGTCGATCAAGGAGCTGGTCCGCCGCTGGTACCCGCGGGTCTACTTCGCCGCGCCGGAGAAGCAGGGCGGACACCGGGCGCTGGCGGACATCACGGAGAGCATCAGGGAGCTGCGTTACTACCGCGCGGCGATCTTCGTGGCGCAGCCGGGACCCGACTCGGCGACCGCGAGATCGCTGGCAGAGCATGTCAGCGGCTAAAGGAGTGGCGTAAAGACTCCCGATTCCCGCTACACTTTTCCTGTGCCGCCACGCGAGGGCGGTTCATGGTGGGTGTAGCTCAGTTGGCAGAGCGCCAGGTTGTGGTCCTGGATGTCGAGGGTTCAAGTCCCTTCACTCACCCCAGGTGCAACGGCCGGTCCTTCAGGACCGGCCGTTGGCGTTTTCTCCCGACAATGGCCCCAAAACACGACAATGCGAGTTATGCTCGCTGTCTACCGCTCACGCCGGAAGCACGGGGGCCATCGGCGATCTGACCGTCTGCGCGCCCCCGGAGGCCGGATGAGAGTCGACGACGCAGCGTTCGATAGCGTGTTCACGTCGCTGAGCAAGCGCGAAGCCGAGGTCATGGACCTGATCGCGACCGGCCAGTCCAACGGCCAGATCGCGCAACGGCTGTTCCTCAGCGAGAAAACGGTCAAGAACCACGTCAACCGCATCTACGCCAAGCTGGGCGTGGACTCCCGGGTCACCGCCATCGGGCTGTGGCTGTCCCGCCAGGAGTGACCCCGGATCGCCCCACCCGGCGCAGCGGTCCGTCCCCGAGACACGAGCCGCTCCGCCGGTCTGCTTCCGTGTGCCGAGGGGTCTCGCCGCGCCGCCACGCCCACGCGTCCCCGGGGCGCCTGCCTCGGCTGTGTGACGTCCCCCCGTCGCGGCGCCTTTGGGGGCGTCGGTGCGCATGAGGGGCGATATGCGCACGCCCGGTGGTGGCCGTGGAATAGGGGGTTGGGTCAGCCGAACCAGCGTTCCAGGGCTGATTGGAGGGCCTTCAGTTCCTCGGGTTCCGGGCGGGGCGAGGACGACGCCCAGGCCACGTAGGAGTCCGGCCGGAGGAGGAGGGCGGTGGCACCGGGCGCAGGAGGCTCGGGGCGGGCCGTCACGAGGTCCACGGCCGTCTCGTGCCGTCCGGACAACGTTCCCGACAGCTGCCCGGACTCGGTCAGGTCCAGGAGCAGGGGCCGCGCGTTCCGGGTCAGCTCCGCGAGCCGGACGGAACCGTCCGGGGTGAGCAGCGACATGTCCGGCGCGAACCGGCCGACGAGCGGGTGCGCGCCCGCCTCCCCCATGTCGTAGCGGACGTCGGCGCCCGCGATGAGCTCGGCGAGGTGCTGGACGTTGTCCCGGTGGCCGAGCAGCTCGGTGAACAGCTCGCGCAGCGCGGTGACGTCGCTGCCCGGCCCGATCAGCGCGGACTGCGCCTGGGCGTTCATGATCATGCGGCTCGCCGCCTGCCTGCGCTCGGTCTCGTAGCTGTCCAGCAGCCCGGCAGGGGCACGGCCGGCGATCTCGGCGGCGAGCTTCCAGCCGAGGTTGACCGCGTCCTGCAGCCCGAGGTTGAGCCCGGGGCCGCCGCCCGTGGCGGCGTACACGTGGGCGGCGTCCCCGACCAGGAACACGCGCCGGTCGAAGAACCGTTCGGCCATCCGCGTGTTGCCGCGGGTCAGCCGGCGCAGCACGTGCGGCCCCTCGCCGGCGGGCGGGCCGAGCGGCACGTCCACGCCGAGCACCCGGCCGATGCTCTCCCGCAACTCCTCCAGGCTCATCGGGACTTCGGGCTCCGGCTGGTCCCACTCGGTGGTGTTGATCAGCGGCGGGTGGCCGGGGAAGGGCGCGTACGAGAACCCGCCGCGCTCGGTGCGGTGCGGCAGGAACGGCGGGACGGTCCCGTAGCCGGGGACGTTCAGCGCGCCGGTGGCCGGGTCCACCCACTCCGCGGGAACGGTCGCGTGCGCCGACCGGACGGTCGTCCGGTCGTAGGTGACGCCGGGGAAGCCGATGCCGGCCAGCTTGCGCGTGATGCTGTGCGCCCCGTCCGCGCCGACCAGGTAACGGGCGCGCAGCCGGTACGTCCCGTCCGGCCCCGAGACGTCCACCGTGACCGAGTCGTCGTCCTGCGCCAGGCCGGTGACCTCGTGCTCCCGCCGGATCTCCACGCCGAGCTCGCGGGCGCGCTCCTCCAGCACCTGCACGATGCGGAGCTGCGGCACCGCCAGGCCGTAGATCGGGCTGTCCGCCAGCACGCTCAGGTCCAGACCCATCGCGGCGAACATGAAGTACGCGGAATTCGGCTGCGGCGGTCCCTGCATGCCGCTGAGGCGTTCGTGGAGCCCCCGGCGGTCGGCCAACCTCACCACCTGGCCGAGCAGGCCGTTCGCCTTGGGCTCCGTGCTGGGCGCGGCCAGGCGTTCCAGCACGATGGGGCGGACTCCCGCGAGGGTCAGCTCGCAGGCCAGCATGAGCCCGTTGGGGCCACCGCCGGCGATGACGACGTCAGTGATCACGGTGTTCTCCTGTGTCGGACGGGATGGGAAGACCCGCGGCGAGCCGGTCGAACACCTCGCGCAGCACCTGGTCGAGCGGTTCTGGCCGCTCGGCGCGCAGGCAGTGCTCGATGGCCACGGCGCTGCCGGCGCCGATCACCGCGGCGACCAGTTTCGGGTAGACGTCCTGCGCGGGATCGGTGCCCGTGCGCTCGGCGATCGCCCTGGCCAGCTCGTCCTGGGCGACCGCGTTCGCCTTGAGCACCTCGCCCTGCAGCGCCGGCTCGGCCAGCATGAGCCCGACCCCGTCCCGCCAGCGCCCGAACTCGGCTCCCGTGCTGTCGCCCGGTGCGAAGTTCGCCCGCACCGCGGCCACGACCGACTCCCACAGGGGTTCGCCGGGCGGACTGGCGCGGATCTCGTCCGCGATCCGCAGCGTGCGCTCGACGTGGGCGGCGGCGATGGCCTCAGCCTTGTTCGAGAAGTAGTTACGGAAGGTGCGCACGGACACGTTGGCCGCTGCCGCGATGTCCTCGATGGTGACGTTGTCCCAGCCGCGCTCGACGCACAGGCGGATCGTGGCGAGACTCAAGGCGACTCGGGTCTCCCGCTTCTTGCGTTCGCGCAACCCGTTGCTGGTCTGCATGGCGTCACCGTAACAGATCTTGCCGAAAGGGCAAAAATGCCTTTTAGGCAAGAAGGTCGCACGCTGGTTTAAGAGGCGCCGACCAGGCCATGGACCTTGACATGGTGCAGAGACCGCGAGTCGTGGTGGTGGGGGCGGGGTTCGCCGGGCTGGCCGCCACCAAGGAGCTGGCCAAGGCGGGGGCGCTGGTGACGCTCGTCGACCGCAACCCGTACGCGACCTTCCAACCGCTCCTCTACCAGGTGTCCACCGCCAGCCTGGGCAGCGGGGACGTGTCGTACCCCATCCGCACGTTCGCCGCCAAGTGGCCGAACGTGCGGACACGCCGGGCCGCCCTGAGCAAGATCCTCCCGGCCGAGCGGCGCGTGGAGCTCGATGACGGCAGCGTGGTCGACTACGACTACCTCGTGCTGGGCACCGGCGTCACCACCAACTGGCTCGGCATCGAGGGCGCGCGGGAGAACGCGCTGCCGATCTACTCGCTCAGGGACGCGGCGACGTTGCGCCGCCGGTTCCAGCACCACCTGGAGGACACCGCGTCGGGCCGGCGCAAGAGCATGCACGTCGTGGTGGTCGGCGCGGGCGCGACCGGGGTCGAGATGGCCGGCACGCTGGCCGAGCTGCGGCGGCGCACGTTGCCGCTGACTCATCCCGAGATCCGCCCTGACCAGACCAGCGTGACGCTGGTGGAGCGGTTCGACTACGTGCTGGCGCCGTACAAGCCGAGGCTGCGGGACACGGCGGCGCGGGCGCTGCGCCGGCGTGGGGTGCGACTGCGGCTGGGCGCCACGGTGGCGTCCGTCGAGCCGGACGCGGTGGTGCTGGCCGACGGCACGCGGCTGCCGAGCGACGTGACCGTATGGGCGCTCGGCGTCGCCGCCCCCAAGCAGGTGGGCAGCTGGGGCCTGCCGCAGAGCAAGGGCGGCAGGATCAGGGTCACGGAGGCGCTGAACGTGCCCGAGCATCCCGAGATCTTCGTGGCCGGAGACCTGGCCGGGCCGCCCAACCCGCTGCCACAGCTCGCCCAGCCGGCGATGCAGATGGGCAAGCATGTGGCCACGCAGATCCTCGCGGCCGCGCAGGGGCGGCCGCTGGAGGGGTTCTCATATCGCGATCCAGGCATCATGGCCACCGTGGGCAAGGCGGAGGCCGTGTTGCAGCTGTCCAACGGGCTCACCGTGCACGGGCTGCCCGCCTGGCTGGTGTGGATCTTCGTGCATCTGGCATACCTGCTGGGCGGCCGCAACCGCATGACCGTGCTGCTCAACTTCTTCTGGCGCTACTTCGGCCCCCGCCGCGCGGCCACCAGCGTCACTCAGTGAGCGCCTCCGACATCGCCTGCAGGCCGTGGTCGACATCGGCCTCCGGGATGTTCAACGCCGGGCGCACGCGTACCGAACGGGGACCGCAGGGCAGCACCAGCACCCCGTGATCCTCCCTGAGCCGGGTCACCAGCGCGTCGCGCGTGGCCTGGTCCGGCAGGTCGAACGCGCACATCAGGCCCCTGCCACGGACGTTGGAGGCCAGCTCCGGGCGCTCGGCCTCCAGCTTGGTGAGGCCGTCGAGCAGCGCGGTGCCGAGCGTGCCGGCTCGGGCGATCAGGCCGTCGCGCTCGACGATCTCCAGGATGCCCCGGCTGCGGACCATGTCCACCAGGCCGCCGCCCCACGTGGAGTTGATGCGCCCGCTCTGCTGGAACACGTTGTCCGGCACCAGGTCGACCCTGCGCCCCGCCATGATCCCGCCCACCTGGATCTTCTTCGCGAACGCCACCACATCCGGAGCAAGACCCAGCTGCTGGTACGCCCACGGCGTGCCGGTCGTGCCGCCGCCCGTCTGGACCTCGTCGAGGATGAACAGGGCGTCGTACTCGTGGCACATGTGCTGCATGGCCTGCAGGAACTCGGGCCGCATGTGGTTGTCGCCGCCCTCGCCCTGGATGGGCTCGGCGATGAAACAGGCGATGTCATGCGGATTCCGCTCGAACGCCGCACGCGCCTGCGCCAGCGCACGTTCCTCGGCCGCCTCGACGTCGCCGAAGTGGATGGCGGGCACGTCGATCCGCGGCCAGTCGAACTTGGGGAAGCGGTCGGTCTTGCCCGGCTCGGTGTTGGTCAGGCTCAGGGTGTAGCCGCTGCGGCCGTGGAAGGCCTTCGTCAGGTGCAGAACCTTGGTGCCCAGGTCGCGCGAGCGGCCGGCGGCCTCGTTGCGGCGGCTCTTCCAGTCGAAGGCGGTCTTGAGGGCGTTCTCGACGGCCAGCGCGCCGCCCTCGACGAAGAACAGGTGCGGCAGCGCCGGATCGCCCAGCACCCGCACGAAGGTTTCGACGAAGTCCGCAAGGTGCTCGGTGTAGATGTCGGGGTTAGCCGGTTTGTTCCGGGCGACCTGGCCGAGCAGGTGGGCGAAGTCGGGGTCGAAGGGCGGGTTCACGCCGAGCGGCGCTGAGGCGAAGAACGTGTAGAAGTCCAGGTAACGGCGGCCGTTTCGGGCGTCGACCAGCCAGGAGCCACGGCTGAGCTCCAGGTCGAGCACGAGGCGGTATCCATCGACGAGCAGGTGGCGGGCAAGGCGGGCGTGTACGTCCATGGCGACTCCACGTGCGTCGAACAGCTTATGTTCCTCTTGTGAAAGGCGGGCATCTACATAAAATTTACGGGATACCTACCCCAGGAGTGAAGTTCTTCACACGCAAGGCCAGGGCGATCTCGGCGATGCCGTGCAGGATCGCGAAGACGCCGACCAGCCAGACGAGGCTGAGCAGGCCCGCGCCAGGCCAGATGAGCAGCAGGACACCGAAGATCGCCGAGAGGATGCCGCCGACGATGAGCATCCACTCCTTGTCGATGACCTTGCGCAGCTGGATCCCGGCGACGATCTCCAGAACGCCGGTGACGATGGCCCAGAAGGCCACGAGGTAAAGCAGGGCGAGGGAGGTGATGGCCGGCCAGACGAACGTCGCTATGCCGATCAATATGCCGATAATTCCAGAAATGATGAGCCAGGCCCTCGACCTCGCCCCGTGCCGGAACCCGGCGAACAGCTCGAACACTCCACTCACCAGCGCATACGCACCGAAGAAGATCACCAGCACGAACAGCGTGATCCCGGGCCAGATGAGCGCCAGGAAACCGAACAGAATGGCCGCGAGGCCGCGCAGGAGCAGCAGCCACCACGATCGAGCGATATCTCCCATGCTGATCTGCTTTCCGAGCAGTGCCCGGAAACAGACCAGCACGGGGTCAAATGTCGGTGATGCGGACTCCCACGGTGCCGGTGCTCCCCCTGCGGAGCTTGCTGCCGAGCAGGGTGATCCGCCCCATGAGCCCGTACTTGCGCCGCAGCAACCCGCGCACGCGCTCGGTCTCCGCGGCGTCCAGCACCACGGCCCGCCCCTTGACCGGCTCGGTCCTGAGATTGCCCCTGAAGTCGCACCCCGCCACGCTGACCTCCGGGTTGTTCCTGATGCGCTTGACCTTCCCCGAGTCGGCGACAGTCCAGATGACCACCGCGTCTCCGTCCTGCGCGGCCCACACCGGGGTGGCGACAGGCGTGCCGTCCCTGCGGTACGTCGTCACCGAGATGTACTGCTCTGTCCCGAGATTCACATGTGCGAATAAACCACAATCGACACCGCGATGTACTGCACCAGGTACGCGGCGACGGTGAACGCGTGGAAGACCTCGTGGAAGCCGAACCACCGGGGCGACGGGTCCGGGCGGCGCAGGCCGTACACGATGGCTCCGGCCGAATAGAAGACGCCGCCGACGGCCACCAGCACGACGGCGGCCACGCCCGCGCCCTGCAGCAACTGCGGCATGACGAAGATCGCCGTCCAGCCCAGCGCCAGATAGAGCACGGTGTAGAGCCAGCGCGGCGCGCCCATCCAGAGCACCCGGAACAGCACCCCGGCCATGGCCCCGCCCCAGATCACGGAGAGCACCGCGATCCGCGCCGCCCCGTCCAGCGCCAGCAGGGCGAAGGGCGTGTACGTGCCGGCAATGATCAGATAGATGTTCGCATGATCGAACCGGCGCAGGAACTCCGCCAACCTCGGACCCAGCGTGCCCCGGTGATAGGTGGCCGAGATCCCGAACAACAAACCGGACGTTATGGCGTAAACGGCGGCGGCCAGCCGCGCCTGCAGGGTCGGGCCGAGGGCAACGAGCACGAACCCCGCGAGCAGCGCCACGGGCAGCGCTCCGGTGTGCAACCAGCCTCGCAGCCTCGGCTTCACGGTGATGGTCGTCATGAAACCTACGGTACCGTAGGTGCGAAATTCGCTACCTGTGGCGGACCGCTGAACGCGGCCCACCATAGGTTATGACGCTGGTATCTGTGACAAAGGCCTCGCGCTAGAGGCCGTTGAGGAAGCGGGCGGCGACAGGGACGGCGGCCTGGCGGCCCGAGCCGCCGTGCCGTACGAAGACGCAGAAGGCCAGATCGTCCCGGTAGCCGATGAACCACCCATGCGACCCGTCGCCGTCATCCACCTCGGCCGTCCCTGTCTTGCCCGCCACGCCCTCCGGCAGCCCCATGTCGCTGGCCGTGCCGTGATCGACCACGGCGGCCATCATGCCCCTGAGCGCCGCCACGACCTGCCCGTCCATCGGCACGTCCTTGTGCGGAGCGCCGTCGATGCGGCGTACCTGCGACTCCGACAGCAGCCTGGGCGAGCGCCAGGTGCCGCTCTGCACGGCGGCGGCGAGCGCGGCCATGCACAGCGGCGTGGCGACGACCTGGCCCTGGCCGATGGCGTCCGCCCCGAACACGTCCTGGTCGTCGGTGTCCGGCATGGTGCCGCAGGTGCCGCCGATGCCGGTCGCGATCGGCCGCCCGAATCCCCACTCGTCGGCCGTCTCGCGGAGCTGGTCCGCGGTGAGCCTGGTGGTGGCCTGCTCGACGAACGTCGTGTTGCAGGAGTAGGCGTACGCGTCGGTGAAGCTGACGAGGCCGCGGTCCACTTTGCCGTCGTTGTCGAAAGGGCGGTGGAAGGGGATCGTGTACGTGCCCGGGCACTGGACCTGGGCCGCCGGGTCGAGCCCGTTCGCGAGCAGCGCCGCCGCCGTGATCGTCTTGAAGACGGACCCGGGCGGGAAGACGTCGCGTACGGCGCTGTAGTTGTCCTTGAGGCGGTCGGCCAGCGCGAGGATCTCGCCGGTGCTCGGCCGGATGGCGATGATCGTGGAGTCGTCGACCCCGTCCAGCGCCCTGGCGGCGGCCGCCTGGACGCTGCGTGACAGGGTGGTGCGCTCGACGTTCGCCTTGGGCTGACGGGTCATCAGCTGCCTGACGGGCTGTCCCGGGATCTTCGAGACGAGCTCCCAGCCGTGCCCGGCCTGCGCGAACTCGGGTTTGAGCTGGTTGAGGTACGAGTCCGCGTAGCTGTCGTTCGGGATCCTGTCGCCCTCGCTGGTGACCAGCTCGGCCGCCGCGGCGTCGATCTCGTCCAGCTCCAGCGTGCCGCCGTCCTTGAGCAGGGGGTGCAGCGTCTCCGGGGCCCATAACACCTTCCAGGCCCGATCCCGTACGCCGAGCCGCAATGTGCTGTCGAACGGCCACGCCCCGAACTGGGCGAGCTGCCGCACCCCCGCGAACGGCACCTCGGCCGCCCCCTCCCCCGTGCTCTTCAACTGCCCGGGAGTCAGCTTGATGGACTCGACGTGGAGGTCCTCCGTCAACCGGTAATGCCGGACGGCGAAGTCCGCGGGCGGCTGGTACGCCAGGCGCGCCATGCGAGACACGTCACCTTTGCGCCAAGCGTCGAAGTATGCCGCGGCGGTCTGGGAAGCGCTGCCCTTGACGCGGTCCGACGCCATGACGGCGAAAGCACCCGCCCCAACTACCGCGACAAGAGCGATAACGAGCACAATCAGCCTTCGTCGTCGCATACGGTTTCTCCCAGGAGGGGATCAGCGTGGCACGTGGACAGCGGGAACCGATGCCTGGCCTGTATCCGGTGACGTTCGGCGAGATCGAGCTGCTCCGGGATCTGGACAGGCAGGACGGCTGGGTGCTGTCCAAAGATGGCGTACCTCAGTCGTACGTTGATCTACAAGACCCGACATTTCTGGAATTTGAGTATGTACGACTCATGGCGGATGTGATCGACCTTTTGCCTGAGGGGCCGCTGAGCTGCGTACACGTGGGCGGGGGCGCCTGCACCATCCCCCGCTACATCGCCGCCACCCGCCGGGGCTCCCGCCACATCGTCATCGAGCCCGACGGTCTCCTGATCAATCTGGTACGCGAGCAGCTGGACCTGCGGTCGGTGCCCAAGCTGAAGGTCATCGTGGAGGGCGGCAGGGAGGGCACCGGCAAGATCTGGGACGCATCGGCGGACCTGGTGGTGCTCGACGCCTTCACCGGGGCGACGATGCCCGTGGAGCTGGCCACACTGGAGTACATGGGGGACCTCGCCCGGGTCCTCCGGCCGTCCGGCACCCTGTTGATCAACATGGCCGACGGGAAGGGCCTCGCCTTCGCCAAGCGCCTGCTCGCCACGGTGACGCGCACGTTCGGCCACGTGGCCCTGCTGGCGGAGCCGGGCATCATGCGTGGCCGCCGCTTCGGCAACCTGATCGTGGCGGCCTCCCGTACGGCGCTGCCCGTGGACCTGCTGACGCGACGCGCCGCGGGCGGCCTCACGCAGGCTCGATGCGTGCACGGGGAGGCGCTGACGAACTTCATCGCGGGCGCCTCCCCCATCAAGGACGGCGACCCGGTCCTGACCCCGGTCCCTCCACCAGCTGTCTTCGGCTGATCCCTGGCTGTGGGCAGACGGGCTGACGACAGGCGCCCGCACGCGCACCGCGCCGCGGCTCCAGCGCGCGAGACCATCTCAAATGTAATCGCCAGGTTAAAAATGTCCCACTAGCCCGCTGAGAGCGGCCGTGAATATGCTACATATGCCACCAATGCGACAGATGCGACAGAGGGGGCTTTTGTGGCGGATCGCGAAGACGGGTTGACGTACTCGGCGTCCGGGCTCCTGGACGGCATGAAGGGCTATCTGGACGAGGGCGAGGCGATGCGCATCATCGCCGAGCGTTTCAAGCAAGACGCCCATCTCAGCACGTGGAACTTCGCGATGGTGTCCGGCACGATCGATCTAGCCGACGCCTACCACGAGCGCCACGCCGACGTCTGCGCGTACCTGGACGATCTGCAGAGGGCCATGAAGGAGGCAGCCGAGGGCATCGCAGCCAGCAAGCGCAACTACGACAAGGTCAAATAGCCGCGATGAACACCTTCGACCTCACCCCGCTGCGCGACCTCGTCATCAACCTCATCGCCGCGGTGTCCAACCTCGGCGACGCCAGCGACGAGCAGCGACTCAAGGACGCGGCGCAGGCCCACCGGCAACTCGCGCGGGACCTGGACATGCTCCGGATCGACCCGGTCATGAACGCGCTCAAGGAGTGGCGCGGCGCGGCGGCGAACGAGTTCAGGCGGCACTGGCGCAAGGTCGCCGACACGAAGGTGCTCGATGACGTCATCGAGGGCAGCGAGAAGGTCGCAGAGGTCCTGGAGCAGGCCGCGTACGCCGCGCACCAGACCAGGGAAGCGGTCATCGAGATCATCAGGGCGGTCCTGGAGGCCATCGCGATCGGTTACGCGCTGTCCATGGTGTCCGCCTGGTTCTCGGCCATCGCGCAGTACAAGCGGGCCATGGAGGTGGCCTGGCAGGGCGTCACGCTGCTGGAGAAGCTCGGCCTGATGATGCGCTCGCTCAGGCTGGCGCTCAGCGCCCTGCCCAAGATCAGCAGGCTGGCCAGGCTGGGCCGGCTGAACGTCGCGCCGCGCGGTCTGGCCGGCAAGGGCGCGGAGTTCGACAAGATCTTCACCCAGAAGTTCCTCACCAACCTCGCCACGTTCAAGAAGACGTGGAAGATCGCCTTCGGTCCCGCGGTGATCGGCACCGAGATGCTGGGGCAGGGCTTGTCCGGCAACAGCATCTTCAACCTCAACCTGACGTCGTTCGCGCAGGCCGCCAGGATCTCCACGGCCGCGGCCTCGTTCGGCACGGTCGGTGGCGCGCTCGGTGCGGCCGGGAAGGCCAGGCTGCTCGGCACGAGGCTGGCGGCGACGAAGTGGGAGTTCGGGGCCGGCCTCCTGCAGGGCGCGTCCGGGGCGGCGTGGGCGGCGACGCTGGTGAAGTCCGGCTGGCAGATCGTCGAGTCGTCCGCGTCGTTCGGCGGCTACGTCGCGCTGCGCAACGGGCTGATCTCCCTGGTTCCCCAGTGGAGCAGGCTGAGCCCGGTCATGCAGAAGCAGCTGATCGGCTTCGTGCCGACGGCCGGCTTCCGCGTGTGGCGGCCGCTGTCCACGCCGGAGCAGCTGGACATCGAGCCGTTCAACCGGCCGAGGTGACCGGCTAGGGGCCTGTCGGTCGATTTCTGGAACGGCTGCTCAGGCCACGTCAGGCCCGAGGTAGGCGAGCACGGCGGCCACCCGTCTGTGCACGTCGCCGCTGTTCTCCAGGCCGAGCTTGGTGAAGATGGCGTTGACGTTCTTCTCCACCGACGAGATCGACAGGTGCAGGGCCCGGGCGATGGCCGAGTTGGAGCGCCCGTGCGCCATCTCCCTCAGCACATCCCGCTCACGCGCCGTCAGGGCCTCCCGCTGCCCTCGTACGTCGCGCCTGGCCAGGAGCCCCTCCACCACCTTCGGGTCGATGACCGAGCCGCCGGAGGCGACCGCCCTGATCGCTCCCAGCAGCTCGTCGAGGTCCCCCACCCGATCCTTGAGGAGATACGCGTAACCCGCCGTGCCGTGCTTGAACAGCTCGAACGCGAACAAGGTGTCCGAGAACTGCGAGAGCACCACCACCCCGACCGCCGGGTGGGCGGCGCGGATGCGGTGGGCCGCGTCTATGCCCTCGAAACCGGGCCGCCAGTCCCCGCCCGGCATGCGGATGTCGGTGATCACGACGTCGGGGGCGAGGCGGCGGACGGCGTCCATGAGCTCGTCGGCGTCGCCCACCGCGCCGACGACGGTCACCTCGCCGGACGTGTCGAGCAACTGACGGGTGCCCTCGCGTACCAGGTAGTGGTCGTCCGCCACCACCGTACGGATGCGCGCGAGGTCATTCATCGGCCGGCACCCACGCGGTCAAACGTGTCCCCTTCCCCGGCGAGCTGTCCACGGTCAGGCCGCCGCCGAGGGCGTCCAGCCGGTCGGACAGCGTCGCCAATCCTCTGCGATCCGTGGCGGACGGGTCGAAGCCCGTGCCGTCGTCGGCGACCGTGGCACACAGGCGCCCGTCCGCCTGCGACAGGTGTACGTCTATGGTGGCGGCCGCCGCGTGCTTGAGCGCGTTGGCCACCGCCTCGCTCACGGTGAAGTACATGGCGCCCTCGATCTCGTCGGTAAACCGCCTGGAGCGCAAGGAGGGCGGAACGGTCACCGTGGTCTGCACGGGCAGGCGGGAGCAGCGCTCCTCCACGGCCTCCACCAGGCCGCCCTGGCTGAGCGCGGACGGATGGATGCCGGCCGCCAGCTCGCGCAGGTCGGCGAGCGTCTGGCGGGCCTGTTCGCGCAGGTGGGCGAACATGTCGGGGCCCGCTCCCGTGGCGCGGGCCAGCTCGAGCCCGGCGATGAGCGCGACGAGCTGCTGCTGCACGCCGTCGTGGATGTTGCGCTCAATGCGACGGCGCTCCGCCTCCTGCGCGTTGACCAGCCGGGTGACCAGCCCGGCGCTCTGGATGGCCAGGCCGGCGGGCACGGCCAGGGCCTCAAGGAGCCGCCGGTCCTCACGGGTCAGCGAGCGGGGCGACGAGCCGGGCAGCGAGCCCGTGACGAGCGGTGGGCCGCATTCGATCTGCCCGAGACCCCCGCGCACCGGCACCGCCAGCACCGCCGCGCCCTCCTCCTTGCCCGCGACCACGCGCCGGCCGTCCGCGAGCGCCACGGCCGCCCACCTGACCTCCAGACCGGTACGCACGGCCGCGGCCAGCCTGCCGAGCAGCTCCACGGGCTCGGGCGCGTCGTCGAGCGCCGTGCCGAGGTCGGACAGCACCTCGCCCACCGTCGGGCGCACGTCGAACATCAGGAGCAGCCGCGATCCCCTGATGCGGATCCTGATGTCGAGCAGCCGGTGCCGGACGAGCGCCACCCCGATGGCCGCCGGCAGCGCTCCGATCAACATCATCACCCCCGCCAGCCCGAACACCCCCATCCCGGAGCTGAACACCAGCACGCCTCCGGCCATGGTCGCGGCCACGCCCCCGACCATCCAGGCGTACTGCCCGCGCTCGGCCCGCTCGCTGCGTCGCCAGCGGACCACGAGCCCGCAGAACACGATCGCCGCCATGATCCATGTGACGAACTGCCCGCCACCGGCCAGGAGAGCGGCCGCCGGGGACACGTCCACCATGCCGTACGGGCTGATGCCGATCCAGGCGACCCCGGCGGAGTGCGCGGCGACGGCGACGCCCGAGATCCACGCGACGGGCCGCCACCGGCGCGAGGGCAGCCGCCCGTCGGGGAAGAGCAGCGGTACGAAGATCCAGGTCAGGCCGTAGAATCCGGCGGACATGCAGCCGAGCAGGGTGACCAGGAGCTCGGGATAGCCGCCGCGGACCGACAACCCCACGCCGAGCGTGCCGAGCCCGAGGCATGACCCGCCGGCCAGCAGCAGCCAGCCGTAGCGGACCTCCGGACGCCTGAACGCCAGCAACCAGCCCAGCGCGGGCAGGACCAGGCCGAGCACGATGAACATCCACTCGGTCGCCGGGACAGGCCACCTGCTCGCCAGCAACGTGCCGGTCACGATGCTCCCGGCCGCGATCGTCGCCAGCAGCCCGGCCACCAGCCTGGAACTCATAGGCCCCCATCGTCGCGGGCGTTCGGGAGATCGTCTATGAGGTTATCCGCATATTTCCTGCGGCCATCCTCACCTGCCAGAACGGCGGCCTGCTTGGTGGCCCGCGACCTCGTGCCCCGGTTCGCTGGATACGCGAAGTCCGAGTCAAGGAGGAGCCTCTGATGTCGAAACCCACCCGCGTTCTGGCGGCGGCTGCGGTGGCGGTCACCATGACCGCGTGCGTGAATCAGCCCGTCCCGGTCCAGGCCACCGTCACCACCACCGCCGCCGTGGCCGCGCCCGAGATCCCCGACACGCCTGCAGGCAGGCAGCTGCGCTGGCTGCTCGACGCCGCCTCCCGCACACCGATCGCCGAGAGCGAGCTGGCCGGGCACTTCGCCGCCGACTTCCTCAAAGACATCCCGGCCGACCAGATCAACCAGGTCCTGTCGGCCTACAAGGGCATGCGGCTGGAACGACTCGCGCAGTCGCAGGACCGGGCGCTGGTGGCGGTGGTCGTGGCGGGCGGCACGTCGTACGAGGTCCCGCTCTTCGTGGACGCCGCGGGCCTGATCAACGGCCTGCAGTTCCGCGTCCCGGTGCCCAAGAGCTGGGCCGAGCTGGACGAACGCCTCCGCAAGGTGGCACCCCAGGTCGGTTTCATGGCGGCCGAGCTCGGCAAGGGCGGCGCCTGCCGCCCCGTGCACGCCGCCGCCCGCGGCGTGGCGCGCCCGCTCGGGTCGATGTTCAAGCTGTACGTGCTGGGCGCGGTGGCCGAGCGCATCCGCGGGGGCGCGTTCGGCTGGGACACCCAGCTCACGATCACGCCCGAGCTGAAGAGCCTGCCGTCCGGCCAGTTGCAGGACCGCCCGGACGGCAGCAAGGTCTCCGTCCTGGAGGCCGCCAAGCTGATGATCTCCATCAGCGACAACACCGCCACCGACCTGCTGATCCACAAGGTGGGCCGGAAGGCGGTCGAGCGCACGATGCGGGCCTGGGGCGGGCACGACAAGCGCAACATGCCCTTCCTCACGACGAGGGAGCTGTTCGTGCTCAAGGGCGCCGGCTATCCCCGCCACGCCAAGCGCTACCTGTCGCTGGGGACGGCGGAGCGGCGCGCGTACCTGGACGAGGTCGTCGCCAAGGTGCCACTGTCCGGCATCACTCCGTGGACCGCGCCGCGCGAGCTGGACACGATCGAGTGGTACGGCTCCCCCGCCGGCCTCTGCGAGGTCTACTCCCGGCTGGCCAAGCTGCCCGACGAGCACATCGGCCAGGTGCTGTCCATCAACGACGCCGGGCTGCGGCTGGACAAGGGCCGGTGGCCGTCGGTCTGGTTCAAGGGCGGCTCGGAGCCGGGCGTGCTCGATATGAGCTTCCTCGCTCGGACGTCGGACGGCGAAAAGTACTTCGTCACCACGATGGCGATCAACCCGAGCAGGCCGTTCGACGACACGAAGGCGGCCCAGGAGCTCCTCGCCCTGACCCGCGGCGCGTTCAACCTCGCCAAGGGGCGCTGACCGGACTTGGACGACACCCTCGCCTTCGAGGCCGCGGCCGCCGTGCGCACCGCCTTCCAGGCCATCGAACGCCCTCGCTCCCACGGCAGCGAGGGCCCGCGGGCTCAGCTCGGGGGCGATGGACGTCCTGTTGCGACTGAGCGCCGCCGGCGACGACGGCCTCAGCATCGGAGAGCTGGCCGTGCACACGGCGACGCCCGCCGGGATCCAGCGGACGGCCGAGCACTTCAGGCTGCACGACGGCAAGATCACCACGATCATGCTGATCTTCGACGCGGCGCCATGGCAGCCGATGGCGGCGGCGATCAGGTGAGCGGCATGGCGGCCGCCGTCTGGCGCCAGATCTTGCCATCCCTGATCACCAGGGTGCCGTACGTGGTGACGCGGTTCCCGTTGATCGTCATCAGGGCGTTGTAGAAGATCACGTCGTCGGTCGTCCGCGCCGAGACGATCTCGTCGACCCGGGGCTCCACCGAGAAGTACGCGGCGAACAGGTCCTTGATCTCGGCGAGCCCCCGGGCGACGCGGTCGAAGCGGACAACCGTGGCGTCGTCGTGATACTGGCTCAGCAGGGCCTCCAGGTCGCGGTCGGCGATGGCGGCCAGCTGGCGGTCGAACAGGTCCTGGGCGGTCATGCGGCACCTTCCGGCTGGGAGCGGTTGATCAGGTCGTACGTCACTTGCGCCGCAGCGTAGAGGAGGATGAGCGGGAGCGCGGCCACGGTCGGAAGCGCCGAGGTGGCGAGCGTGAGCGCCGCCGCGGCGAGGCGGATCGTGCCCGCGCGCCTGTCGGACGAGCACAGATGCTGCAGGCCGAGTACGGCGAGCACCAGGGCGGCGGGCAGCCCGACGGACCAGCTCGTCGAGGCCGGGTGCTCGATCGCGTGCTCGATCCCGATCCCGAACGCCACCAGGCCCAGCGAGAGCGGCAGGTGCGCGTAGACCCACACCTGACCGGCCAGCCTGGTACGCAGCACGACGGACTCGTCGATGTGGCCGAAGTACAGCCACCAGAACCCCATCGCGATCGCCACTCCCGCCAGGGCGATCAGCAGCGTGCCCGGCGTGACGTCGTGGCCCTTCAGCCCGACGACGACCGCCGCCACCACCTCGCCCAGCACGATCACCACGAACAGGCCGAAGCGCTCCGGCAGGTGCTCGGTCTGCGGCGGCAGCTTGCCCTGGTGGCGCCTGCCCAGGAGGGGCGTGGCGAGGTCGATCACGACCGCGACGGCCCAGAACGCGTAACGCTGGGGCGGCTCGACGGCCAGCGAGGCCAGCCAGATGAGCCCGGCCACCGTGAACCCGACGGCGTAGTGGGTCGTCAGCGGCCTGGCCTCGGGGACGTGGCGGCCGGCGCGGACATAGGCCACGACGAGCAGCACCCTGGCCACGGCGTACGAGATGGCGAAAAGCCCTGAACGCTGGCCGATGTCGCCGACACTGGCCGCCATCGTCGCCACGGCCAGGATCTGCGGCAACGCGAGCAGCCGGTGACTGACGTCGTCGGTGTCGAACCTGTTGGCGTAGAAGACGTATCCCGCCCAGGCCCACCAGACCGGCACGAACAGGCCCACGAACGCCAGAGGGCTCTCCGTGAGCACGTCGGCCAGCTCGGCGACGGCCACGACGAAGACAAGGTCGTAGAGTAGCTCCAGCCAGGTCGCCCGGCGGTGCACGTCTTCGAACAGCCGTAATCTGGGGGGCTGCCACTGGGTCACAACTACTCCTGACTTCGCTATGTAATTGTGTAATTATGCCCGGGTTCTGGCGGTCAGGAGGCCTTTTTCAGGGTCAGGCAGGCGACGCGAACCCCGGCGGTGCCCACCTCAGGGCCCGAGGTCTTGGTGGGCTGGGAGTGGAGGACGAGCGAGCCAGGCAGGTTGGCCGGGTCGAGGGCCCAGTCGTTGCGCGCGGTCGAGCGGCCTCCGCCGTCGCCGTTCGTGGTCACGTCGAGCCAGACCTCGCTGCTCGGGCTGATCTCGCCGCGACGGTGCTGGTAGTGGGGCCCGGAGTCGTCGGGCTTGGCGCCGCAGGGCTTGGTGTGGAGATGGACTCCGTAGTGATGGTTCGGCAGCAGGCCCTCGACCACGAGAGCGGTGCGGGTCTTGTTGCCGGACGACTCGACGGTGACGCTCGCCTGGGCTCCCTGCGGGGCCAGCTTGCGATCGTAGGCGATGGCGGAGGTGTCGGAGGTGCTGAACTCGCCCCCACCGGACAGTTTGACCTCCCCCGTCGGGGCTTCGCTGGGGCCCGCGAAACCGTGGACCGAGGCGGGCGGCCCCGCGCAGGCTGTGGCGAGCATGGCGAGCAGGAGTGCGGGCATGCGCATGAAACCCTCCATGGTTCGAGCCCTGACGGCACTGCGGGCTCCGGGAGGGCACCCACTCTAACGAGTAACCGACCTACTACGGTTCGTATTCGCGCTCAGGCGCCGTGTTTCGCCGCGATGTCGTCGATGATCGCGGCCAGCGTGAAGTCGAGGTCGGTGAGACCGCCCTTGTCGTGGGTGGTGAGGGTCAGATGGAGGGTACGCCAGCGGATGTCGATGTCGGGGTGGTGGTTGAGCTCCTCGGCCTTCACCGCGATCTCGTCGACGATGCGGATGGCGGTCGGGAAGTCGGGCGCGGTGACCGTGCGCCGGATCTCGTCGCCCTCGCGCCGCCATTCGGGCAGATTCTTGTCCATGGCGTCACGTTACCGATTGCTGCACGGTTCAGGCGGACTGGGCGCGGCAGCTGAGGATTTCGCCCACGTGCTCCTCGGCCCACGAAGCCACCACCGAGACAGGATCGCGCAGCGACCGCCCGAGCGTGGTCAGCTCGTACTCCACCCGTGGCGGCACCTCCGCGAACACCTCCCGCGTCACCAGCCCGTCCTGCTCCATGGCCCGCAACGTCTGCGTCAGCACCTTCGGCGTGACCCCGCCGATGCGTGCCCTGAGCTGGGTGAAGCGCATCGGCCCTTCAGTGAGGCTGAGGAGCACGAGCACCGACCACTTATCGCCAATCCGATCCAAAACCACTCGCGTCGGACAGTTAGGGTCGAAGACATCGCCGGTATCCATAAGGTACTTATAGCACGATGAAGTAACCAGTATCCGATGGATACTCTGGCGCACATGAAGATCCTGCTCTTTGGCGCGACCGGCATGATCGGTCAGCGCATCGCCGCCGAGCTGACCGACCGCGGCCACCAGGTGACCGCCGTCAGCCGCAAGGGCCCGGTCAAGGGCGACGTCCACGACGCCGCCACGCTGGCCAAGGGCCACGACGCCGTCGTCTCCGCCATCGCCCCGCCGCGCGACGGCACCGAGCCCGAGCCGCCGTTCCTCGACGCCAACCGCGCCCTCATCGACGGTGTGCGGGCGGCCGGGGTGCGCCGGCTGATCGTCGTGGGCGGTGCCGGCAGCCTCCAGGTCGGGCCCGGCCAGGACCTGGTCGACACGCCCGGCTTCCCGGAGATCTACAAAAAGGAGGCCCTGGCCCAGAGATCCGCCCTCGGCCTCTACCGGGACGTCGCGGACCTCGACTGGACCTACATCTCGCCCGCCGCCGAGATCGCGCCGGGTGAGCGTACCGGTGTCTACCGCATCGGCGGCGACACGCTGCTGGCCGACGCCGAGGGCCGCAGCTTCATCTGGGCGGAGGACTACGCGGTCGCCGTCGCGGACGAGCTGGAGAACGGCGCCCACCCGCGCAAGCGCATCACGGTGGCCTACTGAGGCGGTTCGTCCGGGAGGAGCGCCTTCTCGTCGGGCTTGTGCACGAGCACGTTGTCCACGTACGACTTCACGGCCGTGGCCAGCCCCACGTCGGCGCCCTGCTCCTCCGACAGGTACCAGCGATGATCGAGTATCTCGTGGAAGAGCTGCGCGGGCTCCAGCTTCCCGCGCAGCTCCGCGGGAATGGCATCGACCGTCGGCTGGAACACCTCCGCCAGCCACCGGTGCGCCACGATGGCCTCGTCCTCGTGCCGCAGCCCCTTGGCCACCCGGAACCCGTCGAGGTCGTTGAGCAGCCGCCGCGCCTGGTTCTCCTCCACGTCGAGACCGGTCAGCCGGAGCAGCCGCCGCTGGTGGTGCCCGGCGTCCACGACCTTGGGCCGGACGATGAGCCGCCCGGTGCCGACCTTGCGCCGCACCATCATCTCGGCCACGTCGAAGCCGAGCAGGTTCAGCCGCCGGATCCGCTGCTCCACCCGGTGCCAGTCGACCTCGTCGATGATCTCGCTCTGGGTGATCTCGTCCCACAGGCGGTGGTAGCGGGCGACGACGTCCTCGGCGGTGTCCATGGGATCGATGGACGGGTGCAGCAGCCCGCCCGCCTCCAGGTCGAGCATCTCGCCGAAGATGTTCGTGTGCGCGGCGTCGATGTCGGCCAGCCGCTGGCCCTCGCTGATCATCGGGTGCATCTCACCGGTCTCGGCGTCCACGAGGTAGGCCGCGAACGCCCCCGCGTCCCTGCGGAACAGCGTGTTGGACAGCGAGCAGTCGCCCCAGTAGAACCCGTTCAGATGCAGCCGCACCAGCAGCACGGCCAGCGCGTCCAGCAGCCTGGTGAGCGTGTCGGGGCGCAGCGTGCCCGACATGACCGCCCGGTAGGGAAGCGAGAACTGCAGGTGCCTGGTGATCAGCGCCGCGTCCAGCCCCTCCTCGCGGCCGGTGACGTAGGCGACCGGTTCCACGGCGGGGGCGTCGAGACGGGCGAGATCCCAGAGCAACTGGTACTCCCGCTTGGCGTAACGCTCGCTGATCTCCTTGATCGCGTACACCTTGCCGGACAGCCGCGCGAACCGCACGACGTGCCGTGATATGCCGCGAGGTAGATCGACGAGATGGTACTCGGGCCAGTCTTGGAGCGGCACTTCCCAGGGGAGGCGGATCAGGTCAGGATCGCCTAGCGCGCCGGTGATCTGCAGGGGCATTTGCTCAGGATATGGTGCATCGGTGGACGAGTTTCTCAAGTGGTACTTTTCCGACCGTCCCGTCGTGGCCGCCTCATTAGGGGCCGACGGTTACGACCACACCCTCGGCGACTTCACCGCCTCCGCCTGGACCGCCCGCGCGCGGGAGGAGGTCCGCTGGCTCGAACACCTCTCGAGCATCCGGACGACGTCCCTGGACGACGCGATCGACAAGGAACTGGTCCTCTCGCATCTGAGGGGCTCGATCGCGCTCGCGTCCTGGCCCGAGTGGCGGCGCGACCCCGCCGTCTACCTCGTGGCGATCTTCACCTCGATGTACACGCCGTTCCAGCGGCGGCTCAAGCCGGAGCCCGAGCTGGTGTCGTCGGCCGTCTCCCGGCTGGCCGAGGTGCCCGGCGTGCTGGCCGCCTGCCAGGCCAACCTGGACCCCGAGCTCGCCGCGCCGCTGCTGATCAAGCGCGGGCTCGGCCAGGCGCGCACCGGCCGCAACTTCCTCACCCGCACGATCCCGTCGATGGTCGAGGACCCCGAGCTCGCCGCCAGGCTGGCCGAGGCCGCCGAACCGGCCGCGCGAGCGTTCGACGAAATTGTCACGTTCCTCGAGGGCTTCCAGTGCGGCGGCACCTGGCGGATGGGCGAGCGGCTCTACTCCACGTTGCTGCGCGAGAAGGAGCTGCTCGGGTACGGCGCCGCCGAGCTGCACGAGAAGGGCAAGGCCGCCTGGGCCGAGCTGGACGCGCGGATGCGCGAGGTGGCGGTCAAGGTCAACGGCAGCGCGGACTGGCGGGCGGCCATGGAGTTCCTCATGGACGACCATCCGCCGACGTTGGCCGACATGCGGGCCGAGTACGCGGCGGAGACCCGGCGGGCCAGGGAGTTCGTGCGGGAACGGGACCTGGTCACGTTCGCCGAGGGCGAGGAGTGCGACGTGCTCCCCTCGGCCGAGTACACCCGCCCGATCCTGGCCGTCGCCCACTACCTCGCGCCGCCCCCGCTGAGCGCCTCGCGCAAGGGCGTCTTCTTCGTCCCCTACACGCCTGACGACTTCACCCCCGAGCAGGTACGCCAGCGCCTGCGGACGAACTCACGGGCCCAGATGCCCTCGATCGCCGTGCACGAGGCCTACCCGGGGCATCACTGGCACCTGTCGTACATGGCGGGCAACCCCCGTACCGTCAGGAAGGTCTTCCGCACCCCGTACTTCGCGGAGGGCTGGGCCCTGTACGTCGAGAAGCTCCTGCACGAGCAGGGCTACTTCGACACCCCGGCCACCGAGCTGGCCCACCTGGACTGCCGGATCTTCCGCGCCGCCAGGATCGTCGTGGACACGGCGCTGCACTGCGAGGACATGTCGATCGAGGAGGCGGAGACGTTCATGGCGAGCAAGGCGTCGCTGTCCCCCGGCACTGCCCAGGGCGAGGTGAACCGCTACTGCGCCTGGCCCACGCAGGCGCCTTCCTACCTCACGGGCGCGATCGAGATCGACCGCATCCGGCAGTCGTTCAAGGGGTCGCTCAAGGAGTTCCACGACCGGATCGCCGGATCGGGCGGCCTGCCCCTGGGGCTGGCCGAGCAGGTGGCGCTGTCATGACCCGCACTGTCATTTCCCGCGCCGTCACCGGCGGCGCGGGAACGTGGGAGGGTTCAGCGCGCGCTCGACCACCGCGTTGAGCTGCTCGTCGGTGAGCACGGTCGGCTTGCCGACGCTGAGCCCCCGCACGTACACCTCGCACAGCCACTCCAGCAGCCGGGTGGCCTCGAACGCCTCCTCCATCGTCGCCCCGATGGTCACCCCGCCGTGGTTGGCCATGAGGGCGGCCCGCTTGCCCGCCATCGCCGCCCGCACGTTGGCGGCCAGCTCGGGGGTGCCGTAGGTGGCGTACGCGGCCACCCTGACCGTGCCGCCGAGCAGCAGCGCGTTGTAGTGCACGGGCGGCAGCTCGGTCATGGTGGTGGCCACGACCGTCCCGAACACCGAGTGCGTGTGCACGATGGCCTGGGCGTCCGTGGTCTCGTAGACGGCCAGGTGCATGGGGGTCTCGCTGGACGGCTGGAGCTCGCCTTCCACGAGGTGGCCCTCGACGTCCACGATGGGGCACATCTCCGGGGTCAGCCGGTCGAGCGCCACCCCCGAGGGCGTGACCGCGACCAGCTCCCCCTGGCGCACGCTCAGGTTGCCCGACGTGCCGATGACCAGGCCCAGCTCGACGGCGCGGCGGCCGTACTCGCACAACTGCTCGCGCAGGCTCATGCGTTTCGAATGTAGTCGGTCGTCCGAATTACAGCAATCCTGGCGCTCCCTCACAGGCGGTCGAGGGCCTGGAGCATGAGCCGCTCGATGTCGACGCGCTTGAGCCGCCCCGGATAGAGGAGCAGGTGCAGGCTGAGGCCGTCCATCAGGGCGAGGAGGTGCTCGGTCAGGTCGTCGAGGTTGTCGTCCGTGCGGAGCTCGCCGGCCGCGCGAGCCTGCCCCAGCAGGTCACGTACGGCGGCGCGCAGCTCGCCCGCCTCCGTGCGCTGCACCTCGGCCAGGCGCTCCGAGGCCAGGCTGCGGCTCCAGAAGCTGACCTCCAGCCGGGTCTCCTGGGTGCGCTCCGCGTCGAGCGGCAGGTTGTCCAGCAGCAGCTCGCGCAGCGCGGCCAGCCCGGTCACGCCCTCGACCTTGCTGGTGAGCCGGTCTCGGATGCGCTGGTGCGACTGGCGCAGCGCCGACAGCAGGATCTCGTCCTTGTCGGCGAAATAGTGGGCGAGCACGCCGTTGGAGTATCCGGCCTCCTTGGCGATGGCCCGCGTGGTTGCGGCGTCGATGCCGTCCCTGACGATCACCCGGCGGGCGGCTGACAGGAACTCGCGCCTGCGCTCGTCGTGATCGACGATCTTGGGCATCGGCTCCTCCATTGACTTTTTATTCGGACGTCTGTCTATTTAGACTATGACCGTCGCCACCGTCGGCGTCCACATCGTCGACATCCTCACCAGGCCCGTCGATCACATTCCCCAGGGCCAGGACACCGTGCTGGTGGACCAGATCCGCCTCACCGCCGCGGGCGCCGCCGCCGGGACGGCCGTCGACCTGGTCAAGCTGGGCAACTCCGTGGTCACCATGGGCGCGATCGGCGATGACGAGCTGGGCGACTTCCTGGTCGCGGTGCTCACCAAGCGCGGCGTGGACGCCTCACGTCTCGTGCGCAGGGCGGGCGAGCAGACGGCCGCCTCGATCCTGCCCATCAGGCCGGATGGCGGGCGGCCCAGCTTCCACGTGCCCGGGGCGAACCTCACGGTGACGTACGCGGACCTCGACGCCGAGCTGCTGCGCGGCGTGCGGGCGATCCACCTGGGCGGCATGGATGTCACGTTCGGCCTGGGCGACCCGGCCTTCTTCGCCCTCCTGGACTCGGTACGGGCCGCGGGCACCATCGTCACGATGGACCTCCTTTCAGAGATGCCTGATTTATTGGGAATGGCCCGAGCTTTTCTGCCGCACGTGGACTACGTGCTGCCGAACGAGTCGCAGGCGCTGCTCATGACCGGCTGCTCCGACGTCCAGGAGGCCGCTCAGACGCTGCTGGCGGACGGGCCGCGCGGTGTGCTGGTCACGCTCGGCGCGTCGGGCAGCCTCGTGGTCACTCCCGACGGCACGGAGCCGGTGCCCGCCATCAAGACGGACGTCTCGGACACGACCGGCTGCGGAGACGCGTACTGCGCCGGCTTCCTGACGGGGCTCCTGCACGGACAGGACGTGCTGACCGCGGCCCGCTGGGGCACGGCCGCCGCCGCCCGCGTCGCCACGGGGCTCGGCTCGGACGCCGGCCTCACCGACCTCGACTCGACTCTAAGGATCCTCGGATGACCGACGCAGAACTCCGCCGACGGGCCTTGAAGGTCGTCCCCGGCGGCATGTACGGGCACCTCAACGCCGCTCTCTTCGCCCCGGGCTTCCCGCAGTTCTTCGAACGCGGCGAGGGCTGCCGGCAGTGGGACGTGGACGGGCGCGAGTACATCGACTTCATGTGCAGCTGGGGCCCGGTCGTGCTCGGGCACCGGCACCCGCGTGTGGAGGAGGCCGCCGCCAGGCAGGCCGCGCTCGGCGACTGCCTCAACGGCCCAGGCCCGATCATGGTGGAGCTGACCGAACTGCTCGTGGAGACCGTGCCCAGCGCCGATTGGGCGATGTTCTCCAAGAACGGCACCGACGCCACGACCCAGGCGCTCATGGTGGCCAGGGCCGCCACGGGCCGGACCAAGGTGCTGATGGCCCATGGCGCCTATCACGGGGCGGACCCCTGGTGCACGCCGTCCCTGTCGGGCACGACGCCCAACGAGCGGGCGGACCTGGTGGAGTTCACGTACAACTCCCTGGAGTCGCTGGAGGCCGCGGCGGCGACCGCGGAGGGGGACGTGGCGGCGATCATCGTGACGCCGTTCAAGCACGACTCGTTCGAGGACCAGGAGCTGGTGGAGCCCGTCTTCGCGCGCGGCGCCCGCGCGCTGGCCGACCGGCTCGGGGCGGCGCTGGTGATCGACGACGTGCGGGCGGGGTTCCGGATCGACCTGCGCGGCTCCTGGGAGCCCTATGGGGTACGCCCCGACCTGACGGCCTGGTCGAAGGCCATGGCCAACGGCTACCCGATCGCGGCCGTCACCGGCACAGACGCGCTGCGCGGACCGGCGCAGACGCTGTATTCCACGGGCTCGTTCTGGTTCTCGGCGGTCGCCATGGCGGCGGCCAAGGCGACCATCGAGACCCTGCGCGACACGGACGGCATCGGGGCCATGGAGCGGGCCGGCACGCAGCTCCGCGAGGGGCTGTACGCGCAGGCCAAGTCCCACGGGTTCGTGGTGAACCAGACGGGACCGGTGACGATCCCGTGGCTCAGCTTCGACGGGGACGCCGATCTCTCCGTCGCGATGTACTGGAGCGACGCCTGCCTGCGGCACGGGGTCTACCTGCACCCGTGGCACAACTGGTTCATGTCGGCCGCGCACACGGAGGCGGACGTGGCGAAGGCCCTGGAGGGCACGGATCAGGCGTTCGCCGAGACCCGCGCCCACTTCGGCTAGGCCCGCTCCCCCACGGAACCGGGCTAGGCGGCGGTGAGCTTGGCGATCTCCGCCACGATGGCGGGCCAGAGCGGGCGCGGCAGGTCGTGGCCCATGCCCGGGTAGGTCACCAGGCGAGCGCCGGGGACGGCGGCGGCCGTGGCGTGGCCGGCGGCGACCGGGATGAGCTGGTCGACCTCCCCGTGCAGCACCAGCGTGGGCACCTGTACGCCCGCGAGCAGCGCCGTGCGGTCGCCCGAAGCCATGATCGCGGCGAGTTGCCTGGCCGTGCCGTCGGGGTCGAAGCAGCGGTCGAACGCCAGCCCGGCCAGCTCGCGGATCCTCTCGCGGTCCAGCTCGTATCCGGGCGAGCCGAGGACCGACCAGGTCTGCACCGCCTGGGCGAGCACGGCTTCGCGGTCGGCCGGGGGCCTGGCCATGAGGGCGGCGAGCGCGGTCTCCGTCGGCGGGGCCACCGAGGGGCCGGGCGTGGACATGATCGAGGTCAGGGTCAGCACCCGGTCCGGGTGGCGGATGGCCAGGGCCTGGGCGATCATGCCGCCCATCGAGGCGCCGACCACGTGCGCGGCGGGCCATCCGAGTGCCTCCATGAGCCCCGCGGCGTCGTCGGCCAGATCGTCCAGCAGGTACGGCGAGGGCGCCCCAAAAGTGGGAGCGCCCTTGTCGTGGAAGTGCGTGGACAGGCCCGCGTCGCGGTTGTCGAACCGTACGACGTGGTGTCCCTGCTCCGCCAGCAGCTCGCAGAGCCCTTCGTCCCAGTGGATGAGCTGCGCGCCGAGGCCCATGATGAGGAGCAGGGGACGGCCCTCGTGCAAACCGAAACTCTCGTAGGCGATTTCGATGCCGTTCGCGGCTACCCGGGTGGTCACGAGGACCAGAATGACATTCTGGTAGCGACCCGTAAAGCCCGTGAAGTCAGAGATTCATGAGGCCGCGGATGCGGTCGCTGGTGAGCGCCGCGCTGCCGCCGGCCACGGCCACGGCGCCGGCCAGGACGGCGGCCGTGGTCTTCGAGAACGAGGTGGGCGCGGTCTCGGTGGGCGCGGTCTCAGCGGCCGCGGGCGGCGGCTCGGCCGGGTTGTTGTCCTGCTCGGCCCAGGCGCGGGTCGAGAACGGAACGGGGTAGTTCTTCTTGCCCGGACCCTTGCCCCACTTGGTGATGACGTAGTCGACCTTGATGTGCCCCTGGCCACCGTTGCCGTCGACATGCAGCGTGTCGGAGTTGAACGTGCCGCCGGTGAGCTCCGCGAACGTCTTGGCGTCCAGGTCCAGCATGATCCCGCGGTTGGAGGGCACGCCCGGGCCGCGGTCGCCGACGAAGAACGGCATCTTCTTGCCCTTGTAGACCACGTAACCCTCGGTCATGAGCGGCCAGCTCGGGCTGGCGGCCAGGCCCTTCTGCATGGGCTTGCCGCTGGCGGGCAGCCCGGTGTCACCTGCGCGGCCGGAGGCGTCGTCCCAGAAGTACGAAGCCGTTGTCGAGCCCTTGAGCAGGACCTTCTCATCATCGTTCGAGTCGGCGTGAGCCGCGGTGCCGGCGACGGCGAGCGCACTTACGGTGCAGGCGGTGAGCAGGACAAGAGAACGCAGGCCAAAACGTGCAGACATGAAAAGTAAAGTCCTTCGCGACGGGGGCAGGGAGTTGCGCTCGCTCGAAAAAGGGCGTAGCTAGGCAGAGCACCTGGCAAAGGGGAGATAGCTACGCGGAGCGCGAAACGAGCCTGAGGAAGGGACCGCTCAGTAGGCGGCGGCTATCACGCTGTCCGGGGGTGCGACGCGGTCGGGCATGCGGTTCATATGTCCTCTCCATCTCGCCTACCGGGTTAGCTGGCGGGTTCGGGCGTGGAGATGCCCTACCGACACGTGGTCGGATTCACCCCAACTGCGATGGGTCCCCGGTTCCCGAGTGATCGGGATTCGGCGCCAGCCGGCTGTCCCTCCTGGGTGAGGTCCACGCCACCGGCTGTGAATTGGGCAACACTCTAACCACGCATTCCGGACATACGCAAACACTTCGTCATGAATCGGGCAGAAGATCTACCTTCCCGCACAAAGAAAAAAGGGGGCACGGCAGTGCCGTACCCCCCTGGGAAATCCCAGCCTCAGCCGCCGCTCTTGCGCCTGAACGATCTTTTACTCGCAGCCGGACCGTGCGACCCATGGATCTTCGACGGGTCACCGCCCCTGCCACCCGCGCCCGAGCCCGCGTGCTGGTTGCGCTTGCGCTCCAGCGCCTCGCGGAACTTGCGCTTCATCTCGTCCTCGGGAGTTTCGCTGACTTCCTGCTCCGGTGTATCCGCCATGAGGACCTCCATGGTGTTGGGGACAGTCACAGCTTCGCATGGCCCCGCTTATGACGCGAAACCGGCTTCCCCACCGGCTTTGCGGGACTGCACTGCCACCCACCCGACAACGTTCAGTCGAGGGTGAACGCCATCAGGCGGAACACCGGGTCCGGGCCTGAGCAGCCCTGCCCGTGTCCCACGAATCGGGTCTCGCCGCTCGGCCGGAGCCCGTGTCTGGCCGCCTCCTCGACGACCAGGCCGGCCCGGTCGGACGGCTCCCTGCGCCCTCCCGTACCGTGCGCGGCTCCCTTGTCGACCGTCGTGACGAAAACTCCGCCTGGCCGCAGCACGCGGGCGGCCTCGGCGATCACCGGGCGGGCGTCGTCCAGCAGGTGCAGCAGCCAGATGGTGGTGACCGCGTCGACCGAGCCGTCGCGTACGGGCAGCGTACGGGCGTCGCCCAGCACGACGTCCACGCGCCCGGCGGCGATCCGCGCCATCCCCGCGGAGGCGTCCACCCCGAGCACCCGCAGCCCCCGACCGGCCAGCTCCCTCGTCACGAGCCCGGTGCCGCAGGCGATGTCGAGCAGCGTGCCACCGGATACGAGGCGGCGCACGGCGTCGGCGGCGGCCACGGCACGCGGCAGCCCGCCCCGGGTCTCGTCGTAGTGTTCGGCCTCGAGGTCGTAGTCGAGCACTGCCGGTCCTCCTGGCGTCGGGGTGCTGCCGGACAAGATACGCCTAGGTAAAAGGGAACCGTTCGGTTCCTGGTGTTGGGTTGGAGCAGCTCAGGAAATAGACCCGGCATGATGGTCAAGCCCCCGGTCCTGCCATGAGCCTCCTCGGCCGTGACCTGGCGGTGGATCTGGGAGGCACGAGCACGCGCATCTATGCCCGGGGCAAGGGCATCGTGCTCGACGAGCCCTCGGCTGTCGTGCTCGACGACCGCACCGGCAAGGTCATCGCGTACGGCGCGGACGCGACCGACGGCGAGACGTGCTGGCCGGTCAGCGGCGGCCTGCCGGTCGACGGCGAGCTCACCTGGCGCATGGTCAGGCACTTCCTGAGCAAGGTGCAGCGCAATCCGTTCGCCAGGCCGCGCCTGGTCATGGCGCTGCCCGACAGCTCCACCCCGATCGAGCGGACGGCGCTGAGCGACCTGGCGTTCGAGGCGGACGCCAGGCGGATCGAGCTGATCCCGCACTCGCTCGCGGCGGCGCTCGGCGCCGGACTGCCGGTCGACAGCTTCGCGGGGCACATGGTGATCGACATCGGGCGCGACTCCGCCAGGATCGCCGTGCTCTCTTCCGGGGCCGCCGTGGCCACGACGGCCGTCCCCGGCGGCGGCGAGGCCGTCAACAGGGCCATCGTCCGCCTGGTCGAGCACAAACACTGCCTCCTCCTCGACGAGCACGAGGCCGAGTCGGCCAAACGCCACATCGGCGCCGAGTGGGAACCGCTGAACCGGCACGTGACGATGCGTGCCCGTGACCCGGACACCGGCCAGGAGCGCGAGGTACGGCTGCCGGTCCAGCAGGTTTACGAGGCGACCAGGCAGCCGGTCGAGGCCATCGTGCGGGCGGCGATGGACACGGTCGAGCGATGCCCGGCCGAGCTCGCCGCGGACCTCGGGGGGCGGGGCGCGGTGCTGGTAGGAGGCGGCGCGCTGCTGCGGGGGCTCGCGCGGCGGCTGCGGGCGTCGTTGCGAATGCCGGTACGGAGGGCGGAGCGGCCCCTGGAGTGCGTGGCCCTCGGCCTGGGCCGGTTCGTGGACGACCTGGGCCTGATCGCCCGGCTCCGCAACGCCCTCGCCTGGGCCGGGCCGGACAAGTGACCGCTCAGCCGAGCCAGGCGTCGCGTCCGAGCCCCCGACGCGCATGAGACGGCGCACCCAGGCCGTGCGGCGTGGTCGAGTGCGAGTGCGCGGGGCCGGGGGCCGAGCGGCGTGGTCGTGTGCGAGTGCGGGGGCCGTGCGGCGTCAGGGGGTGGAGAGGGCTTCGGTCGGGGACAGGCGGGAGGCGCGGATCGCCGGGTAGAGCCCCGCTGCCGCGCCGATGACCAGGGTCGCCGCGAGGCCGCCGACGGTGGCCCAGGCGGGCACCACCGAGGGCCAGCCGCTGTACAGCGCGTACCCCATCGTGACACCCGTCCCCAGCAGGATCCCCCCACCCCCGCCAAGAGCCGACAGCAGGAGCGACTCCGCGAGGAACTGGGTGCGGATCTGGCCGCGCGTGGCTCCGAGGGAGCGGCGCAGGCCGATCTCCGCGCGGCGTTCCAGCACCGAGATGACCATGGTGTTGGCCACGCCGACCCCGCCCACGAGCAGCGCCACCGCGCCCACCCCCAGCAGGAGGTTGGCGAACGCCTGGCTGGTCGCCTGCTTGGCGGCGAGGGCGTCGGAGGGCCGGGAGACGTCCACCTCGTTGGGCGCCTCCGGGTTGGCGGTCCCGGCCAGCACCTGGCGTACGGCCTCCAGCTTGGCCTCGTCGGAGCGGGTGTAGAGCGTCGTCGGGTGTCCGTCGAAGCCCAGCCTGGACTCCGCCACCGGCCAGCCGACCAGGACGCCGCTGTCCAGGTCGGTGGCGAGCGCCACCGGTTCCAGGACCCCGATGACCGTGAAGCGGATCCCTCCCACCACGACCTGCGTGTCGGGCGAGGCCGAGCCCACGCCGAGCCGCTGGGCCGCCAAGGAGCCGAGCACGGCGGCCGGGTAGCGTTCGGTGGCCGCGTTGAGCCAGGTGCCGTTCCGCAGGGTCGCGCCCACGGTGGCGGGCAGGTCGAGGCGGGCCGCGTACGTGGCGATGCCGCTGGTCTGGGCCTCGGGGATCTCCTCCGACCGGTAGACCTTGACGTCGCCCATGCGCCCGATCGACGAGACGGCCTGGACGGGGCCGATGCGCTCGATCATCGACTCCGCCTCCTTCGGCATCTGCGCGGCCTCGCCCGTGAGCGTGGTGCCGGACGAGACCGTGAGCAGGTTGGTGCCGAGCGCGGAGAGCGTACGGTCGAGCTCGGCGCCCGAGGAGGACGAGAGTCCGACCACGCCCACCATGGCCGCGATGCCGATGGCGATGCCCAGCGCGGACAGGAACGCCCGCAGCGGCCGGGTGCGCAGGCCCACCGCCCCGACCCGCATCACGTCGCGGGACCGCATCCTGGCCGGGCGCAATTTCGGGCGCGCCACCTCCACCATGGACATCACACCGCCTCCAGGGGGACCCGCGCGGTGTCGGAGATGATCTGGCCGTCGCGCATCCGCACCTGCCTGGGCAGGCTGGCGGCGATCTCCCGGTCATGCGTGATGATCACGATGGTGGTGCCGCTCGCGTTCAGCTCGTGCAGCAGCTCCATCACCCCCGTGCCCGACACCGAGTCCAGGGCCCCGGTCGGCTCGTCGGCCAGGAGCAGCGGCGGGTCGCCCGCCACGGCCCTGGCGATGGCCACGCGCTGCCGCTCGCCGCCGGACAGCTCGTGCGGCTCGTGGTCCGTCCGGTGCCCGAGCCCCACCCGCTCCAGCGCCTGGGCCGCGCGGCGGCGCCGCTCCGACCTGCCCAGGCCGGTGTAGACGAGGCCGTCGGCCACGTTGTCGAGCGCCGGGACCTTCGCGGCGAGGTGGAACGACTGGAACACGAACCCGATCGTGGTGGCCCGCAGCGCCGACAGCTGACTGTCGGACAGCTTCGACACGTCGTACCCGTCGATGTGGATGGACCCGGACGTGGGCCGGTCGAGGGTGCCGACGACGTTGAGCATCGTCGACTTGCCCGACCCGGACGGGCCGACGATGGCGACCAGCTCGCCGTGCTGGATCCGCAACGACACCGACGCCAGCGCCGCCACGCCGCCCGGGTACGTCTTGCACACGTCCGTCAGAGCGATCATGGGATACGTCATTTCGGCATCCCCACGGTCATGCCCTCGGCCAGCCCGTCGCCGCTGACCTCGACCCGCCCCCCGGAGAACAAACCTGTCTCAACCTTGATATATCGTGACCTGCCCCCCTCGATGATCTCCAGCCCGTACCCGCCCTCCTGCAGCGCCACCAGCGCCGCCACCGGCACGGTCAGCACGTTCTTGCGCTTGGAGGCCGTGAACGTCACGTCCACCGCCGCCTTGTCCAGCCCCTTGGCGGCCTTGGCGGCCCCGATCGAGACGAGCGCCTCCACCCGGGTCTCCGGGTCCGCGTTCTGGCTCTCGGCCGGCTCGATGACCGTGGCCACCTCGGTGACCTTGCCCTGCACACTCTTGCCGTCCGGCAGCGTGACCTCGACCTTGGCGTCCTTCTTGGCCATCCGCTGGTCCTCGGCCTCCAGCTTGACCGTGACCACCTTGGACGTGCCCGTATAAGTCAGGACCTTCTGCCCCGGAGCGGTCGGCTGGCCCTCCTCGGACTCCAGGCTCTCCACCCGCACCTTGCCGGGGGCGAACACGACCCGGCCCAGCTCGACCACGCCCGTCTCGTCCAGGCCGCGGTCCTCCTGCCATTCCATGACCGCCTCGGCGGTGTCATAGGTGTACTCGTCGTCGACCGTGAACCCGTCGTAGCCGAGCTTGCTGAGGTTCCGTTCCAGGTTCTCGACGTCCTTGCCCTCCACGCCGACCTTGAGGTCGCGGTACGCGGGCGTCGAGCCGTACATGAGCACGACCGGCTTGTTGTCCACCCGGTACAGCGACCTGCCGCGGGTGATCTGCGCGCCGCTGTCGGGCAGCCAGGTGACCGTGCCGGGCTTCCTGCTCATTGCCGTGGTCACCGGGCCGTAGCCGAGCTCGCCGTCGGCGTCCCTGGTGTCGTTCAGGGTCTGCCTGGTCACCGTGGTGGTGGCCGGGGGCAGGGCGCCGGCCGACGCGGTCGGGCCGGCGCTGCCTTGGAGCAGGCCCGCGCTGTTGACGGCCACGAACCCGCCTCCGGCCACGGCCACCACGGTCAGGAGCCCGGCGACCAGCCTGCCCCGGCCGCGGCGCCGGCGCGGCCTGGAGGCCGGCGCGTCCGGCTCCGCCCTCCCCCCAAGGGTGGCCCCGTCTGTCACCGGGCCCATCAAAGACCTCCCATACCGGCCTCGGCGGACTCCTTCTGGCACTTCTGCTGGGCGGCCTTGAAGTCGGGGTCCTTGCCGACCTCGCCGGTGATGCGCATGGCGCCGCCGTCGGGGTCGGGGAAGCTCTCGACGCCGTTGTCACGCATGCACTGCGCGAGCTTGCGCAGCGCCTCGCCGCGCTTCGGGTCGGGCTGGCCGGCGCGCTCGCCGCTCGGGGCGTACTCCTTGCACGTCTCCTGGGCCTTGTCGACCGTCTCCTTCGGGATGCTCCCGTCGAGCTTCATCATGATGCCCTTGCCCGGCTGCGGGTCGTCCATGGGCACGCCGTTCTCGCGCATGCACTGGGCGAACTTGAGCATCTTCTGGTGCGGGTCTTCACTCGGCTTCGCGCTGGAGGCGGCCTGGGTGCCGGTGCCGCTGACCGACGCCACCTCGGCTCCGCCGCCGTCGTCCGCACCGCAGCCGGCCAGGAACAGTGCGGCCGCCGCCAGCGCGCCGAGGACTCGTACTCGCATGAGATCTTCCCTCTGTCGGATGGATGCCGTCTCGAGGGGAGATGCAATAGGGGCCGCTGTTTCCTCAGCGTTTCCGTTCGCGCTTATTTTGAGCAAATGCCGCCTAGGCCACACTCAGCTCCGTAAGCGAATGAAAGGTGCGCCATGCGGGTGCTGGTGGTTGAGGACGAGCGGCTGCTCGCCGACGCGATTGCCGAGTGGCTGCGTGAGGAGACCCACGCGGTCGATCTGGCGCACGACGGCGAGGCGGCGCTGGAACGGATCGCCGTCAACGACTACGACGTGGTCGTGCTGGACCGGGACCTGCCGCGGGTGCACGGCGACGAGGTGTGCAGGGAGCTGGTCGAGTCGGAGCGGGACGCGCGGGTGCTGATGCTGACGGCCGCCGCCCAGCTCGACGACCGGGTGACCGGCCTGTCCCTGGGAGCCGACGACTACCTGACGAAGCCGTTCGCCTTCCCCGAGCTGGCCGCCCGCGTGCTGGCCCTGGGGCGGCGCTCGCGCCCAGCCGTCCCGCCCGTGCTGCGGCGGGCCGGGATCACGCTCGACCCGGCGCGCAGGGAGGTGTTCAGGAACGGGCGGTTCGTGCCGCTGTCGAAGAAGGAGTTCGCGGTGCTGGCCGAGCTGCTGCGGGCGAACGGGAGCGTCGTCTCGGCCGAGCAGCTGCTGGAGAAGGCGTGGGACGAGAACGCGGACCCGTTCACCGGGGCGGTCCGGCTCACCATTCTCAAGCTGCGCCGCAAGCTCGCCGACCCGCCGGTCGTGGAGACCGTGCCGGGGGTGGGGTACCGGATCGCATGACCCTCCGGCTGCGCCTCACGCTGATGTACGGGGGCCTCTTCCTGGTCGCCGGGCTCACCCTGCTCGGCGTCACCTATCTCCTGTTCAACCAGCAGCTGACACAGTCGTTCGAGAGCCGGTTCGAGCCCGAGCCCGGCAGGATGAAGAAGCTGCTCCTGGCCCGGGACGGCGTCGTGGTCACCGGCGACGCCGCGGTGGAGTGGCTGCGCCAGCAGGAGGAAGAGCTGCGCAGCGCGGCCGTCACGTCGCTGATCGCGCAGGGCGCGATCGCGCTGGTCGTGGTCGGCGGCGCTGCGCTGGGGCTCGGCTGGGTGGTCGCGGGCCGGGCGCTGGCCCCGCTGCACCGGGTGACCGACACGGCGCGCAGGATCGCGGCCGCCCCCATGGCCGAGCGCGGGCTGCACGAGCGGATCGCGCTGGAAGGACCCGATGACGAGGTCAAGCAGCTCGCCGACACGTTCGACACCATGGTCGAGCGGCTGGACCAGTCCTTCGACGGGCAGCGCAGGTTCGTGGCGAACGCCTCGCACGAGCTGCGTACGCCGCTGACCCTGAACCGGGCGCTGGTCGAGCTGGCCATGCACCGCCGTACGGCCCCTCCCGAGATCAAGGAGCTGGGCGAGAGCCTGCTGGAGATCAACGCCCGCCACGAACGGCTCATCTCCGGCCTCCTCCTGCTGGCCCGCTCCGAACAGGAGATCGCGGACCGCTCGCCGGTGGACCTGGCGGACGTGGTGACGCACGTGGTCGCGCAGACCGCCGGGGACGCTCACGAGGCGAAGGTCACCGTGTACGAGGTCACCGCCCAGGCGCCCACCACCGGGGACGCGCTGCTGCTTGAACGGCTGGTGCACAACCTCGTCGAGAACGGCATCCGGCACAACGTGGACGACGGGACCGGGTGGGTGCGCGTGGCGAGCCGCACCGTGTCCGACGGGAAGGTGGAAGTCGAGGTCAGCAACACCGGCCCGAGTGTGCCGCCGTACGACATCCCGCTGCTGTTCAAGCCGTTCCACCGGCACGGGGCCGAGCGCGTGGTCACGGCGAGGAGCGCGGGGCTGGGGCTGTCGATCGTACGGTCGGTGGCGGTCGCGCACGGCGGGGACGTCAGAGCGCAGCCGCGGGAGGGCGGCGGCCTGATCGTGACCGCGTCGCTGCCGCGCCCCACTCAGTGACTCTTGGGCGGAGCAACGCGGAGATTGTGATTCCATGATCATCCATGAACGCAGCCGAAACGACTGTGCGGAAAAGATGGATCAAGCTTCTCGTGGCCCCTCTCGCCATCCTTCTCCTTGGCGCGATGGGCCTGTATCAGCTGATGAACGCCCGGACCTTCCAACTGGCGGGAGAACTGACCGACCGTGTGGCGACCGATGAGAAGGTCGTTGCCCTGACCTTCGACGACGGCCCTGACGAGAACACCCCCGAGATCATCGACATCCTCGCCGAGCAGCGCGTTCGCGCGACGTTCTTCGTCATCGGCGCACAGGTCGAGGCCCGGCCGCAGGACGCGCGGGCGCTGGTCGCCGCCGGCCATCAGCTCGCCAACCACACCTACACCCATCGGCGAATGGTCTTCGTTTCGCCCGCCACCGTGGCGAGTGAGGTTGAACGCACCGACGCGGCCATCCGGAGGGCGGGGCAGCGCGGCGAGATCCTGTTCCGTCCGCCGACGGGCAAGAAATTGCTGCTGCTACCGCTGTATCTGGCCGACAACCAGAGGCGCACGGTGATGTGGGATGTGGAACCGGACTCGGGCAAGACTCCAACCGCCACCGAGATCGTCGCGACTGTGCGCGAGGAGACCAGGCCAGGGTCGATCATCTTGCTCCACCCCTGGTATGCCAATGGGCGGAACACTCGCGAGGCCGTCAAAGGCCTGATCACTGGCCTCCGTGACCAGGGATACCGATTCGTCACGGTCTCAGAGTTGCTCGCTTTGCAGCGTCGTTGACCTGGGTCTGGCCCCGTACGTCTCGCCAACTGGGCCACATATTGCGGCAACCGAAAGGTTTTCGACGACAGCGGAACATCACTACAAATCCGTATTGCAGTCGCTATGGTACGTAAAGATCACCCGCCCCCGTCTCAGGAGTCACTTCTCTCATGGCGCATGTCGAACCGCTCCGGGAGGATGACCCAGCGGCGTTAGGCGCATATCGCTTGCTCGGCCGGCTGGGAGCGGGCGGCCAGGGGACCGTCTACCTCGGGCAGACGCCCGACGGGCAGCGTGTGGCGGTCAAGCTGCTGCGCGAGGGCGCGGGTTTCGACGACAGGCTGGCGAAGGAGATCGCGGCCGCGCGGCGGGTGGAGCCGTTCTGCATCGCGCAGGTGCTGGACGTCTCGCTGGGCGAACGGCCGTACATCGTGACCGAGTACGTCGACGGGCCCTCCCTGCAGCAGGCAGGTCGCCACAGCGGGGCGGACCTGCAGCGGCTGGCGGTCGCGACGGCCACCGCGCTGGCCGCCATCCATCAGGCGGGCATCGTGCATCGGGACTTCAAGCCCGCGAACGTGCTGCTCGGCCCCGGCGGGCCGCGCGTCATCGACTTCGGCATCGCCCGGGCCATGGACGACGCCGTCACGCACACCAGCAGCATCGTCGGCACGCCTGCGTACATGGCTCCCGAGCAGTTGGCAGGGCAGCCGGTGGGGCCGCCCACCGACGTGTTCGCCTGGGCGTCGGTCATGGCGTGGGCGGCCAACGAGACGCCGCCGTTCGGGCAGGACACGTTGCCTGCCATCATCAACCGCATCCTGCACAACGAACCGCAGCTCGGTGACCTGGCGCAACCGTTGCGGTCGATCGTGTACGACTGCCTCGCCAAGGATCCCGGTGCCCGGCCGACCATGCGGGACGTGATCCTGCGGCTGTTGAGCGGGCAGAACTCCGCGGTCCCGAGCCCTCCCCCGTACCACCAGGACTTCCAGGCACAGGCACAGGCGCAAGGACTCTTCGGACCGCGGCCGGGGGCTGGGGCTGGGTACGGAGCTGAGCGAATGTATGGCCACGGATCGGCACCCGGCCACGGACCGATGCCGGGTCAGGGGCTTGGGCCGGTGCCCGGCCACGGATCGGCACCCGGCCACGGACCGATGCCGGGTCAGGCACCGACACCGGGCCACGGGCCGATGCCGGGCCACGGGCCGGTCCCTGGGGCGGGGCGAGGGCCGGGGCGGCGGGCTCGGGCGGCGGGTGGCCGGCAGATCGGCATTCCGGTGGCGGTCGGCGTGTCGAGTGTCGTGGTGGTGTCGCTCGTCGGCGGCGTCGTCTGGCTGGCCCCCTGGTCGAACCCGGCCACCTCGGCGTCCCTCGCCGCCGATTCCACGAGCCCCTCCGCCACCCGGACCACGAAAAACCCGGCCACGACGCCCCCGCCGCGGAAGACCCGCAAGCCCACCCATACGCCCACCGCGCGAAAGACCACTCCGAAGACCACTCCCACGCCCTCGGCCACCCCCACCCCCAAGGTCACCACGGCGCGCCCGAGCAAGACCCCGACCAAGACCCCGACCAAGACCCCCACCGCTACCCGCACCACCAAGAGACCGGCCACGACCGCCAGGGCCAGCATCCTCGCGATCGAGCTGTCCGGCGGTCCCGGCCAGAACCACGCCGAGGGCTGCTACATGCCGCCGGTGCACTTCCAGACGAATGTGGAGTCGACCCGGCGTGAGGTGTGGGTCTCCGCCGCCTGGCTGGTCGACGGCAGGACGATCGCGCGAGACAGGTCGTGGGTGCCGAAGGACCAATACACCGCGTTCATTTCGTCCGGGATGTACATGCTCAAGGCCGGGCGCCACACCGTCACCCTCAAGGTCACCGCGCCGTCCGTGACGCAGAAGAGCGTCTCGTTCAACGTCTGCGACATAGAAAACTCATGACGTTGGAGGCCATCGGCCCGTACCGGGTGGTCAGGCAGCTCGGCGAGGGTGGCCAAGGTGTGGTCTACCTGGCCACCGCCCCCGACGGCACCCGGGTCGCCGTCAAGGTGCTGCGCGAGGGGCTGCCCGGTGACGGCCGGTTCGCCAAGGAGATCGCGGCCGCGCGCCGGGTCGAGCCGTTCTGCATCGCGCAGGTACTGGACGCCTCCCTGGGCGCACGGCCGTACATCGTGACCGAGTACGTCGACGGCCCCTCGCTCCAGAACGCGGGCCTCCACGCCGGGGCCGACCTGCAGCGACTGGCGGTCGCGACGGCCACGGCGCTGGCCGCCGTCCACCGCGCGGGCGTCGTCCACCGGGACTTCAAGCCCGCCAACGTCCTGCTCGGGCGGGACGGGCCGCGCGTCATCGACTTCGGCATCGCCCGGGCGATGGATGCCTCGCTGACCCGTACCAGCAGCATCGTGGGGACGCCCGCGTACATGGCGCCCGAGCAGTTCATGGGGGCCGCCGCCGGCCCGGCGGTGGACGTGTTCGCGTGGGGGGCCGTCATGGTGTACGCGGCCACCGGCGCCCCGCCGTTCGGCAACGACTCCGTGCCCGCGGTGCTCAGGCGGATCCAGTACGAGGAGCCGCGCCTCGACGGGGTGCCCGAGCCGCTGCGCTCGATCGTGTACGCGTGCCTCGCCAAGGACCCCGCAGCTCGCCCGGCCATGCAGGACGTCCTCTTCCGGCTCATCGGCGGCCAGACACCTCCACCCCCAGCCCCGGGCCGCGGACCCGGGCACGTGGCATTCCCGGGCGGTCCTCCGCACGCCTCCTTCCCGGGCGGCCCTTCGCACGCGCCCTTCCCGGGCGGCCCTTCGCACGCGCCCTTCCCCGGGCCGGGCGTCGGTCCCGGGCATCCGCGGCAGCCTCCGGTCCACCACCTCCAGACCGGACCCGTTCGAGCGAATCCCGGCAACAGGCGAACAACGGCCCTGCTGGCCGGCGGAGCCGCGGTCGTCGTGGCCGGTGCCGTGGCGGCGGCCTGGCTCTGGTCACCCATATGGCCCGGCCGGACCACCACCGCCGCCATCGTCACAACCCCGACCCCTACTCCCTCCGCCCCCGCCACTGGGACGACGAAGGCCACCAAAAGCCCGCACCCGACCTCCAAGCCCCGCCCCACCAAGACCACGAAGACCCCGAAGGCCCCCAAGACCAGCGCAACCACCCACCCCACGACGGAGCCCACCGGAAAGCCCACGTCGAGGCCCACCACGAGGCCCACCACCGCCAAACCGACCGCGACCAGCGGCGGCTCGGGGGGCGTGACGTCGGTGGCCTTCACCTACGAGGGCGACAAGGTGGGCGACTGCTGGCGCAACGACATGAACATCTGGGCCAAGGTCGCGGCAACGGGCACCTACAGCTACCGGTGGCTGGTCAACGGCCAGAACCAGGGCAGGCAGCAGGGCACGCCGTCGTCGAAGCCCCTGCTTCCGTCCATCACGTGGAAGGGCGAAGGCACGTACAACATCGTCTTCGAGGTGGTCACCCCCAAGAGTTTCCGGAAGAGCGTCGCGGTGAAGATCTGCAGCAACAGCGAGAGCTGGGGCGAGGGCTGGTAGACCGGTTCCGCGACGACCGTGCCCGGGTAGTTAGTGGTGGTTCAGCCGCATACCTACGGAAAGAGCCTCCAATGACGGACGCCCCGCTCCCCCGGTTCCATCTGGCCATGCCCGTCGACGACCTGGACGCGGCCCGCCGGTTCTACGGCGACCTCGTCGGCTGCGCCCAGGGCCGCAGCTCGGACACCTGGATCGACTGGAACCTGCACGGCCATCAGTTCGTCACCCACCTCGCGCCCGCCCCTTCCAAGCGGGTGCACAACCCGGTGGACGGCCACGACGTTCCCGTCCCCCATTTCGGACTCATCCTGACGATCCCGGAGTTCCACGAACTGGCGGACCGCTTCCGCGAGGCGGGCACGGCATTCGTCATCGAGCCGTACCTGCGCTTCGAGGGGTTGCCGGGCGAGCAGTGGACGATGTTCCTGCTCGACCCGGCGGGCAACGCGCTGGAGTTCAAGGCGTTCGCCGACGACTCGCAGGTGTTCGCGGTGTAGCCGCCGGCGAGCAGGCTTGTCGGAGCGGTGGCGTAAGGTTGCGCCGCATGATCGGCTTACGTCCCCTGAGGCTCGGGCTCGCGGCCGTCCTGCTGCTCGGCGGGCTCTCCGCCGCCGCGCCGGGGAGGGTCGAGTACTTCGCCTGTACGTACTTGGGCGGCTACGAGACGAAGGTGTCCTGTGGCGACCCCGAGTTCGAAGCCGAGCTGAGGGCTCGGGCGCTCACGCCCTCCCAAGCACAGGCCATCGGCTGCCCTCCGGTCGTCTGGGAAGACGCGGCACCGGAGCCTGCGATCAGGTTGCCGTCCATCGAGCCGACCTACCCCGTGCGCACCCCCGACGCGGCCGTCGCCGCCCGCGTCAACCGGGCGTGGGACCGCATCGAACGCTGGCTGGGCGCCCACGCCTCGGCCACCTTGCGCAAGCTCAAGTTCGGCGCCGAGCCGCAGGACCTGGCCCGCTGGGAGAGCACCCACCAGCGCCGGCTGCCCGACGATCTGTACGTCTCCTACCAGCGTCACGACGGGGCCGACGGGAACCTGGGCGCCGGGTTCCAGCTTCCCGGCGCGTACGGGCTCCTGGAGCTGTTCGGCATCGACTACATCAACTGGGGCAACTGTCACGACCTGGTGATCAACGGGGACCTGGACGCGGCCGACCCGGAGGACGGGATCTGGCACGGCAGCCTGCTGGCCATCGGTTCCACCGGCCACGGCAAGGAGCTCTTCGTCAACCCCCGCACCGGCCGAGTGGGCGAGGCCGAGTTCGACGAGCGGCTGCGGTACGACGGCCCGATGGGCTGGCCGTCCCACGTGGCCCTGCTGGAGGCCTTGGCGGGAGCGTTGGAGAGCGGCACCGCACTACGCGACTGGTATCCCACGGTCACCCGGGCCTGCGAGCTGGTCTGGGCCGGGCAACCCGCCACCCTGCCCACGGGATGCGCAGGCGGCCCACGCCCCACGCCGACCCCCACCCCCTCACCGACGCCGCAGCCGCCCACGGCCGAGGAGATCCGGGCCACCGGTTGCCGCCCCGCCCGCCGCACCCCCGTGATCCGCTTCCCGTCCGCCCAGGTCACCGCCGAGGTCAACGCGGTCTGGCGGCGCATCGAACGCTGGCTCGCCCGCCGGGCGCCCGCCACGTACAAATCGCTCCAGCCGGCGGCCACTCCCCAGTCGATCGCCAGGACAGAGGCCGCGATCGGGGCGCGCTTCCCCGACGACCTGCGTGCCTCCCTGCTCCGCCACAACGGCAGCGGCTACGGGGGCTTCGGCCCCGCCCCCTTCTACGACCTGATGTCGGCCAAGGACATCCGCTCGGACTGGAAGATCCTCTGCGACATCGTGCTGGAGGATCCCGAAAGCGGGGGCGGCTGGTGGCACGGCCGTCTCATTCCCTTCGCCGACGCTCATGACGGCGGAAACCTGTTCATCGACCCTGATACCGGCAAGACGGGAGAGTTCTACAACGAGAACGGACTGACCCTGGAGGGGGACGTGGTCTGGCCCTCCTACCTCGCCCTGCTCAAGGCGACGGCGAGATCGCTGGAAACGGGCAAGCCGATCCGCGGCTGGCGTCCTCAGGTCGTCAAGGGTGCGCTGGAGTGGGAGAACTCGCGTAGATCATGACCGGCGGACGCGCGAGGTCAACTCAGCGCATCCGTGGCCCGTCTACTCATGGACCTCATCCGTCGCAAGGGAGCCAACGTGCGTGTTCTGCTGCTCGTCCCAGCCACCGCCCTCTTACTCTCCTCGGCCGCCGCCCGGGCCGACGTCCTGGAGTACGAGTGCACCTTTACCAGCACGGGCCAAACGCAGAACATCAAGGTCAATGTCGAGCTGACCGTGCCCACGGACGCCGAGGTGGGCAAGGAGATGACCATCGGCTGGCGCGGCTCCTACGTCGACGGCTTCGAGCTGCTCGCCCCCACCACGGGCCTGGAGGGCGAGCTCAATCTGTACGCGTATGCGGGCATCAGCGACATCGACCGGCTCACGTCGGCCACCGGAGTGGCCCCGATCGGGACGATCATCCCAGGAGATCCGATCCCGCTCCCCACGACGACGGTCGAGATGAGGACGACGCCGAACAACCCGGGCACCGGCACCGTGCGCGCGGCGTCCATCAACTTCGGCCCCCGGCCCAACGAGCGCGTGATCGATTGCGCGGTCCAGAACGAAAGCGCCCGGCAGAAGTACCCCCTCACCATCCCCGGAACCGGACAGTCGACCAGTCCCAGCCCTGACACCAGCGACGACACCAGCAATGACACCGGCGACGACACCGGCGACGACACCGGCGACGAAGAGAGCACGGGTCCCCAGCCGACGTCCACCACCACCAGGACCCCCGCGGGAGCAGCGGAGACGGGAGGCGGGGGCGAGGCCGGACCTGACGGACGGGTGCTGGTGGGAGCGGGCTTCCTGCTCATCGTCTCCTCCGCCACCGGCCTGTTCCTCCGCCGGCGCAGGCGTGTACCGGCTCTGTAGCCGGTTTGTAGGACCCGGGCTGATCGTTTACCGGCAGAGGGCCACAAAGCCCTCTGTCCCCGAACGAAGAGGGAGAGTCCCATGGTCAAGACCGTTCGCCGGTACGCCAAGTACGCCGTCAGCACCCTGTCGACCGCGGTGTTCGTCCTCAACGGCTGACACCCGGTGTCCCCCAGGCACTCCGGGCCTGGGGGACGCACAGCTCCATCGCGACAGGAGGGCGAGGCGTGTTCGGCACAGCGGTGCGGCAACTGGGATACGCGTGGTCGATGATGTCGGGCCGGCGGTTCCGGATCCGGGACGTGCGGGCCCTGGTGGAGGACACGCGGGCGACCATGGAGGCCTTCGGCTCGCCCGGTGAGGGCTCCGAGGACATGCTGGCGGCCGCCGATCCGGAGATCCAGGAAGACCTCACGAAACGGCGCCTGCGCCGGACGATCAAGCATGCCAAGGCGGAGGTCCCGTACTACCGCCGCCTCGAGGCGGACGACCTGGCCGGCATCCCGCCCACCCCGAAGCAGGCACTGCGCGGCATGTCCGCCGCGTTCGTCTCCGACCTGGCCCGTCCCGCCGTGCTCGCGCACACCACCGGCACGACCGGCAGCCCCACGCTCGTGTGGTTCTCCGCGTACGAGATCGAGCTGATGTCGTACATGGCCGCGCTCGCCGCCATGCTGAACGGCGGTCTGCGCTCCGAGCACGTGTGGGCCAACGCCATCAGCTCCCGCTCCATCGCCCAGATCGTGGCCGAGCGGGCGGTGCCCATGACGGGCGCGGGATTCGTGCACCTCGGCATGATCGACCCGCGCGCCACCCTCGACCGGCTGGCCACTCCGCTGCACGTCCCCGGCAAGCAGCCGCTGATCACGCACCTGAACGTGACCGCCTCCTACCTCGCCGCGCTGGTCCAGGAGGCCGAGCGGGGCGGCTGGAGCCCGCGAGACTTTGGACTGGTCGAGATCACGTCCGGCGGCGAGGTGCTCACCGACGCGCTGCGCCTGCGCGCGGAAGAGGCCCTGGGGGCCAAGGTCTTCGACGGCTACTCCATGACCGAGGTCGCGCCCGTCGCCGGGCGGGTGTGCGCGGACGGTCACCTGCATCTCCCCACTGACCAGGGCCTGGTCGAGGTGCTCGACCCGGTCACCATGGAGCCCGCCGGGCCGGACGCGCCCGGCGTGCTGGTCATCACCCCGTACTCCACCTTCCGTGACACCACGCTGCTGCTCAGGTACGTCACCGGCGACCTGGTCAGGACGCTGCCCGAGCCGCCCACGTGCTCGATGGCGGCGATCCCGGCGACCTCCCGCATCCTGGGACGCGCCGTCGACGCCGAGGTGACCACCCGTGACGTGCTGGACCTGCTGCAGGCGGAGGCCGCGGTGCCGCTGCCGACCAGGTTCGCGGTCGAGGACGGCGTCCTGCACGTGGTGTCGGGCAAGGACGATCCGGTGCTGCTCGGCAGGCTGGAGGAGCGCGCCGGGGCGTTGAAGATCAAGGGCATCAAGCTGGTCGAGACCCCAGACGACCTGCCGCACCCCTGCCACGTCCGGGCGGACCTGATCGAGCAGAGCTTCGAGCACGCCGCTCCCCTCTCGATCGGAGTCAGATGACCGCGCACGTCCTGGCCCTGAACGCGCTCATCGTGCTGACCGTCGCGCTGGCGGCCCTCTTCCTGTCCCGGTACGAGATCCCGCGCCCGCCGGTCGGCAAGTTCGTCGGGGTCGACATCGCGATCATGGTCGTGGCGCTGGTGGCGATGCCGTTCGCGTACCTGCACATCCCCGTCGGCATCGTCGTGACGATCTTCGGCATCGTGGTGTTCACGTTGGCGCAGCTCACGCTGGCGCCGGTGCTCGGCGGGCGGGTGGCGGCGCTGGCGGCGGCGCTGCTGATCGGCGGCGACGTGGCCGCGTACTTCGCCGGATGGGAGCCGGGCGTCCTCCTGCTTAACGACGTGGCGGTGATCGTGCTGGTCACCGGCGTGGTCAACCTGTGGGTCCAGACGGCCATCACCCCGGCCCAGGTGGCGGCCCTGGCCGCCGCCCTGACCTGCTACGACACGCTCGCCACCGGGCTCAGCTCGCTCACCATGGACTTCGTGGCGCGGCTCGACGGGCTGCCGTTCGCGCCCGTGCTGGCCACGTGTTACGGCGCCGACCCCTCGATCGTCGGGCTGGGCGACTGCCTCATGCTCACGCTGTGGCCGCTCGTGGCGTACAGGCGGTACGGCAAGCGCGCCGGCTGGACGGCGGCCGGGATCGACGCCGCGCTGCTGGTCGTGATGGCCACGGCCATCCTGTCCGGGAGCGGCGCGGTGCCGCTGCTGACCACGCTCGGCCCGCTCATCGTCGCGCAGTGGCTCTTCTGGCGCCGCCGGCCCGCGCCGGCGCCGTCGCGCCCGCAGGTGGATCAGGCGCTCGGCGACACGATCCCCGAAGGGGTGTGGGTGGCGCTGGCGGACGGCCGGGTCGTCGGCGAGGGGCCGACACCGGGCCGGGCGAGGCAGGCGGCGCGGCGGTCGGGTGTGGAGGCCGTGCCGGTCATCCGGCATCAACCGGCCAGGTAGCCCTCGACCTGCGCGCTCTCCGGTCCGCTCTCGAACAACTTGATCGACTCGCGCCACGCCGCGGTCGCGCTCTCGTGCTCCCCCAGCTCGGCGTGCGCCCGCCCGAGCTCCCGCAGCACGCGGGCCCGCCACGCGGGCGGCCCGTCGGGCCCGAGTGCGTCATGTGCGGTGCCCAGCAGGGCGAGCGCCTCCTCCGCGCGCCCCTGCCGCAGCCGCACCTCGCCCAGCGCGTACGTGGCCAGCGCCTCCCCCAGCCCGTCCCCGCACTCGCGGAACAGCGACCGCGCCCGGACGAGCGCGTCGACGGCCTCGTCGAACCGGCCGAGCGCGCCCAGCGCCTCGCCGAGCCTGCGCAGCACCTTGCTCGCCGCGACCCGGTCCCCGATGTCCTCGCTGATCAGCAGGCTCTCCTGGTAGCACCGCACCGCCTCGGCCACCTCGCCACGCAGGTAGGAGGCGGTGCCCAGGGCACGCAGCAGGTCGCCGCGCACCCGCCGGTCCTCCCTCGCCTTGGCCAGCCGCTCCTGGCAGAGCCGCACCGCCTCGCCGTACCGGCCGAGCTCCATGTGGATCCAGATCGGCCACGTCCAGGCGTAGTCGAGCCCGCCCGTGTCGCCCAGCTCCTCCAGCATGGCGATGGCCCGGTACGCGTCGTCCAGCCCTTCCTCCCACAACCCGGCCCCGTGGTGACATGCGGCCCGGTTGATCAGCGCGTACGCGGCGCCGTGCGAGTCCCCTACTCTCTGAAAATCCCCATATAACCGGCCGAAGTGCGCCCCCGCCATCCCGTAGGTCCCACGCGACAGCGCCACCCCCGCCAGCAGCAGCTCGGCCCGCAGCGCGGTCCGCCCGCCGGGCGCCGCCGCGATCACCACCTGCTGCACCCGCTCCACGTCGTCGAAGAACCCCTCGAGGCTCAGGTAAGCCGACAAATGGTGCGCCAGCTCGGCCGCCTCCTCCGCCATCCCCAGGCCGACGGCCGCCGACACGCTGTGGACGAGCGTCCTGCGCTCCGCGGCCAGCCACGCCATGCCCAGCCCGCCGCCCACCTCGTCCGGCGACTCCGCCTGCGGATACGGCGGCGCGGTCGGGATGGGCAGGTCGCTGGTCGCAACCCTGAGCCGGCGTAAACACTCACGCACGTGCCTGGTCAGCGCCGCCCGCTGCGCCTCCGGAGCGTCCTCGGCCTGGGCGCGCTCGCCCGCGTAGACCCGCAGCAGATCGTGCAGCCGGTAGCGCGGCTGGCCCGCCCCGTCGACCTCGCCAGCGTCGAGCATCCCCCTGGCGACCAGCGTCTCCAGCGCCTCGTCCGCTTCGATGGGCGGCACGCCGAGCAGCGCCGCCGCCGACCACTCGGCGATGCTGCCCAGATCCGCCAGCCCGAGCAGTCTGAACGCCCGCCGCGCCGGCTCCGGCAGTGCCACGTAGCTCTCCCAGAACGTGCCGCGCACATCCAGCCCGCCCACGAGCAGCTCGTCGAGCCGCCGGTCCTCGAGCCTGGTGGCGAACGCGCGTACCGGCCAGGAGGGGCGGATCGCCAGCCGGGCGCCCGCCACCCTGATCGCCAGCGGCAGCATCCCGCAGGCCCGCAGGATCGCCTCGGCGGCCTCCGGCGCCGCCCCGAGCCGGACGTCGCCCGCCACCCGCTCGAGCAGCAGCCGGGCGTCGTCCTCGCCCGGCAGGTCCAGCGGCAACCGGGTGGCCCCTTCCAGGGCCGGCATCCGGGACCTGGAGGTCACCAGCACGCAGCAGCGCGCCGTGCCCGGTAGCAGGTGGCGCACCTGCGTCTCGTCCTGGGCGTCGTCGAGCACGATGAGCACCGCCAGGTCGGCCAGGCGCTGCCGGAGCAGCCCCGCCCGCTCCTCCAGCGGCTCGGGGATCAACGTGCCGTCCACGCCCAGCGACCTGAGCAGCTCGCCCAGCAGGTCGCCGGGCCTGCGCGGGCCGGCCGCGTCGCGGCCCAGCCGCAGGAAGACCTGGCCGTCGGGGTAGTCCGCGCGTAACAGGTGCGCCGCGTGCACGGCGAGCGTGGTCTTGCCCACGCCCGGCAGTCCCGAGACGACCACGATGGGCGGCGACATCCGGTCCGCCCTGGCCCGCGCCACGGGCAGCAGCACGTCGAGCTCCGCCTGCCTGCCCACGAAGTCGGCGGTGTCGGCGGGGAGCCGGCACAGCGGCGCGCGGGCGGCGGGGGCGCTCTGCCCGGTGACCGGCGCGGGGCCGCCGGCGAGCAGGGCGGCGTGCAGTTCGGCCAGCTCACGGCCCGGCTCGAGGCCCAGCTCCGTGCGCAGCACCGCGCGGACCTGGCGGAAGGCGTCCAGCGCCTCGCTGCGCCGCCCGCTCTTGTGCAGGGCCAGCATGAGCTGCGCCCACAGCCGCTCGCGCAGCGGGTGGGCGGCGACCAGCGTACGCAGCTCGGCCACCAGGTCCTCGCCGCCGAGCTCCAGCCGTACGTCGATCCACTCGGACCTGGCCAGCAGGAGCTGCTCCTCCACCTCGGCGATCCTGGGCGCCATCACGCTGCCCAGGCGGGCGTCCTCCGCGGGGCTGCCCCGCCACAGGGACACCGCCGCCTCGTAGGCCCGCGCCGCGGCCTGGCGCTCGCCGGCCTGCCTCGCGCGCCGCGCCCGCCGTACGGACTCCTCGAACGCGAGCAGGTCGAGCAGGTCGGGCGTCAGCTCGCACGCGTACCCGGAAGGCTCCGTGCGCAAGTGGAGCGCGGTGCCGCGCATGGTGCGGCGCAGCTGGGAGACGTACGTCTGGAGGTTGGCCACCGCCGAGCGCGGCGGGTCGTCCCAGACGGCGGCGACCAGGCGCTCGGTGGAGACGACGACGTTGGGATGGAGAAGCAGCACACTGAGCACGGCCCGTTGCTTGGCGCTCAGCCGGACGGGCCCTTCTGCGCCGCGCACGCGCAGGGAGCCCAGAACCTCGAAATCCACAGTGGCATCTCCCCGAAGCCGTCTGGACCCAGGAGGCAGTACATCCCTTGCCGGACTTTTTGGCAACTGCCGACCTTGTCGCGTCTAGTTTGATGACATGGGATATCTGCCGATCGGCGAGCACGGGCTGATCGGCGACCTGCGGACGGTCGCCCTGGTGGGCACGGACGGCACCATCGACTGGTACTGCTGTCCGCGCTTCGACGCGCCCAGCGTGTTCGCCTCGATCCTGGACGACGAGCGCGGCGGGTCGTTCGAGCTGGCCGCCGACCTGCCCGTGCGCACCAACCAGTTCTACGTCGCCGACACGAATGTGCTGGTCACCCGCTTCTTCACCGACGAGGGCGTGGCCGAGGTCCAGGACTTCATGCCGATCGCCGAGGAGGACTCGCGCGAGGCCGACCGGCACCGGCTGATCAGGCGGGTGCTGTGCGTGCGCGGCGCGCTGCCGTTCCGCGTGCGGGTGGCGCCCCGGTTCGACTACGGCTCCCAGCCGCACACCGTGCACCTGACCGACGGGCAGGCCGCGTTCGAGTCGCCCGAGTTCTCGCTGAGGCTGACCTCCACCGTGCCTCTGGAGAGCGACGGGCGCGATGTCCGTGCGCGGTTCAAGCTCACCGAGGGCCAGCAGGCCGTCTTCGCCCTCGACCGGGTGAGTGAGCGGGTCGGGCCGAAGTCGTGCGCGCTCATCGAGGCGGAGAAGGCGTACAACGACACGGTGCGCTACTGGCGGCACTGGTTGTCCGCCTCCCGCTACCGCGGCCGCTGGCGGGAGATGGTGCACCGCTCCGCGCTGACGCTGAAGCTGCTCACGTACGCGCCGACCGGCGGGATCGTCGCGGCCGCCACCACGAGCCTGCCGGAGCAGATCGGCGGCGGGCGCAACTGGGACTACCGCTACGTGTGGGTGCGCGACGCGGCCTTCTGCGTGTACGCCCTGCTCAGGCTGGGCTTCACCGAGGAGGCCGAGGCGTTCATGAGCTTCCTGTCGAAGCACGTCACGGTCGGCCGCAGCGGGCAGTCGGGCCCGCTGCAGATCATGTACGGCATCGACGGCCGCACCGAGCTCCCCGAGCGCGAGCTCACCCACCTGAGGGGCTACCGCGGATCCGCCCCGGTACGCGTGGGAAACGCCGCCGTCGGCCAGCTCCAGATGGACATCTACGGCGCCCTGATCGACTCCATCTACCTGTACAACAAGTGGGGCCAGCCCATCTCCAGCGACCGCTGGGACGAGCTGTGCGGGCTGGTCGACTGGGTCTGCAAGAACTGGGACCAGCCTGACGAGGGCATCTGGGAGACCCGCGGCGGCCGCAAGAACTTCGTCTACTCCCGGCTCATGTGCTGGGTGGCCGTGGAGCGCGCCATCCGCGTGGCCATCCAGCGCGGGCTCCCGGCGGATGTGCCGACCTGGCGGGAGGCTCGCGACGCCATGTACCGCCAGATCATGCGGCACGGCTGGTCGTCCACCTTGAACGCCTTCGTCCAGCACTTCGACGAGGACGTGCTGGACGCGTCGGTGCTGATGATGCCGCTGGCCAAGTTCGTCTCGCCCACCGACCCCAAGTGGTTGTCCACGCTCGACGCCCTGGCCGAGGGGCTGGTCTCCGACACGCTGGTGTACCGCTACGACCCCATGGTCAGCCCCGACGGACTACAGGGGGAGGAGGGCACGTTCTCGATCTGCACCTTCTGGTACGTCGAGGCACTGACCAGGGCGGGACGTCTGGAGGAGGCCCGCCGGGTCTTCGACAACATCCTCAGCTACGCCAACCACCTGGGCCTTTACGCCGAGGAGATCGGGCGCTCGGGCGAGCAGCTCGGCAACTTCCCTCAGGCGTTCACCCATCTGGCGCTGATCAGCGCCGCCTTCAACCTCGACCATGCCCTGGGCTGAAGCGTTCCATCCCTCTCATGATCGCGGCGTGCGTCTCGAGCACCTGGCGCTCCATCGCCTCGTACGCGGCCTGGTTACCACCGACGTCCACGCCGGAGTCGGCGATCAGCCCGTTGGTCTGCCGCGCGCAGTCGTCCTGCGCGGCGTTGATGGCGCGCAGCAACGCCTCCGCCAGCTCCTCGCTCGCCATCCGCATCGCGCGCGGGTTGAGCTTGATCGAGTCGATCCGGCCCGAGCCGTCGGCGCTCGCGACGACCAGCCCGTCCGCCGACGTGCCCGTGCCGCGGACCGTGTCGAGCCTGTCCTGAAGGCCGGAGAGCTGCCGCAGCGCCTGGTCGGCCTCCCGCGCGACCCGCTCCAGGTCATCGGGACCGATACCGCCGGGATTCAGCGCCATTGCCCCTCATTTCACATTTGTCACTACATTACCGTGAGTATACTGGACACCCTTAACCTTAGTTAAGTCAGTGTTTCTGATCTTGTAAACCACTGGCCACCAGGGGGAGAGATTCTGCCACGGACGGCGGCCGAGGGAGGTTCGCCCGAGCATGCCGAGCAGAGTGTTAGGTGTCCTGCTGGCGGCCACACTGCTCTCCCCGACCGGGGTGCCGTTATCCGGCAAGAGCATCGTCTACGTCTCAGTTGACGGCAGAAGCGGCGCCACCGGCACGAAGCAGGATCCGTTCGCGACCGTCGAGCAGGCCCGGGACGCCCTCGCCGGCCGGACGGGCGCCCGCGATCCGGGCGTCGTCCACATCAGGGGCGGCGTCTACCAGACCGCCAAGACCATCCAGCTCAGCGGCGCGCGTAACTCCCACGTCACCTACGCCGCCTATCCGGGCGAGCAGGTCGAGTTCGCCGGGGTCACCACGCTCAAACCGGAGAAGTTCCGCAGGCTGAGCGACGTGCCCGCGGGCGAGGCCAAGTGGTCGTCGAGATCGCGGGTCCCGGGCTCGGCGTACGACAAGGTCTACGTCTACGACCTGGGCGCCGAGGGCATCCCCACCGGGCAGATCAACAAGAACGGGTTCAACTGGAAGCCGCAGCCGTACGCGCCTGAGTTGATCACTGACGACGTGGCCCAGACGCTGGCGCAGTACCCGAACGGCGGCGAGAAGCTGGACCGCGCCGACCTCACCGTCAAGGTGGCGCCCAAGGGCGCCCGCGACTACTTCTCGGACAAGACCGCCGACGGCACCACCATGCCGTACGAGGACATGCTCAAGCTGCCCGGCCCCGTCTACACCGCCGTCGACCCCGCGCTCAAGGAGCGCAGCACCACATGGGCACCGCCCGGCGGGACCCCGGACAACACGAGGTACGAGACCGACGGCTGGCTCTCCGGCTATTTCGGCAACAACTACGCCAACGACCGCGTACGCATCGACTCCGTCAACGGGGACGAGCTCAGGACCCGCTACCCCACGATGTACGCCGCCACGGACAAGTGGACCTCGTTCGTGGCCCAGAACGTGCTGAGCGAGCTCGACGCGGAGGGCGAGTACTACATCGACCGCTGGAACGGCGGCAACACCCTCTACTACTACCCGCCCGGCGGGACGGTCGAGGGCAAGAAGATCAGCCTCACCTCCTTCGACGCGCCGTTCTTCACGCTGGAGAACGTGAAGGGCGTGACGCTCAAGGGGCTGAAGCTGAACGGCACCACGGGCACCGGCGTCCGCCTGCTCGACGCGGAGTCCTGCACGATCGACGGCCTGGAGATCCTCAACGTCAGCATGGACGCGGTCGCGATCGGCGAGGCCAACGACGCGATCACAGCCATCGCGGAGTACCGCACGAGCCGGGGCGGGCACCGCAACAGGGTGATCAACAGCAGGCTGCACGACCTGGGCGGCGGCGGGGTGCTCACGGCCGGCGGCGACCGCGACTCGCTGCAGCGCGGCGACCATGTGGTGGAGCACAACGAGATCTACGACTTCTCGAAACTGGCCACCTACACCCCCGCCGGCTACATGTACGGCGTCGGCAACACCTTCCGCTACAACCATGTCCACGACGCCCCCCACATGGCCATCCAGATCATGGGCAACGACATGGAGATCAGCCACAACAGGTTCGAGAACCTCGTGACGCACGCCTCCGACCAGGGGGTGATCTACGCGGGCCGCGACTACACGTTCCTGAACAACGTGATCTCCTACAACCTCTTCAAAAACGTGGGCCGCGCCGGCAACCAGGCCGTCTACATGGACGACGGGATGTCGGGGATGGTGGTCCACCACAACTTCGTGGACGGGGCCCAGCACGGGCTGTTCTTCCAGTCGGGCCACAGCAACGTCGCGTCCGACAACGTGTTCAAGGACGTGACGTACGTCGGGCACGACAAGCTCTACCACGAGAGCGGGCTGAAGTTGCCGGTGCCCAATTCGAAGGTCGTGGTCGAGCGTTTCAACGACATGCTCAAAGCAGGCGACGGCACCGGATTCACCAACACGCGCGAGAACGTCGAGAAGTGGTACCGGCATTACGGCAGGCAGTACCCGAACATCCGGTCCTGGTACGTCCCCGCGGACTCGAGCGGGCGGATCTGCACCGCGATCGGCACCACGGAGTGCACCGAATCGTACGTGTGGCGGAACCCCGACTCCCTGTACGTGCCGTCGCACAACGTGCTGACCCGGTCGGTGAGCATCGCCTCGGGCGACTTCGCCTACACCGACGACGCGGGCGGTCTGAGCAACAAGACGTTCAACCCGGACTTCGACTCGTACCACGTCAAGAAGGAGACCGCCGCCGGATTCGCCTTCGATCCGGCCACGGGCAAGTTCGACGCGGACGCCACGCCACTCAATTCCGCCGAAGGATTCGGCCGGAAATGGGTAAAGGACTGGAACGCGCACTTCACTCTGGAGGGCATCGGACCGGCGTGACGAAGAAAACGGGATGGGGTCTCGTGGTGGCCGCCGCGGCATGTGTGCTGGCCACCCCGGTGGTCGTCTGGTGGCTGGTCGGGGATTTGAGCGTGGCGGCTCCACCGGGCACCGAGCTCGACCGGGCGATCCACCCGCCGGCCATCGGCGAGGGCGCCGAGCGCGCCGTCGGCATCGTGGCGGGGCTGGTGACAGCCGGCACGCTGGCCCTGCTCGTAGGGGCCTCCCGGCGCCGCCGGTTCGACCGCCGCTGGTGGGCGGCGCTCCTGCCGGCGCTGGTCGCCGGAGCCATCGCGGGAGCCGGCGGGCGGGTGGTCACGGCGGGGACGCTCGGCGCCAACATCGGCGCCGGGCTGACGATCATCCTGGGCGGCCCGCTCGTGGCCCTGCTCCTGCTGTGGGCGCTCGGCTGGTCGGTCCGTCTCCTGCTGTCCCGGAGATCCCGCTCGCTGACTTAGGCCGCTGACAGAAGAACGGCCCTTTGTAAAGATGGATCTTGCGCGAAGCCTGCCTCCGGAATTGAGCAAGATCTGCTTCTGCGTTTCCGGCCGTTTCGGGTCATCGTGAGGACGTCCCTCCCCCCGGCATCAGGAGCAGGTCCTCATGGCCAGACGATCCCTCACCGCTGTCGTCCTCTCCCTGATCACCGTGCTCGGCTTCGCGTTACCGGCGCACGCGGTGACCCTGCAGCAGAAACTCGCCGCGCTCTCCCAATTCAGCCAGCCCACCTCGGCCAGCGCCACCGCCTGGCGGTCCGCCTGGCAGAACCAGGCGGCATGGGCCGACTACGCCTTCGACTGGTCGACCGACCTGTGCTCGAGCAGCCCCGACCAGCCGCTCGGATTCGATTTCCGGATGTCCTGCAGGCGGCACGACTTCGGCTACCGCAATTACAAGGACGTTAACCAGTTCCCGGCCAACAAGTCACGCATCGATGACGCGTTCTACTTCGACATGAAGCAGGTGTGCGCGAAGTACTCGGGAGTCTCCAAGTCCACCTGCAACGGCCTCGCCTGGACGTACTACCAGGCGGTCAAGGAGTTCGGCGACCTCAACGTCACCGAGGAGCAGATCCAGGAGGTGCAGCGGCAGGCGGAGCTGCAGGCCCAGAACGCCGAGCACGCCGACGCCTGAGACTCATCGGGCGGGGATGCCGTCGCATCCCCGCCCTCGGCACGGGCACAGAGGACGGCATTGACCAGGAGGCATGACTGGCGAAAACATCATGCGTTCAACCAATTCGGATTCTTTGTCTCAAGTGCCCAGCTATGGTGGCCCCGTGGGCGAAGATCTTCAGCGGATCTCGGCGGGGCGATATCGCGTTCTGGGCCCCCTCGGCAAGGGCGGCATGGGTGCCGTGTGGCGGGCACTGGATGTGGAGCTGGGGCGTCCGGTCGCGGTCAAGGAGTTGCGGCTTCCAGAGCACATCTCCGAACAGGATCGGCGCAACCTGTACGCGCGGATGGAGCGCGAGGCCAGGGCCGCCGCCAGGTTGAAGCACCCAGGGATCGTGACGGTGTACAACCGTCTCGTGGGTGACGACGGACGCCCGTGGATCGTCATGGAGCTGATCGAGGGGGGCCGCAAGCACCGTCGCCAGTTCCCCATCACTCCCTGTTCGAACACCGGTTCCCCCGCAGCTCTCGCGCCAGACGGTCAGACCGTGGCCATGATGAGCTTTCAAGAAAGGCAGCTCTGCTTCTACTCCACCAAGACCTACACGCAGATCGGGCTCACCCGAAAAGTACCCGAGGAAGCGAAAATGGGCCCGGTCGCCTTCAGCCGGGATGGCGCCATCCTGGCCAGTGGCGGGAAGACTGTCCGGCTATGGAACACCCGCACCTTCGAGCAGATCGGGCCGGACATGACCCCCGTCGAGACGGAGGTCGTGTCACGCGACGGCGACTGAGTCGCCATCACCCCCGACGGCGACGTCCTCATCAGCCTGACCAGTGCGGGCGTCGAGTTCTGGGACATCAGCTCCGCCCGTTGAGCGACTCCCGGCATCACGTGCGCCGGGCGGTCAGCGATCCCAGGCCATCTGGACAGGTTCGTCGGGGACATCCTCGGCGAACAGACGTTCCAGCAGGTCGGGAAGGTGGACAGGGAGGATCTGCTCCGTACTGCCGCGCAGCTCGTCCAGGGTCCACCAGCGGAAACAATCGAGTTGGGCGCGCTCGTACTCCTCCATGCCGGAGGTATCGATCTCCAGGCCGGGGACGCGGTGGAAGAAGAAATGGTGTTCGGAGCGCATCAGGGCCCCGTCATCGCGCAGCCAGACACCCGCGTTCAGCGCCACCGCCGGGCCGAGGGCGGCGGGATCGACGCGGTATCCGATCTCTTCCCGCAGTTCCCGGGCTGCCGCCATATCGGGCGTCTCGCCGGGGTTGAGGCCGCCGCCAGGCGTGAACCAGGCGTGCGCGCCGTTCTTCGATGCTCGTGACGCGCGATAGAGCAGCACTCGGTCTTCGGCGTCGGCCAGGATGACGCGGGAGGCGACGCGCAGGATCGGCGCGGGGTGGTGCCAGGGGATGACGTACGGCTCAGCCGGGACGTCACCCTTGAGCAGCGGCTCCAGCAGGTCGGGCAGGTTGCGCGGGATCAGCTTGTCCGTCGTGGCCCGCAGTTCTGCCAAGCTCCACCAGCGGTAGGTGGTCAGGAGAGAGCGTTCGGGCTCTTCCATGGCAGAGATGTCCACGGTCGTGTCCGGGACGCGCAGCAGGAAGTAGTGGTCGGTGGCGTAGTAGATGGCGTCGTCGTACCTGATCCAGTGACCCTCGCTGACGGCGACCAGCGGGCCGACCGCCTCCGGCTCGACCTGCAGCCCGGTCTCTTCGCGTAGTTCACGGGCGGCGGCCACCGCCAGGTCCTCGCCGCTGTGCACCCCGCCGCCGGGGGTGAACCAGGCCAGGTCCGGGACCTTGGTCGGCCCCTGCCCCAGGAAGAGCAGGATCCGGTCGTGGTTGTCGACCAAGAGGATGCGGGCAGTGGGGCGCATGATCGGTTCGGCCACGGCAGCGAGCCTATATCGGGTGACTCAGGAACGAGTGGCACGCCTGGGCGTCCGCCGGTGAATCTGGGCATATCGGGTGGCAGAGCCGAACCGGGGCTCTATAGGATCCGCGAAAGCGTTTTCCCGTGCCCGGGATCCACGACACGGACGCCGGCTGACGCCGCCCGGGTCAGAGGTCTGGAGTGAAGATGCGAATCACGTCGTTGCAGGGCACTGATCTGTTCGTGGGCTCCGCGTCCGCGCCACGCCAGGTCGTCCGGGTGGCCCTGACCGAGGTGGCGGGGCCGGTACGGGTGTGGGTGGAGGGTCCTGCCGTCACCACGCCCGAGCCCGTGACGGTCACCGGTGACGGGGAGGCCGAGGTGGGGGTGCTCATCGCCGCGCCCGCGCCGGAGGGCTCCGTCCACCGGGTCGTCGCCGTCGCGGAAGGCGTGGGCGAACGCCGCACTCTCGACGGGAGCGTCGAGGCGGCGGCCACCGGCTGGACGATGTGGATGGTCTCGCACTTCCACTACGACCCGGTCTGGTGGAACACCCAGGCCGGCTTCACCGAGGTGTGGCACCAGCTGCCCGACCTGCCGTGGGTCGGCAAGCTGCGGCCGCCGTTCGTCCGTACCGCCTTCGACCTGGTACGCGCACACCTGGACGCGGCCAGGCACGACGACGACTACAAGTTCGTGCTGGCCGAGATCGACTACCTCAAACCGTTCTGGGACGTCTTTCCTGAGGAGCGGGAGCAACTGCGGCGCTTCCTGGCCGAGGGGCGGGTAGAGCTCGTCGGCGGAACCTACAACGAGCCCAACACCAACCTGACGCACCCCGAGTCGACCATCCGCAACGCGGTCTACGGCATCGGCTATCAGCGGGACGTGCTCGGCGGCGACCCGCGTACCGCCTGGATGCTCGACGTCTTCGGCCACGACCCGGCCTTCCCCGGACTGATGGCCGACGCGGGGCTGGACTCCGCCTCGTGGGCGCGCGGACCGTTCCACATGGTCGGCGCCAAACGGCACACCGGCGACATCACCCGCATGCAGTTCGCCAGCGAGTTCGAGTGGGTCTCGCCGTCCGGGCGCGGGCTGCTCACCAGCTACATGTCCAACCACTACGTCGCCGGCTGGGACGTGGAGCGCAAGGCGACGCTCGAAGAGGCGATGGCTGAGGCGTACAAGCAGTTCAGCGAGCTGAAGAAGGTCGCGGCCACACCCCATGTCCTGCTGCCCGTCGGGCACGACCACAACCTGCCGTCGCGCTGGTGCACCGAGGTGCACCGCGCATGGGCCGCCCGCTATGTCTGGCCCCGGTTCAGGGTCGGCCTGCCCCGGGAGTTCTTCGCCGCGGTACGCGCCGCCGCCCCGCGGCGCGGGATCACCCCGCAGACACGGGACATGAACCCGGTCTACACCGGCAAGGACGTCTCGTACATCGACACCAAGCAGGCGCAGCGGGCCGCCGAGGTCGCCGTGCTCGACGCCGAGCGGCTCGCCACCCTGGCCGCGCTGCTGGGCGAGCGCTACCCCAGCGAGGCGCTGGACAAGGCGTGGCGGCTGCTGGCGTACGGCGCCCACCACGACGCGATCACCGGCACCGAGTCCGACCAGGTGTACCTGGACCTGCTCGCGGGCTGGCGGGAGGCGTACGAGCTGGGCGCGACGGCCCGGGACGGCGCCATCGCGGGCCTCGCCGCCCATGCCGACACCGACCACGCCGACACTGGGGGCGCGGGCCGGGCGATCCTCGCCGTCAACACGCTGTCCTGGAACCGCGACGGCGTCACGACCGTGCGGGTCGTGTTCCCCGAACCGGGGACGACCGGCGCGGAGCTGCGCGACGACCGGGGCGAGCCCGTCCCGGCGGTGGCCGAGGGGGTGCTGCGCCACCCGGACGGCACCGTGGCGGAGCTGAACCTGACCTTCGTCGCCCGTGACGTGCCGTCGCTGGGCTTCCGCGTCTACCACCTGGCCCCCGCGCCCGATCTGCCCGCCGGGTGGGCCGAGGAGCCCGGACGCGCCGCGATCGAGAACGAGACGTTCCTGATCGAAGCCGACGCCACCCGGGGCGGCGCGCTCAGCCGCGTCCTCGACCGGCGGACCGGCCGGGAACTGCTGCGTCCTGGCGGCCTCGGTGGCGAGCTCTACCTGCAGGACGAGTACGAGACGCATCCGGTCTGGCACGAGGGCCCGTGGCACCTGCTGCCGAAGGGACCCGGCGTCGGCACCCGGGAACAGGCCACGACCGTACACGTGCGCAGGTCTCCGGTCGGTCGCCGGATCGTGGCCGTCACCCGCCTCGCCGACCTGCGGGTCACCCAGGAGACGACCCTGTGGGACGGGATCGGCCGGATCGACTTCCGCACCCACGTGGACGGCTCGATCGGCCGCGACCACCTGCTGAGGGCGCGGTTCGACCTCGACCTGCCCGGCGCGCTGCCGGTCAGCGAGGTCGGCTTCGCCGCGATCGGCCGCTCGTTCGGCTTCCCGAACTCCGACGCGGGAGAGCACCTGTACACGCTGGACAACCCCGCGCACACCTGGGCGGGCCTGTCGGCCACGGCGCGGATCGCCCTGTCGCTCGCGGACGGACGCCGCGAGCACCACGCGATCGGGGTCGCCGAGGTGGTGGCGTCCGGAGACGGGGACCGCGTACGCGCCCTGCTCGACCGGCTGGTCGCCTGCGGCGTCACCGCCACGCTCACCCGGCCGGACGGCCCCCGCTACGGCGCGCTCGACGGCGACTCCAACCTGCCCGACGTGCGGATCGTGCTCGGCGACGCGGACGCGAACGCCTTCGCCGAGCAGGTCCTCGCCGGCGCGCCGGAGGGCTGCAGGGAGGCACTGGCACGGCACGGGCGCGTGTTCGTGCCCGCCCGACACACCCGGCGCGCGGCCTGGGTTCCTGGCGCCGACCTGCGCGGCGTACGGGATCTGCCCGTGCTCATCGTGGCCGGGTCCGCCCTTGACGAGGTCATCGACGACCTCGCCGACTCGGTGATCGACGTGCCCGTCCCCGCCGGACTGCCCGGCACCGCGGAGCCGGTCGACGACTACTCGGTCGCCGTGGTCAACCGCGGCACGCCCGGTTTCGTGGCCGAGTCCGACGGCACCTGCTACGTCTCGCTGATGCGCTCCTGCGGGGCGTGGCCGAGCGGCGTCTGGATCGACGGCCCGGCCAGGACGGCCCCCGACGGCAGCAGCTTCTCCCTTCAGCACTGGACGCACACCTTCGAGTACAGCCTGGTGGCCGGGGCCGGTGACTGGCGCGCCGCCGGATTCGTACAGGCCGGGCAGGAGGTCAACCACGCGGTGCTCGCGCGTCAGGTGGCCGCGGCGCCGGGTCCGCTGGCCGCCCGGACGAGCCTCGGCGGCGTCGAGCCGTCCAGCGTGGTGCTGACCGCGTTGAAGCCGCGCGGAAACCCGATGGCGTCGGGGCTGTCCGGCGACATCGATCTTTCCGCCGGTGTCACCGTGCGGCTCTACGAGTCGGCCGGGTCGCCCGCGGTGGCGCGCGTACGCCTGCACGGCGGCCTGACCGACGTCGAAGTCGCCACGGTGCTTGAGGCGGCGACGCCTGAGGTGGCGACGCTCGCGGGGGCGGGTGAGCGGCCCGGCGACGCGGTGGTCCCGCTGCGGCCCGCCGAGATCGTCACGCTGGGCGCGCGGGCGGCACTGGGGCCGGGTCGTCCTGCGGCCGCCCACGTCGAGCCCGCCCAGCCGGTCTTCACCCGGTACTGGCTGCACAACAAGGGTCCGGCCCCGGCCGGGTACCTGCCGGTCGCGGTTCACGTGCATCCGGTGGCGCTGCGGCTGGATCCGGGCGACGAGGAGACCGTGCGGGTCACCGTCGCCTGCTCGGCCCGCTCCGCTGTCGGCCTGGTGGAGCTGGACGTGCCGGATGGCTGGGCGGCGGCTCCTCCCGCTTCCCTGAAGTACGACCTGGAGGCCGAGGAACACGCCGAGTTCGAGACGGTCCTGCGGCCACCCGCCGGCGCCGCGGCCGGGACCTACTTCGTCGCCGCCCGCATCCGCGACGAACTGGGCCAGACCCTGGAGGACGTGGTCACCGTGACCGTCGGCGACCCGGAGCCCCGCGAGCCGCTCACCGTGACGCTGGATCCGGCCGGGCTGGAGGTCGTGCCGGGCGGGTGGGCGACGCTCACCGCCGAGCTTGTCAATGACGCGCGCACCGAGGTACGCGGAGAGGCGCAACTGCTCAGCCCGTTCGGCACATGGGGCGCCGGCGCCGGGGAGGTGCTCTCCGGCCCGTGGACGCAGGGCTTCGCCGTTCCCGCCGGAGGCCGCGTCCCGCTGCGCTTCACCGTACGGGCACCGGGCGACGCCCGGCCGGGAGCGCACTGGTGGGCGGCGGTGAAGGTCAGCGCCTTCGGCCGGGTCCACTACACTCGGACGCTCCCCACCGAGGTGCAAGATTTGTCAGGACAATATTTGTAAGAAAGTCAGGACAACTCCTGTCATAATGCCAATCATGATGTCCGATACCCCCCCGCTGGAGTCGCTCGCCGCCCTCGTCAACCTCGACAAGGCCAGCCCTGTCCCCCTCTACTTCCAGGTGGCGCAGCAGTTGGAGGCGGCCATCGCGGACGGCATGCTGCCACCGGGCACCCAGCTCGACAGCGAGGTCGAGCTGGCCGACCAGCTCGGGGTGTCGCGCCCCACCATGCGCAAGGCGATGGAGTTTCTCGTCGACAAGGGCCTGATCGTGCGGCGACGGGGGGTGGGCACCCGGGTCGTCCAGTCCCAGGTCCGGCGGCCGCTGGAGCTCAGCAGCCTGTACGACGACCTCAAGAGCAGCGGCCAGGAGCCGGCCACGACGGTGCTGTCCAACACCGTCGAGCCGGCCTCCGCGGCCGTCGCGGAAGCCCTCGGGCTGGCCGAGGGGGCGCCGGTGATCGCGCTGGAGCGGCTCCGGACGGCCCGCGACCAGCCGCTGGCCAGGATGCGTAATTACCTGCCCGCGTTATTGCTCGAGGTCAGGACCGACGCGCTGGAGAAGCACGGGCTCTACGAGCTGATCCGGACGGCCGGCATCCGGCTGCACGCGGCGACCCAGAGGGTCGGCGCCCGCAACGCGACGGCGGCGGAGGCGCGGCTGCTCGGGGAGAGCCGGGGCGCCGCCGTCCTGACCATGGAGCGGGTCGCCTACGACGACAGCGGCACGCCCGTGGAGTACGGCACGCACGTCTACGCCGCGGCCCGCTACAGCTTCCAGATGAACCTGCTCATGGGCGATAGATGAAGACATGAACGACAAGCATGTTGACGCCGCGTTCACCGCGGCGGTCCAGGCTGCCCTGACCGGGCAGGTCAAGGCCATCCTCGAGGAAGGCGACGACTGGGGTCACCTGCAACACCGCGGGCTGGCCGAGCGGATCCTGGCCCTCGTCGCGTACGGGCGGGACAGCCGGCTCCTCGATCACGCGGCCCGGCTCGCCGCCCGGCTGCGCGAGCTACAGGGCCCCGGCGGGTTGTTCACCGGCGGCGACAACGTCGACTCCCCGCCGGACTCCGCGTTCAGCGTCAACGATCTCGCCGACGCCCTGTGGCTGCTGCGGCGCGACCCGGTGGCTGATCAACCAGCGCATCCAGGCCGGCCTGCTCCCGGCGCCGCCGGGCACGGGCTGGCGGACCTGCTCGACGACCTGCTGACGGCGGTCACCCCGGCACTGGCGCGGGGCGGGGTGCACACCCCCAACCACCGCTGGGAGATCTCGGCCGCCCTGGCCAGGCTGCACCGGCTCGCGCCCGACCCGGCTCTGGCGGAACGGGTCGGCCAGTGGCTGGCCGAGGGAGTCGACATCGACGACGACGGGCTCTACTCCGAACGCAGCGCCAACTACGCCGCGTACGTGTCGAACCCGTCACTGCTCGCCATCGCCGAGGTGTTCGACCGTCCCGACCTGGTCGACGCCGTCGAACGGAACCTGGACGCCACGCTCGATCTGCTGCTGCCGGACGGGTCGGTCGAGACGGTGTTGTCGCGCCGCCAGGACCAGCGGCAGCCGCTGCCCCTGGCGCCCTACCTGCTCCCCTTGCGCCGGATCGCGCTGCTGCGCGGCCGGGGCGACCTCGCCTGGGCGGCCGGGCTCGCGCTGTCCCAGGGGGTCGTCTCACCGGCGCGCGCGGCCACGGAGCTGATCCTCGACCCCGGCATCGCGCGGGAGCTGCCGGAGCCCGTCCCGCCCCGAAGACCGCGGCGGCGTGTCTTCGGCGCCGCGGGACTGCTCGTCGACCACCGGCCCGCGACGACGACCGTGGTGTTCGGCGGTTCCGACTATCCGCGCCACAGACGCATCCGTTCCGGGCTGGCGAACTCCCCGACGTTTCTGCGCCTGTTCGCCGGGGCTGCCGTCCTGGGGGACGTGCGCCTCTCGCGTGTCTTCTTCGGCCTGGGGCCGTTCCGCGCCGCCCGATTCCTGGTCGAGGGCGATCAGGGGAGCACGACCGCGACGCTCACGGAATCCGTGTCGGCCTCCTACTACCAGCCGATGGCGGATCACAACCGCGACGCGCGCGGCCACTACGGGCTGGTGGACGATGGCCGGTTCAGCGCGGCGATGGACTTCGACCGGCGCGCACGGGACGAGGTCACGCTGACCACCGCCGTCCACGTGGCCATCACGGACACCGGGGCCGAGCTGACCGTCGACCTGGCGGGCGCGGCCGTGGACTGGGCGCTGGAGCTGGCCTTCCGGCCCGGCGGGCGGATGACGGGCGCCATGGCCCTGGACGAGCACGCCTGGCAGCTCGACCCTGGCGAGCCCGCGGTCTACCGCGTGGGCGACGACTCGATCACGGTCACGGTGCCCGCCATGTCGATGGCCGCTTCCCATTCGGTCCCCGGCTACGAGCCCGGCGAGGAGTACCGGTTCCTCGGGGGCACCGACGCCGTGTCAGGGGAGCGGCTGTACGTCGCCGGGCGGGTTCCGGGAAGGTTGCGTTTGCGTCTCGCAACCACCCATCACTCTGGATGAAACCGCAGCTCAGGGCCTATCGTTCGCTTCATCCTAATGTGCATATGTCAGGAGATCTTAAGTCCTTATGTCCTGACTATTGACTCGGCAAACGCTTTCCCGTTACCGTCCGACGCCACAGGCAGACGACGTTCGAGGAGACGCCATGACGACTTCTGCGACAACCCGGGGACGACTCATGCGCTGGCGCTGGCTGCCAGTGACCGTCGCCGCGGCGCTCGCCCTCACCGCATGCGGTTCGAGCTCCGACGGGGGCTCGGGCGGTGGCTCCGGCGCCAAGAGCATCACCTTCTGGCTCTCGGCGAGCGCGGCGCAGGCGCAGGGCTACCACGACCTGGCCAAGGAGTTCGAAGCCAAGGAGGGCGTCAAGGTCGAGATCGTCAACGTCCCCTACGACGGCTACCAGGACAAGCTGCGCCAGGCAGCGCAGGCCAACTCCCTGCCCGACGCGGCCAGCGTGCCCTCGCTCGACACCATCTGGATCAACCAGCTCCAGGACCTCGCCGCGACGGCGAACGCCCCGGCCAACAAGATCAACAAAGACCTGCTCACCGTCCAGGACGGCAAGGTCCTCTGCATCCCCTCCGACCTGACGGCTGCCGGGCTGTTCGTCAACAAGACCCTGTTCGAAAAGGCCAAGGTCAAGATTCCCGCCGACCCGAACCAGGCCTGGACCTGGGACGAGTTCCTGGCCGCCGCCACGAAGGTCCGCACCGCCACGGGCGCCAAGTACGACCTGGTCTACGACCAGTCCCCCGCGCGCATCAGGGCCTTCATCTACGGCCATGGCGGCAAGGGCTTCCAGCTCGGCGCGGACAACAAGTACGCCACCCCCGACGACGCCACCGTGCAGGCGCTGACGAAGTTCGCCTCGCTGAACGACGACAAGGTCATGCCGAAGTCGGTCTGGGGCGCGGGCGCCGACCCGAACGCCCTGTTCAAGAGCGGCCAGGTCGTCGCGTACTTCTCCGGCGTCTGGCAGGTGGCCGACTTCGCGGAGAGCATCACGAACTTCGACTGGGCCGGCGCGCCGACGCCGGTGGGAACCATCCACGCCACCGACATCAACCTCGGCGGCAAGGTGGTCGCCTTCAACAACGGCGACAAGGCCGAGCCCGCCAAGAAGTGGGTGGACTACATCTTCCAGCCGGCGAACTACACGAAGCTCGCGCAGGTCAACGGCTACCTGCCGGTGGAGTCCGGTCTCACGCTGAACTACCCGTTCAAGAACAAGGCCGCCCTCGACGCCTTCCAGCTCTACCTCAAGGAGATCGAGCTGGCGGACCCGATCTCGTCCTATGGACACCAGAGCGGGGCGAAGCTCCTGCTCGCCGGTAAGTCCATCCAGGAAGACCCGACCAAGGACGAGATGGCCAAGCTGATCAACGGTCAGCAGGACATCAAGAAGACCGTCGACAACATCGTGTCGGGACTCAACCAGCAGATCAGCTGATCGTACGGCCCGCCGGCGCTTCCCCTGCGCCGGCGGGCCGAGCCCTGCAGAACGCGGAAGAAGGAGGAGAGCGCAAATGGCGGAGAGTGTGCCGCAATCGGCGGGGCGCGCCGACGAGACGCCGGCCCGGACCGCATCGCAGTGGTGGTCCCGCCTACGGACCCGGCGGCATGACCGCTACACCCTGGCACCCCTGCTGCTCATCTCGTCCAATCTCGCCCTGTTCCTGCTCTTCTTCCTCTGGCCGGCCGTCATCGGCCTGGGGTACTCCTTCACCAGCTACACGGGCGTCGGCTCGGCGCCGTTCGTGGGTCTGGACAACTACCAGCGGCTGCTGAACGACGAGGCGTTCTACGCGGCGCTGGTCCGTACCGTGATCTTCACGGCGGCCGTCGTCCCGCTGACGTACGTCGCCTCGCTGAGCGCGGCCGTGCTGATCGTCAACCCGTACAGCCGTGGCAAGCCGGTCGCGCGGGTGATCTTCTTCGTGCCCTGGCTCATCTCCCCGATCATCGCCGGTGTCATCTGGCGCTGGATCTTCGGTGAGAACTTCGGGCTCGTCAACTACGTCATCATCGCGCTCGGCGGCGAGGCGGTGCCGTGGCAGTCCAACGCGGACCTGTCCCTGATCATCGTGATCATCGCCGCGGCCTGGGGCAACACCGCGGTCAACATGCTGATGTTCGTCGCGGCCATCAAGAACGTACCGGCCGCGTACTACGAAGCCGCGTCCCTGGACGGCGCGGGCTCGTGGGCCAAGTTCCGCAACATCACGCTGCCCTCGATCGCGCCCACGTCCTTCATCGTGATCCTGCTCACCACCCTGCACTCGATGAAGGAGTACGCGCTCGTCCAAGCGGTCAACGCCGGAGGTCCGGGCACCGAGAACAACCTCCTCATCCAGTACATCTTCACGACCGGCTTCCGCCGCGCCCAGATCGGTTACGCGAGCGCGGCGTCCTTCGTGCTCATGCTGCTCCTCATGGTCATCGCAGTCGTGCAGTTGGTCATCAACCGCCGGAAGGAATCCTGAGATGGACAACCTGCTGCCCAAGAAGGTCTGGGCGACGGCGGCCCTGTGGTTCATGGTCGCCCTGTACGGCATTCCCGTCCTGTGGTTCCTGCTCAGCTCCTTCAAACCGGCGGGAGAGCTGTTCTCCTATCCGCTGACCATCTTCCCGAAGCAGCCGACCATCTCCGGCTTCACCCAGGCCTGGACGAGCTTCGACTTCAGCCGCTACTTCGGCAACACCCTCATCGTGGCCGTGTCCGCGACCCTCATCACCATCGTGACGAGCGCGACCTGCGGGTACGCCCTGGCGAAGTACACCAACTGGTGGCTGCGGGCGTTCACCATCTGCGTCCTGGCCACCACGATGCTGCCGGGCGAGGTCATCCTCTCCCCCCTCTTCCTCATCGTCCGCGACCTGGGCCTGTACAACAGTCTCGCCGGCGTCGTGGCACCCTCGGTCATCACAGCGACGGGCACCTTCCTGTTCCGCCAGTTCTTCCTGAGCGTGCCGCGCGACCTGCTGGACGCGGCCCGCCTCGACGGCAGCGGCGAACTGTCGACCTTCGTCCGGATCATGCTCCCGCTCTCCCGGCCGATCATCTTGACCCTCGCCATCATGTCGTTCCAGTGGCGGTGGAACGACTACATCTGGCCCCTCGTGATCCTCAACGACCCGAACGAGTTCACCCTGCAGATCGGCGTCGCGAGCATCGTGGGCGCGGAGAACGTCAACTGGTCGGTGCTGCTCGGGGCATCGGTCCTGTCCATGATCCCCCTGGTCGTGATCTATCTGATCTTCCAGAAGTACGTGATGAACGCCGACCTCAGCGCGGGCCTGAAGGATTAGGACGGGGCGCCGAACGAAGAAACCCCAGCCCGGTGAAGCGAGCTGGGGTTTCGTGCTGTGCGCCGCCAGGGACTCGAACCCCGGACCCGCTGATTAAGAGTCAGCTGCTCTGACCAACTGAGCTAGCGGCGCTTGCAGAGAGGAATATACCGGTGATCCCCATCCTGGTCGAATCGGTATCAGGCGGGCCCGTCCGGCTAGAATAAAGTTCCGCCCCCGGAAGACAGGATCATCGATGTTCGACTCTCCCGCCGAGGTGACGGAGCGGCTGGCCGCCGTGGACTACCTCTCCGACGACGCCATCTCCACCTCGGTGTTCCTGGCCGCGGCGCTGGGAAAGCCGCTGCTGGTCGAAGGCCCGGCGGGAGTCGGCAAGACGCAGCTGGCCAAGGCGGTGGCGCTGGCGACCGGGGCCGAGCTGGTCAGGCTGCAGTGTTACGAGGGCCTCGACGAGGCCAGGGCGCTGTACGAGTGGAACTACAAGAAGCAGCTGCTCAGGATCCAGGCCACGAGCGCCGACGACGACATCTTCTCCGAGGAGTTCCTGCTGGAGCGGCCGCTGCTCAAGGCGATCAGGGCCGCGGAGCCGACCGTGCTGCTCATCGACGAGACCGACAAGGCCGACGTCGAGGTCGAAGGGCTGCTGCTCGAGCTGCTGTCCGACTTCCAGGTGACGATTCCGGAGCTGGGGACCATCGTCGCGACGCGCCGGCCGTACGTGGTGCTCACCTCCAACGCCACCCGAGAGCTGTCGGAGGCGCTCAAGCGGCGCTGCCTCTACCTGCACCTCGAATACCCCACCCCCGAGCGGGAGCGGGACATCGTGCTCAGCCAGGTGCCGGGCATCCGGGCCGACCTGGCAGAGCGGCTCGCCAGGACGGTCGCGACGCTCCGGGCGCTCGAGCTGAAGAAGGCGCCGTCGGTGGCCGAGACCGTGGACTGGGCGAACACGCTGCTGGCGCTCGGGCGGGAGGAGCTGGACGAGGCCACCGTGGCGGGCACGCTGGGCGTGGTGCTCAAGCACGCCTCCGACCAGGCGCGGGCGGTCAAGGAGCTGGGGCTGCCGGATGTCGCTGATCGATAGGCATGTCGGGTTCGTGCGGGCGCTGCGCGAGGCCGGGATACCGGTCTCGGTGGCCGAGGGGCTGGACGCCGCGCACGCGCTGCGGGTCATCGAGCTGAGCGATCGGGAGTCGCTGCGTGCCGCTTACGCGGCCACGCTGGTCAAGAAGCCCGCGTACCGGCCGGGGTTCGACGTGCTGTTCGACCTGTGGTTCCCGGCGTCGACGTCCGGCATGTACGCCCAGCGCACGGATAGGCCGATAAATCTGGAAACGGCCACGGTCGAGGAGCTCCGCGACCACCTCGCCCGGCTCCTGACCGGCGGCACCGACCAGGAGATGCGCGAGTTCGCCCAGGCCATGGTCGGGCGCTTCGGCCGCCAGCCCACGACGAGCCCAGGGCGGCAGAACTGGTTCTCCTACAGCGTCATGCGCGCCCTCTCCCCTGAGACGCTGATGGCCCGCATCCTCCAGAACGTCCTGCAGGGCCAGGAGCGCGGCGGTCTGGCCGAGAAGAACGTACGCAGGCGCGTCCACGACAACACCAGGCGCTTCGCGGACGCCGTGGCAACCGACGTGCGCCGCCGCATCGCCGAGGACTCGGGCATCGAGCGCATCGCCCGCTCCGCCGTACGCCCACCGCTCGACCAGATCGACTTCCTCCGCATCACCAAGGCCGACCTGGCCCGGCTGCGCCGGGAGGTGCATCCGCTGGCCAGGCGCCTGGCCACGCGCCTGACGATCAAGCAGCGGAAGGGCAGGCGCGGCCGGCTCGACTTCCGCAGGACCGTACGGGCCTCGCTGCAGAGCGGCGGCGTGCCGCTGACCACCCACTTCCGGCCCCCGCGCCCGCACAGGCCCGAGCTGGTCATCCTCTGTGACGCCAGCGACTCGGTCTCGTCGTTCGCGCACTTCACGCTGCTGCTCACGTACGCGCTCAGAGAGCAGTTCACCAAGGTGCGCGCGTTCGGGTTCGTGGACACGGTGGATGAGATCACCAGATTCTTCGTCCCGGGCGCCGACGTGGTCGAGGCCATGACAAGGCTGGCGAACGAGGCCGACATGGTGCGCTTCGGCCGCACGAACTACGGGCACTCGCTGGAGCGCTTCGCCGAACGGTACGGCGACGCCATCGGCCCCAAGACCTCGCTGCTGATCCTGGGCGACGCCCGCTCCAACTACCAGTCGCCCGCCCTGGACGTGCTGAAGTCGCTCGTGGCCCGCTCGCGCCACGCGTACTGGCTCAACCCGGAGCCGAAGGCGCAGTGGGACACGGGAGACTCGGTCGCGAGCGAGTACGGCGCCGTCGTCCCGATGTACGAATGCCGCAACGTCGCCCAGCTCACCGCCTTCATCGAGACGCTCGCCTGAACGCACGGCGCCGGCAGAGCACGGCGCCAGTCGAACAGCGCGCGGCGCACGGCGCCCGGCGTCAGGTGCGCTGGAGCTCCCTGGCCGCGGTGCGGGCCAGCAACTCGATCTGCTCCTCGTTGAGCACGACCCCGTCGGCCGCCTTGATCACCTTGGCCGCGAGCCGCGGCTTGAGCAGCATGAGCCCCTCGGCGACCACGATGCCGCCCTTGGGCAGCAGCCCGCAGTGGACGGCGAGCATGGGCGTGATCGTCACCGGGATGCGCGTCTCGCGGGTGAGCAGCTCGGCGAACGCCTCGGCGGCCTCCACCAGCGGCTTGGCGGTCTTGCTGCCGTACTTCTCGCCGAAGAACAGCCGCCCGCCGTAGCAGGCGATCTCGGTGTCCGGACTCCAGGACTCGTTGTCGATGATCCACACGCCGGCAGGGCCGATCACCAGGTGGTCGATGGAGGCCTGGCCGCGGATGGCCCGTCCGTCGAGCACGCTGTAGCCGAGACGGCCCAGCGACCTGCGCAACATCCTCCCGGTGATCGCCTCACCGCGCCGCGCGCCGCGCCAGACCGCAGTCGCGTGGAAGGAACGCCAGCCGAGGTACCAGTCGCCTGCGGCCACGATCCCGGCCATGAGCAGGCCGAAAAGGGGGGACGCTCCGGTGAGGTCGAACCTCAGCGCGAGCGCGACCCCGATCACGAATCCCACAGCGGCCTTGACGTACCTGGACCTGCGCCGGCTGGGGGCGTCCTCCCGCCAGAACTTCTCGTACCACCACTGCGGGGATGACCCTGTGTACTTCTCGTCTGGCTGCACGTAGATAGAGCCACCGGGCACGGCAAACTCCCCGAATGTGTAGATGTCTTCCAGGATCTGCCACGCCGAAGATCCCTCGCCGGTCAAGAGATACCCGCCTCCCAACCAAGGCGAGCCTAAGGTGACGTAATTAGTACCCGCAAGACCAGCAAATGACCTCAACCGACCAGTCGGTATGCTAAGGCGGTGACCAAGGGGGACGAAGTGAAAGAGGAACCGGTCAGGCAGCGGTTGCTCGCGGAGGCGACCCGCCTGTTCGCGGAGCGCGGCTTCGAGGGCGCCTCCGTTCAGGAGATCGTCGTGGCGGCCGGCGTCACCAAGGGCGCCATGTACCACTACTTCGACTCCAAGGACGACCTGCTGCACGAGATCTACGCCCGGGTCCTCCGCATGCAGATGGAGCGGCTGACGCGGATCGCCGACGGGCCGGGCGACGTGCGGCAGCGCCTGTACAGGGCCGCGGCCGACGTCGTGGAGACCACGGCCGCGAACCTCGACGACTCCAAGATCTTCTTCAGGTCGATGCACCTGCTCGCCCCGGAGACCCAGAAGACCGTACGCGCCGAGCGCCGCCGCTACCACGAGCGCTTCCGCGAGCTCGTGGCCGAGGGGCAGCGCGCGGGCGTCTTCAGCGACCGCGTGCCGGCGGAGCTGGTCGTCGACTACTTCTTCGGCTCGGTGCACCACCTGGGCACGTGGTTCCACGCGGCGGGCCCGCTGACCGGCGCCCAGGTGGGCAAACACTTCGCCGACCTGCTGCTCACCTCACTCGGGGCCGGGCACGTCGACAAGTGAGGCCAGCGCCGCACGGTGGTCGCCGGGCGTGCCCAGCGCGATCTCCGAGGCTTTCGCGCGCTTGAGATAGAGATGTACGGGGTGCTCCCACGTCATCCCGATCCCTCCGTGCAGCTGCAGGGCCTCTTCCGCGGCGTGCACGGCCACGCCCGCGTTCCACGACTGGGCCACGGCCACGGAGATCGCCGAGCCGTCGGTCGCGGCACTCCTGGCGGCGGCCCTGGCCCTGACCACGTCCAGCCACAGGTCGGCCAGCCGGTGCTTGATCGCCTGGAAGGAGCCGACCGGCCGGGCGAACTGGTGACGCTCCTTGACGTACACGAGCGTCGCGTCGAGGCACCATTCGGCCACCCCGAGCTGCTCCGACGCGAGCAGGCCCGCCCCTGACCTCAGCACCGCCGCGAGGTCGCACTCCCCCACGTCGCGGGCCGGAGTGCGGTCGAAGGTGACGGTCGCGCCCGGCCTGGTCAGGTCGAGCGACGGCACCACCTGGACGCTCGCGCCCTCCTCCACGGCGTAGAGCCGGCCGCCGACGGGCGCCAGCAGCACGTCGGCCACGTCCGCCCCGGCCACGCCGGCGACGGTCCCGGTCAGCCGCCCGCCCTCCGCCCGCACGGATGCTCCGGTCCGGTACGGGTTCGCCGCGAACGGCACAGCGAGCGCGGCGGTCCTCCTGCCCTCCGCCAGCTCCCCGAGCAGGGCGTCCCCGGTCGGCAGCAGCGCGTACGTGGCCAGCACGGAGCTGGTGAAGAACGGCACCGGCGCCACTCCCCTGCCGAGCTCCTCCAGCACGACGGCCGCCTCGCTGGCCGACGCCCCGGCACCGCCGTGCTCCTCGGGAATGAGCAGCCCCGCCACCCCGATCTCACCGGCCAGCGTCTTCCACAGGTCCAGGTCGTAGGGCTCGGACTCGATCCGCTTGAGCACGGCGGAGGGCGGGCACCGGTCGGCGAGCAGCCCGCGCACCGCGGCCCTCAGCTCCTCCTCGACCTCTGAGTAAAGAAGGCTCATCGCGGCAGGTCCTTCCAGGGCACGTCCTTGTCGACGCGGGGCTCTGAGGGCAGGCCGAGCACCCGCTCGGAGATGATGTTGCGCAGGATCTCGGAGGTGCCGCCCTCGATCGAGTTGCCCTTGGCCCGCAGGTAGCGGTAACCCGGGCCGCGGCCGTAGAAGTCGACGTCCTCCGAACGGCGGAACGTCCAGTCGTCATAGCCCAGGTCGCGCCCGAACTCCACCTCGAAGCCGGACAGCGCCTGATTGAGCCTGGCGAACGACAGCTTCATCCCGGACCCCTCGGGCCCCGGCTCGCCCGCCGCGAGCTGCTCGCGCAGCCGTACCCCGGAAAGGCGGGTGACCTCGGACTCGACCCAGAGCGACAGCAGCCGCTGGTGCAGGTCGTGGGTGCGCAGCTCCGGGTGCGCGCGCCAGGAGTCGAGCACGACCCCGACCATGCCGCCGCCGCGCCGCACGGGAGCGCCCCCGATGGCGACGCGCTCGTTCATCAGCGTGGTCTGCGCGACCCGCCAGCCGTCTCCGACCTCGCCGAGGCGCAGGTCGTCGGGGAGCCGCACGCCGGTCAGGAAGACCTCGTTGAACTCGGCCTCACCGGTGATCTGCCGCAGCGGCCGCACCTCGACGCCCGGCGCGTGCATGTCGCAGACGAAGTACGTCATGCCGCGGTGCTTCGGCACGTCCGGGTCGGTACGCGCGACGAGGATGGCCCACCTGGCGTGATGGGCACCGGACGTCCACACCTTCTGGCCATCGACGACCCATTCGTCCCCGTCCCTGACGGCGCGGGTCGCGAGCGTGGCCAGATCGGATCCGGCGCCGGGCTCGCTGAAGAGCTGGCACCAGATCTCCTCCCCCGTCCACAACGGCCGGAGAAAACGGCGTTTCTGGTCCTCCGTACCGAACGCCAGGATCGTCGGCGCGGCCATCCCCAGCCCGATGCCCTGAACGCCGGAGTTGATCTGCGGCGTGCCGGCCAGCTCCCGCTCCACGGCCTGCTGCAGCTCCCGCGGCGCGCCCAGCCCGCCGAGCCCTTCGGGGAACCACACCCAGGCCAGCCCCGCGTCGAACCTGGCCCGCAGGAACTCCAGCCGATCTCCGTCCGGGTCGTACTCCGCGAGGAACGCCGCAACCCGCTCCTTGATGTTCACATCCACTTTTTCAGCTCCCGGTGGGCCAGAGACCGCTTGTGCACCTCGTCGGGGCCGTCCGCGAAGCGCAGGGAGCGGGCGCCCGCCCAGAGCCCCGCGAGCGGGAAGTCCTGGGAGACGCCGCCCGCGCCGTGCACCTGGATGGCCTTGTCGAGGATCCACTCCACGGTCTTCGGGGTGGAGATCTTGATGGCCTGGATCTCGGTGTGCGCGCCCTGGTTGCCCACCGTGTCCATGAGCCAGGCGGTCTTGAGCACGAGCAGGCGCAGCTGCTCGATCTTGATGCGCGACTCGGCGATCCAGTCCTGCACCACGCCCTGCTGGGCGACGGGCTTGCCGAACGTGGTCCTCTCCAGCGCGCGCCTGCACATGAGCTCCACGGCGCGCTCGGCCATGCCGATCAGGCGCATGCAGTGGTGGATGCGCCCGGGGCCGAGCCTGGCCTGCGCGATGGCGAAGCCGCCGCCCTCCTCGCCGATCAGGTTCTCGACGGGCACGCGCACGTCCGCGAACTCGATCTCCGCGTGGCCGCCGTGGTCGGCGTCGGTGTAGCCGAACACGTGCATGCCGCGCTTGATGTGCAGCCCGGGCGTGTCGCGCGGCACCAGGACCATGCTCTGCTGGCGGTGCTTGGGCGCGTCAGGGTTCGTCTTGCCCATGACGATGAAGATCTTGCAGTTGGGGTTCATCGCGCCGGAGATGAACCACTTGCGGCCGTTGATGACGTACTCGCCGCCGTCACGGACGATGGAGGTGGCGATGTTCGTGGCGTCGGAGGAGGCCACGTCGGGCTCGGTCATCGCGAACGCGGAGCGGATCTCCCCGTCGAGCAGCGGCTGCAGCCACTCCTTGCGCTGCCACTCGCTGCCGAACATGGACAGGACCTCCATGTTCCCGGTGTCCGGCGCGGCGCAGTTGGTGGCCGTCGGGGCGATGGTGGGACTCCGGCCCATGATCTCCGCCAGCGGCGCGTACTGGAGGTTCGTCAACCCGGCGCCGTGCTCGCCGGGGAGGAACAGGTTCCAGAGCCCGCGCTTCCTGGCCTCGTCCTTCAGGTCGGCCATCAGCGGCGGGGGGCTCCAGCCGCTGGTCGCTGCCTGCTCCTCGAAGGCGGGCTCGGCGGGATAGACGCATTCGTCCATGAAGCTCAGCAGTCGTTCGCGCAGGTCCTCGGTGACCGTGTCAAAGGCGAAGTCCATGCCTGTGACCCTACCGACCGGCCGGTATGAGTGTCGACAGGTGGTTCTCCGCAAAAACCGGCATGTGGCCATAATCGTGACTCCGTGCGCTCCCTAGGGTTGCTGCCATGACCACGAAGCTGCCTGCGCCCGCAGTGCTCGAGAACGACGTCGTCCGGCTCGAGCCGCTCGCCCTTGATCACATTCCCGACCTGTTCGCCGTCGGTGGCGGGGACGAGGAGGTCTGGCGCTGGCTGTCCGTCCCCGCGCCGCGCTCCGAGGACGAGCTGGCGAAGATCGCCCTCGGCCTGGTGTCGGACGACAAGCACGTTCCCTTCGCCGTGGTGGTCAAGGAGAGCGGGCGGGCCGTGGGCTGGACCACGTACGGCGACGTGCCGGGCTTCGACGAGAGCGTCGAGATCGGCTGGACGTGGTACGGCCGGGCGGTGTGGCGTACGGCCGTGAACACGAACTGCAAGCTCCTGCTCATCGACCATGCCTTCGGGCTCGGCTACAACCGGGTCCTGCTCAAGACCGACCACCTCAACCTCAGGTCGCAGAACGCCATCAAGCGGATCGGCGGCCTGCATGAAGGGACGCTGCGACGGCACCGCAAGAGGCCGGACGGCACCTGGCGCGACACGGTCTGCTTCGGCATCCTCGACGAGGAGTGGCCGGAGCACCGGGCCCGCCTGACTCGCTCGGACCGCTAGGACCGTTCGGCCGTTCAACACGGGGACGCGCGCCCGCACCCACCACCCGCAGACCACTGGTCGCACACCGGGGACACATCGGCTGCGCACGGCATCACCCAGGAGCTGAGCACGTCGCGGCCGCGCGGCTTGCGTGCCGACGGCGCGGCGTTCGGTTTCGCTGGTGGAGGGCAGGCGCGTCGCAGGGAGCTCAGGCCTCCACATCTTCAGGACGTGAGGGCGAGCGCAGGCTGCCGAGACGCGGCGGCGAGCGGTGGAGGGGGAGGTCAGCTGACCTCGGAGGTCGCCGACACCGGGCGCGGCTCCGGCTTGACCTCCACCGGGACCGGGCGGGAGTGGTCGGGGGCGAGGCGGCCGAGGGTGATCGTGCCGCCGATGGTGAGGGCGCTGGCCAGGATGGCGGGGATCGCGGTGGAGGGGCCGGCCGGCAGGGGTTCGCCGAGCAGGACCGCGCCGGCGAGGACCGAGGTGATGGGGTCGATGACCTGTACGCCGGCGTACGCGATGCCGAAGTATCCCACCGCGTAGGAGCGCTGCAGCAGCACCACCGCGCAGACCAGCAGCACGGGCACGGCGAGCGTGAACCAGTGGAGCAACCGCCCCCAGTCCCCCTGCATGCCGCCGCCGACCACCCGCACGAACGTGGACACGCTCGCCGTCACCACACCCGCGCCGACCGCCAGCAGCAGCGCCCGGCTCGGGCCGTGGACGCGGGTCGCGAGCAGCTGGGTGACCAGGACGATCAGCCCGATCACGGCCAGGAACCCGAGCGCGGCGCCGTCGCTCAACCTGGGCGTCACGTTGTGCTGCGGAACCAGGAGCATGAGCCAGAGCAGGCCGACCGCCACCGCGATCGAGCCGATGATCTCCGCTCTGTAGGGCTTGCGCCCGTACATGAACGCGGCCAGCGGCACGGCGAACACCAGCGTGGCGACGCTGATCGGCTGGACGGCCACCAGCGGGGCGAAACTGAGTGCCACGGCGTGCAGGCAGGCGCCCGTGAAGCCGATAATGCCGCCGATCCACCAGCGAGGCCGTCTGACCAGCTTCAGCGAGGCGCCCTCTGCCACTGCCTCGTACTGTTGCAGGGCCGCGCCGAGCGCGTACCCGAGCGCTCCCACGAGGGCGATTACCAGGCCGACCCAGGTCATCGTCGCCCACGCAGGGGCATGGATCCTTCCAAGAGCATTGCTCTAGCTTATGGGCCAAGCAAAGCGCGCGAATCATACTTTAGGTGGATCATTCGGCCGAGAAAGGCTCCCGACCGGGACGTACATGTGGCCTCTTGTTCCATATGGCCGCCCCGACCCGACCGGCGGACGCCGTGGCGGCCATGGGTCAGGACTGCTCGGGGCAGACGCAGAACGCGTGGCCCTCAGGGTCCTGCAGGACGATCCAGCGCACACCATCCTCCGTGACCCCCGGCTGGAACTCGGGCCTCGTGGCCCCCAACGCGATGTATTCAGCCGCCGCCTGCTCCACGTCCGGCACCCTGAAGTCCAGGTGGAACTGCTTGTCCGGGCTCGGCCACGTCACCGGCTTGCGGTCGGGGACCCGGCCGAAGTAGATGCTCCTCGTCTCGTCCCCGATGGCCGCGTACTCGTCCTCCGAGTATTGGATGTCCCACCCGGTGACCTGGTGGTAGAACTCGGCCAGTTTCTTGGGCTCCGCGCAGTCAATGGTGAACGCCAGGAGCTTCGCCTTCGTCGTCATGAGTCCAGCCTTCCAGGCGTACCTGCCATCTTCTGTCAGGTACGGCTAGCCGCGCCGGGTGGCCGTCTTGACGCGCTTGAGAATCCGGTCCCACTCCGTGCCGAACGGGTTGTCCTGCACCAGGTACGTCCATGTCGCCGTCGGCCGCTTCAGGTCCGGCTCGGGGGCCTCGAAGGACTCCAGCGAGCGCCGTTCCACCTCCGCGAGCAGCGACTTGTACTCCGCCACCGCCTCCCGGTGGAACTCGTCGATCGGGCTCATCCGGCCAAGCGCGCGCAGGTGGATGCCCTCGCGGAGGTCAGTCAGGAACGCCAGGTGCTCGGTCCAGCAGCGGTCGATGGCGTGCAGGACGATCTGGCGGGCCGTCTCGTCCCTGGTGTCCTCCGGCAGGGACTCCCAGCGCTCCGGGTCCGCCGAGGACAGGGCCTTGGCGGCGGCGTCGCCGCGCAGGACCTTGTCGCGCCACTCCAGGATCAGCTCGCGCTGGTGCTCCAGCAGGCGGGTGTAGCGCCAGGTGTTGCGGTGGATCTCCAGGTTGACGCCCTCGGCGACGCGCTGGGCGTGGCCGACGAGGTACGCGCCGCGCCGGTGGCGGACGATGCCGTCCGCGTCCGCGGCGGGCGGGCGCTCGTCGGAGACGAACTGCGTGATCAGGTCGTCCTGCATGCTGACGAAGAAGACCGAGCCGCCCGGGTCGCCCTGGCGGCCGGCCCGGCCGCGGAGCTGGTCGTCGAGGCGGCTGCTGGCGTGGCGGCCCGAGCCGATCACGTACAGGCCGCCCAGCTCGGCGACGCCCTCCCCCAGGCGGATGTCGGTGCCGCGCCCGGCCATCTGGGTGGAGACGGTGATGGCGTCGCGCTCGCCGGCCCTGGCGATGATCGCCGCCTCTTCCGCGTCGTTCTTGGCGTTGAGCACGACCGGCTCCATGCCGCGGCGCTGGAGCAGCTTGGCGAGATTTTCCGACTCGGCGACGTCGAGCGTGCCGATGAGGATGGGCCGGCCGGTGGCGTGGGCCTCCTGGATCTCCTCGACCAGCGCGGCGTCCTTGTCGGGCACGGTCGGGTAGATGCGGTCCGGCTCGTCCTCGCGCACGCACGGGCGGTTGGACGGGATGACCGCGACCTTGAGGTCGTAGAACTCGCCGAGCTGCTCGCTGACGGCCACAGCCGTGCCGGTCATGCCGCAGATCTGCGGGTAGCGGCGGATCAGGCCCTGAACGGTGATCGAGTCGAGGATCTCGCCCTTCTCGCTCGGCGGCAGCGCCTCCTTGGCCTCCACGGCCGCCTGCAGGCCGTCGGGCCAGCGCTGGAGCAGCGCCACCCGGCCACGCGACGGGTTGATCAGCTGGACCTTGCCGTCGCGCACGATGTAGTCGACGTCGCGGGCGAGCAGGGCGTGGGCGTGCAGGGCCAGGTTGAGCTCGATGAGCGTGCCCGGCTCGTGCTCGTCGTAGAGCTCGACACCGAGGAGGTTCTCCACGCTGTCGGCGCCCTTGGGGGTGAGGTAGACGTTGCGGGCCTGCTCGTCGATCTCGTAGTGGTAGCCGCGGACGAGCTGCCTGACCAGCGCCGCCATCTCCGGCACCGCGTTACCCGGATCGGTCGAGCCGGCCATCACGAGCGGCACGCGGGCCTCGTCGACGAGCACGGAGTCGGCCTCGTCGATCAGGGCGGCCTCGGGCGCGGGCACGATGATCTCGCTCGCGTCGGTGCGGAGCCGGTCACGCAGCACGTCGAACCCGATCTCGCTGACGGGCCCGTACGTGACGTCCTTCGCGTACGCCTCGCGCCGCTCGTCCGGCGTGGAGTTCTGTCCGATCCAGCCCACGCTGACGCCGAGCGCCTCGTAGAACGGCCCCATCCACTCGGCGTCGCGCCTGGCCAGATAGTCGTTCACCGAGATCACGTGGACCCGCTTGCCCTGCAACGCGTAGCCCGCCGCCGCCATGGCGCCGGAGAGCGTCTTGCCCTCGCCGGTGGCCATCTCGGCGACCTTCCCGTCGAGGAGGGCCAGCGTGCCGAGCAACTGCACGTCGTACGGCCGCAGCCCCAGCGTCCTGTCGGCGGCCTCCCGCGCGACGGCACAGAACTCGGCCAGATCGTCCATTGCAGGCTCGGGCAACTCGTCAAGCTCGCGCACCCGTTCGGCACGATCGTTCGCCGCCTTGACGACCTTGAGATAAGGGGTCAGGGGCACCCCGCCTGGACGATCCAGGAGGTTCCTGAGAATTCCCTTTATTGAGGCCACAGTTCCTCCAACGCACGCTTCGCCGACACCGTTCCCTCTTTTTTAGGGAGTCCCTCTTTCAAGGGAGGGGAGCGAGCGACGATACGGCAAGCGTCGCCGTACCGGACCTTAACTCATCCGGCGCGCTGTGCCGTCACATCGCTCGCGCCCGAGTCACCCGGATTCAGTGCGTACGGCGAGAACCCCGACGGCCGCCAGCAGCAGCGCGCACCCCGACCAGGCGAGAGGTGTGAGCGTCTCGCCGAGCAGCACCACGCCGAGCAGCGCCGCGCCCACCGCCTCGCCGAGCGAGATGATCGACACCGTGGTCGCGCGCAGCACGGTGAGCGCGCTGAAGAACAGCCCGTAGGCGAGGGCGGTCGGCACCGCGCCCAGATAGAGCAGCAGCGACACCGACGCCGCGCTCACGTCCGGCACCACCCCTTCCACCAGCGCGAACGGCGCCAGGCACACCGCGCCGACCACGAACCCGCCGATCGCCACACTCTGCGGATCGTCGTCCTTGTGCCGCCTGGAGTAGAGCGTGACGCCGGCGTATCCGGCGGCCGAGGCCAGCGCGAAGCCGATGCCGGCGACCGATGACGGGCGCGACAGCAGTGCGGTCTCGCCGGTGAGGAGGACGAGCCCGGCCAGGGCCGCGGCGAGGGCGGTGCGGGCGACGCGGCCGAGCGGCTCGCGAAGGAGGAAGCGGCTGCCCAGGGCGGTGAAGACGGGCGTGGCGCCCATCGTCACCACGGTCGCGACGGCCACGCCCGAGTGGGCGATCGCGGCGAAGTACGCCGTCTGGTAGACGGCCATTCCGGCCCCCACCAGCAGGAGCCGTCCGTTGATGACGATCGGACGGCGGGTGAGGACGAGGAGGAAGGCGGCGCCGAGGAGGTAGCGCCACAGGGAGACGCCGGCGGGGCCGAGGCCGCCGGTCTGGAAGAGCAGCGAGCCGGCGGCGCCGCCCGTGCCCCAGGCGGTCGCGGCCACGGACACGTAAAGGGCGCCCCGCCGGGCGGAGACATGGGTCATGACAGGAGTGCTCCGGATGGAGTGGTTGGAATGGGCCCGGTGTGCGGGCAGCAACCACCCCCGGATCGCTCAGACCCGGAAATTTCAGGAAATGCCGCCCGCTATCGGGCGGCGGGCGGGGAGCAGATCAAACGTCGCGGCACGGGCCCAACCCTAGCGCTCCGCGTGCCGGCGCGCTCAGGGCTTTCTGGCCACTCCGCCCAGCAGCAGTTCCTCCCAGGTCGCGAGCGGACCGGGGATGCGCTCGTCGGGATGCCATTCGGGAAAGTGCACCACTCCGGGCTCCATCAGCACCAACCCGTCGAAGAACGCGGTGACGGACTCCCGGTCGCGGAAATAGCCGGTGCCCATGGTGGCCTGGAGCATCGCCTCCAGGGCCTTGGCCTTGGGGTTGGCCGAGGCCAGCATGTTGGAGGCGGCGAGGTAGCTGCCCTTCGGCAGCGCGGACATGTACCGCCTGACCAGCCCGTGCGGGTCCTCACGGTCCGGGAAGAGGTGGAGCACGCCGACGATCAGGATCGCGGTGGGCTGCGACAGGTCGATCAGGCGGCGCAGCGTCGGGTGGCCGAGCACGGCGTCCACGTCGCGGACGTCGGCGGTGATGGCGCCGGTGTACGGGTTGCCGTTGAGCAGGGCACGGGCGTGCAGCTCCACCATGGGATCGATGTCGACGTAGACCACCCTGGACCTGGGGTCGGCGAACTGGGCCACCTCATGGGTGTTCTCCACCGTGGGCAGCCCGGCGCCCAGGTCGATGATCTGCCTGATCCCGGTCTCGCGGATGAGGAAGTCCACCACCCTGCCGACGAAGGACCGGTTGCACCAGACGAGGTCCACCACCTCGGGCACCGCGTCCTTGAGCTTGCGCGCCACCGCGCGGTCGGAGGCGAAGTTCTCCATGCCGCCGAGCAGGGCGTCGTGCACGCGCGCCACGCTCGGCCGCGTCGGATCGACCCCGGGAGGAACCCACTCGTACTCGTTGGCGAGGCTCATCCCGCCCCCCTTCACCGGCTCGTGACCGGGATCGTAGCCGAGGACCGACCCGGGCCGCCGGACGACGAGCACTTTGCGAGTGGTTTACCCGGCCCTGTCCGGGTAGCGGGAGTGTGCCCGAGAAAGACGGAAGAAGAGAGGGAGAGAGCCCCCATGGAGCTCTGGAACTATCGACCTGACGTCTACGACCGCGGCCAGCCCCTGGACCTCATCGGCTACCACGTCCAGGCGACCGACGGAAAGATCGGGACCGTCGACGAGGCGACCTACGAGGTCGGCGAGAGCTACATCATCGTCGACACCGGCCCGTGGATCTTCGGTAAGAAGGTCATGCTCCCGGCACAGGTCATCACGAGCATCGACCCTCAGGAGCGCGATCTGTACGTGGCGCGCACCAAGGCCGAGATCAAGGCCGCGCCCGAGTTCGACGAAGGCACGTTCAAGGAGCCCGAGTACCGATCGCGGATAGGCGACTACTACGGCCGCCTGCCGCGGTGACTCCAGTGCCGTGAAAGGAGGGCCGCGCCCGCGAAGGGCGCGGCCCTCCGCCGTGTCTCACGGCCACTTGGGATCGCCCAGCGGCTCGATCGGCCCCTTCAGCACGTCCAGCCGCTCCAGCAGCGTGAGGAAGGTCATCGCGTACGGCGAGTCCTGGAGCACGGCTGCCACGCGCGGCCAGTCGACCTGCTCGCGCAGCGCGCGCACCTGGGCCAGCAGCGCTCCGTAGTCGCAGGCGTGCTCCGACAGCGGCAGCAGCCACGTGATGACCAGGTCGGTGGCCTCCAGTACGGGCACGATCACCGCGGAGGCCTTGAGCGGCTCGGCGCGGTCGAGCAGCTCGTCGGTGATCGGCAGGTCGGACACCCGGTAGATCAGGTCTACCAGGCGCCCCTCGTCATACGCCTTGACGAGCCAGTCCTCCGGCGGCTTCGCCGTCTGGAAGCCCAGCTCGCGCAGCGCTTCAAGCGCGGCCGGCACATCATGCTCCGTGAGCACGAAGTCCACGTCGTGCAACGACGGCGCGGCGCCCCTCGCGTACGCGGCGCACCCACCGGCCAGCGCGAACTTCACTCCGGCATCCTTCAGCCCGGAGCTGGCACGCTTGAGCGTGTCGAGGATGGCGTCGGTGACCGCGTGGCCGTGGCTAGTCATGTTTTCGGGCTACCCAAACGATCGTCAACTAGACGTTGGACAGCGTTACCTGAGGGTAGCGCCAGGAAGTATGACCGAAATCCTCCAGAAGACCGAACAGAACTATGAGGGCGAACATGACCGGCCGCTCGACGGGTACGCCCGCATCCTCGCCGCCTACGGCGGCACGGTCGTGGTCGCCGCGGCGGCGACGATGCTGGCAGGGCGGCGGGTCCCCGATCGCGTCGGCGTGATGGACCTGCTCCTCATGGCGGCGTGCACGCACAAGGTGTCGCGGCGGCTGTCGAAGGACCCCGTCACCAGTCCGCTCCGCGCGCCGTTCACCCGGTACGAGGGGGACGGCGGCCCCGCCGAGGTGAACGAGGCGCCGCGCGGCCCGGTGGGTGAGCTGCTGGCCTGCCCGTTCTGCCTGGCCCAGTGGGTGGCCACCGCGTACGCCGCGGGGCTCGTGCTCTCCCCCAAGGTCACCCGGCTCGTGGGCGCGACGATGACCGCGGTGGCGATCTCGGACTGGATGCAGCTCGCCTACGCCAAGCTCATGAAGTCGGCCGGCTGACGGGCGCCGCTAGCGGACCCGCGGCAGCACCTCGCGCGCGTAGAAGTCGAAGAACGCGTCCTGCTCCTCCCCGATCTGGTTGACGTAGACCTCGTCGAAGCCCGCGTCCACGTACTGCTGGACGGCCCGCACGTGGACGTCGGGGTCGGGCCCGACCGGGCTGCCGTTCACGGCCTCGTCCTCGGTCACCGTCTGCGCGAGCTGCTCGAAGTGCCGCGGCAGCGGCAGGAGCTGCGAGGCCTCGCCCTTGATCCCCTGCGTGGGCCACAGCCGGTGCACGGTCTTGCGGGCCGCCGACTCGTCGGCGGCGTAGCAGGCCTTGAGCCCGCCCAGCGCCGGCTTGCCCGCGCCGCCCGCGGCGTGGAACGCCTGTATGGAGTCGGCGTCCGGCGCGGTCGTGATGTACCCGTCCGCGATTCGCCCGGCGACCTGGATGGACTTCTGGCCGAACCCCGACATGTAGATGGGCGGGGGTTCGCCGGGCAGCGTGTAGAGCCTCGCGGTGTCGACGCGGTAGTGGTGGCCCCTGTGCGTGACCAGCTTGCCGGTGAACAGCTCACGTATGAGGCCGACCGCCTCCTCCAGCATCTCCAGCCGCTCGTCGAGCGGGGGCCAGCGGGAGTCGATGACGTGCTCGTTGAGCGCCTCGCCGGTGCCGACGCCGAGCCGGAAGCGGCCGCCGGTCAGCGCCGCCGTGGTGGCCGCCGCCTGGGCGATGATCGCGGGGTGCGTGCGAACGAGCGGGCAGGTCACGGCGGTGGTGATCGGCAGAGACGTGGCCTCGGCCACCGCGCCGATGACGGACCAGACGAACGGAGCCTGCCCCTGCTCGTCCAGCCACGGGTGGAAGTGATCGGATATCCAGAGGGCCTCGAAGCCGGCGCGCTCGGCGGCCTTGGCCTGCCGCACCAGCTCTTTGGGGCCGTGCTCCTCACAGGACAGGAAATAACCGAAGGTCGTCATGGGAATTTCCCTGCCCCTTAGGCAGGGGAAAAACATGTTATGTAACTCATCCTGAGGGCAGCTTCAGGTCTATGGCTACTTTGCTCTGGATCATCGCGGTAATACTCGTCATTTCCGGGATCTACGTGATCCTGGCCAGGCGCGACCTCCTGTGGGGGATCGTGCTCATCGTACTCGGATTCCTCGTCGGACCTGGTGGGGTAAGCATCTTCAATGTGTAAGTTCGCCGCTCCCCAGGGCATGGGGAGCGTGTGAGCAAATATCCGCCGTTCAGCCGCTTCGAAACGGGCGCGGCCTCGGCGAGAGTACGTGAACAGCTCGCGCGGCTGCGGCACCGCATGCGCAACGAGGCCATACTCGACGAGGCGACCGCCCGGCTCGCGGCGCGGCTCAACATACGCCCGGGCGAAGCCGCCGCGCAGCTCGCCCGGATGGCGCAGCACAGCGGGCTCGACCTGATCGAGGTCGCCAAGGGCATCGAGCGCCCGCGGGAGGAGGAGACGCTGGCGCTCGCCGTGCCCGCCTGGATACACGGGATGCTGGAAGCCGTCCACGCCTCGGCCCTCTACCTCACACCCGTCAAAGACTCTCTGGGCCGCGTGGTGGACTTCCGCATCCTGGCGGCCAACCGGCACGCCAGGACCGTGACGGGGTGCCCCGCCGGCGAGCTGGCGGGGCACCGGCTCATGACGGCCACCCCAGGCGTGGCCAGCTGCGGGCTGCTCGACGACTACATCGTCGTGTACGAGACCGGCGAGGCGGTGCACCGGCAGCCCCTGGAGTACGTGGAGGTGATGGACTACCTGCTCTGGCCTGCCACGCTGAGCGTGCGCGCGTCACGCGTGAACGACGGGCTGCTGGTGAGCTGGCGCACGCTCGACGACGAGGAGCTCCTGGTCTCCGGCTGGGAACGCGCCCAGCGCCTGGCGGAGCTGGGCTGGGGCGAGTGGAACCTGGCCACCGAGCGCACGCTGTGGACACCCCAGATGTATGAGATGTTCGGCCGCGACCGCGACGACGGGCCGATGTCGCTGGAGGAGCTGCCCGGCGCCGTCGTGCCCGAGGACCTGCCGATCATCGAGGACATGATGCACTCCCTGCTGGAGTTCAGGGAGGCGGTCGAGACCGAGTTCAGGATCCAGCACCGGCACGGGGTGCGCCATCTCAGCGTGTTCAGCGAGCCGATACTCGACGCCGACGGCCTGCCGGTCAAGGTGCGCTGCCTGACCCAGGACGTGACCAAGAACCGCCGCAGGGAGCGCGCCCTGGCGGTGGCGCACGAACAGGCCCACTCGCAGCGCAAGCGGGCCGAGGAGGAGCACCGGGTCACCGTCCAGCTGCAGAACACGATCATGCCGATCCGCCGCGGCCTCATCCACCTGCCCGGGCTGACCGTCTGCGTGCGTTACCTGCCCGGCGAGCAGCTGGCCCGGCTCGGCGGCGACTGGTTCAAGGCCCGCCTCATGCCCGACGGCCGCGTGCTGCTGGCGATCGGGGACGCGATGGGACACGGGCTGACCGCGGCCAGCATCATGCTCCAGATGCGCTCTGGCCTGGCCGGGCTGGCCTACACGGGAGCCCACGCGGGCCGGCTCACCACCTGGCTGAACGATCTCATCGTGCACTCCAGCGAGGGCATCACCGTGACCGGCACCGCGATCATCGGCCACTTCGACCCTGAGGAGCACACCTACGCCTGGACGAACGCCGGGCACCCGCCGCCCGTGCTGATCAGGAACGACCACGCCGCGCTGGTGCAGGGGGCGGCGGGGACGATGCTGGGGGCGTTCGACGCCGCCGAGTACGGCCTGACCACCACCCGGCTCGAGCCCGGCGACGTCCTGCTGCTCTACACCGACGGGATCGTCGAGCGGCGCGAGCAGGACCTGGAGAGCGGCATGGAGGCGCTGCTCCAGGCCGCGCACCAGTGTGCCGGTGAGGATCCGGCGGAGATCATCGACTGCCTGCTCAAGCGGCTGGGCGGGGAGAACGCCGAGGACGACATCTGCCTGCTGGCCGCGAGGGTCCTCTAGAAGCCGCTCTCGCAGTCGAGGCAGTAGACCGCGTAGGCCCGCCCGAGCACCGGCAGCGCGACGTTACGCACCCTGATGCCGCCCGGCGTCATGCCCTTCTCACTGCCCTTGTGCGCGTGCCCGTGCAGGATCAGGTCGGCGCCCGCCGTGTCGACCGCCTCCGCCAGCAGGTAGCTGCCCAGGAAGGGGTAGATCTCGGGCGGCTCGCCCTCCAGCGTCTCCTTGATCGGGGAGTAGTGCGACAACACCACGCGCTTCTCGGCCACGATCTCCTTCAGCGCGACCTTCCACGACTCGGCGATGTAGCGGGTGTGGGCGACGAAGTTCTTGATCTCGCGCTCGCCGAACTCGCTGGCGCACTTGCCCGCGTACCCGCCGCCGAACCCCTTCCCGCCGACCACGCCCAGCTTCCTGTCACCGCACTGGAGGACGGCGCCGTCGTCGTCCAGCACGACGACGCCGGCGTCGCGTAGCTCGCCGGCGATCTCGTACTGCAGGTCGGAGTGGTAGTCGTGGTTGCCGAGCACCGCGACGACGGGGATCGGCAGGTCGCGCAGCTCGTCGGCCACGACCCGGCCCTCCTCCAGCGTGCCGTGCCTGGTCAGGTCTCCCGCCAGCATCAATACGTCCGCGCGTTCCTCGATGGCCCCCAAATTCTTCCGGTACTGGCCTCGGTCGTCCTCGCCCAGGTGGATGTCTCCGACGGCCGCGATGCGCAGGTCAGTCAAGACGCTCATCCTCCCCCGGTTCCCTGGCCTCCACGACCTTGATCTCGTTGTGCAAGTGGAGCTCGGGCGCGGCTTCGTGCGCCACCTGACCCAGCCGCTCGCGCTGCCCGGCGCCGCTCACCTGGCCGCGCAGGAACAACTGGTCACCTCGTATGTCGACGCGGATTCCGAGCTCGTGCGTGCGTCCGTCCTCGGCCAGCGCCTGCTGGACGCGGGCCGCGACGTACTGCGGAGCTTCCATCGCTCGCCTCCTTCTTCTGTCGCCGCATGCCCGGGGACGAACGGCTCAAACGGCGCGGATGAGGTCGATGACCGCGCGTTCCACCGTGCCCGCCGTGGCCAGCTGCCCGAAGTCGGCGTCCGCCCCCAGCTCGGTCAGCACGGCCGCGATGGTCCTGTCCTGGTCGTACGCCTCGACCACGCGCGGGTCCACGTACGACGCCCTGGCCACGGTGGGGGTGTTGCCGAGGTATTCGGCGACCTCGCGCATGACCCGGGCGACCGCCCGCCTCTTCTGACCCGCCGGCTTGGACACCGCCAGGCCCACGGCGGCCAGGACCGTGGCGTGCCAGGTGCGGAAGTCCTTGGCGGTGACCTCGTACCCGATGGTCTCGCGCAGGTAGTCGTTGATGTCCTCGCTCCTGATGTCGGCCCAGCCGCCCGCGTGCCGGTAGCGCAGCAGCTCGCCCTCGGCGCCGAGCGCCTTGAGCGCTCTGAGCACCTTGCACGCCCCCGGATCGGCCACCTCGACCTCCCGCAGGACGTCCCCCTTGGCCTGGTACGAGCACGTGACGATGCCGTTGGCGCAGGTGACGTGCTCCATCCTGAGCGTGGCGAGCCCGTAGGTGTCGTAGCTCTCGCCGCCGATGCGGAAGAAGCCGATGTCGAGCAGGCGGGCGGCGGCGGCCAGCACCCGCTCCTTCGTCAGGCCGCGCCCCTCGAGCTGGTCGTCCACGGCCTTCCTGAACGCCGGCAACCGCTCCGCCACCTCGAGCACCCGGTCGAACTTGGCCTGGTCCTGCTGCTCGCGCCACAGGTCGTGGTAGCGGTACTGCCTGCGCCCGGCGGCGTCCGTGCCCACGGCCTGCAGGTGGCCGCGGGGCGACCCGCAGATCCACACGTCGGTCCATGCCGGGGGGATGGCGAGCGCCTTGATCCGGTCCAGCGTGGCGCGGTCGCGCACCGGCCCCCCGTCGGGGCCCTCATAGCCGAACCCACGCCCGCGACGCTTCCGCACGATCCCCGGTTCACTTTGGTCACTGGGATGCAGCTCGGGCACGGAACGCCGCTACCCCGGACGTTAGGCAACAAACAGCACGGGCAGATGAGCCGCATGTCTGACTTGCCTGATAACGGAAAGTGGCACGAGGAAGGCGACGCGAAAGGCCATCCCATGGTGCCGGCCACACCGCGCGACGTGGTGCACATCAGGGTCGGGTCGTTCATGCTGGTGTTCCTCTTCGCGTTCGCGGTGCTCGGGATCATCGCGCGCGCCCCGGTCATGACCGGGGTCGCGATCGTGCTGGGCATCGCCACAGTGGTCGACATCGTCCTGGCCGTACGGCGCCAGAAACTACGACAGAACGGAGAGGCGGGCTGATCTCGACATGGCACCACTTCGAGGGCGGGTGGTAGTGGTGACGGGCGCGAGCGGCGGGGTCGGCCGTGCGGTCGTCCGCCGGCTCGGCCGGCAGGGAGCCAAGGTGGCGCTCATCGCCCGGGGCACGACCGGGCTGGGCGCCGCCGCCGTGGACGTGGGTGTGGAGGGCGGCACGGGGCAGGTATTCGAGGCCGACATAGCGGACTACGACCAAGTGAGGCGGGCCGGGGAGCGGATCGAGGCGGAGATGGGACCGATCTCTGTCTGGATCAACACCGCCTTCTCCTCCGTCTTCAGCAAATTCACTGAGATCTCCCCGGAGGAGTACGCCCGCACCACCGCGGTGACGTACCTGGGCTATGTCTGGGGCACGAAGGTGGCCCTGGACCTGATGCGCCCGCGCGGCACGGGCACGATCGTCCAGACCGGCTCGGCCCTGTCCTATCGCGGCATCCCGCTGCAGTCGGCGTACTGCGGCGCCAAACACGCGATCAAGGGCTTCACGGAGTCGCTGCGTACCGAGCTGCTGGCCGACGGCGGCGGCATCCACGTCACCCTGGTGCAGTTGCCCGCGGTCAACACCCCGCAGTTCGACTGGGTGCTGTCCAAGCTCCGCCGCCACCCACAGCCGGTCCCCCCGATCTACCAGCCGGAGGTGGCGGCCAGGGCCATCGTGTACGCGGCCGAGCACCCGGAGCGCAAGGAGTACTGGGTGGGCGCCAGCACCGCCGCCACCCTCCTGGCCCAGCGCGTGGCCCCGGCGCTGGTGGACCGCTACGTGGCCAGGACCGGCGCGCGCTCCCAGCAGACCGACGAGAAGCCGCCGAGCGGCGTGTCCAACCTGTGGGAGCCGGCCGACGAGGCGGCGGACTACGGCGCCCACGGCTCGTTCGACGACCGCTCCCATGCCCGCAGCCCCCAGCTCTGGTTGTCGCAACACCGCGGCCCGGTCCTGCTCGCCCTGGCCGGAGGCACCGCCGCCGCCTTCGCCGCGCTCCGCCGCCGAAACCGTTGAGCCGGGCGCGATTCTCACAGGGGTTAAGGGGGCTTGGCGGGGTAGGCGGCGGGAAACCGTTTCCGAGGAGGCCATGATGCCCGAGCGCGATCTTCAGTACCTGGCCGAGCTGGCCGCGCAACTTCGTGTCGACTCCGTACGAGCGGCCGCGGAAGCCGGGTCCGGCCATCCGACCTCGTCCATGTCGGCGGCCGATCTGATGGCCGTGCTCTTCGCCTGCCACCTGCGTTACGACTTCGACCACCCGGACAATCCCGCCAACGACCATTTGATCTTCTCGAAAGGCCACGCGTCGCCCCTCCTCTATTCGCTCTACAAGGCTGCCGGGGTCATCGGCGACAAGGAGTTGCTGACGTTCAGGAAGCGGAGCAGCCGGCTGGAGGGTCACCCCACGCCCCGGCTGCCCTGGGTGGACGTGGCGACCGGGTCGCTGGGGCAGGGCCTGGCGGTGGGGGTCGGGGTGGCCATGGCCGGGCGGCTGGAACGGTTGCCGTACCGGGTGTGGGTGCTCTGCGGGGACAGTGAGCTGGCCGAGGGGTCGATCTGGGAGGCGGCGGAGCACGCGGGCTGCGAGGGGCTGGCCAACCTGACCGCGATCGTGGACGTGAACCGGCTCGGCCAGCGGGGGCCGACCCGGCATGGGTGGGACACCGGGGCGTACGCGCGCAGGTTCGGGGCGTTCGGCTGGCACACGATCGAGATCGACGGGCACGATCCCGGGCAGATCGACTACGCCCTGAGCGACGCCTGCAACACGCGAAGACGGCCGACCGTGATCCTGGCCAAGACGCGCAAGGGCGAGGGCGCCCTGGAGGTCGAGAACCGCGAAGGGGCCCACGGCAAGCCGCTCAAGGACCCGGACAAGGCGATCGAGGAGCTGGGCGGCTCCAGGGACGTGCGGGTGGAGGTGCACAAGCCCGACGACTCCCCCGCGCCGTACCGGTTCGAGACCAGGCCGATGAGTCTGCCCGCGTACAAGGTGGGCGACAAGGTGGCCACGCGGACGGCGTTCGGGGAGGCGCTCGCGGCGCTCGGCGCGGCGCGGGAGGACGTCGTGGTGCTGGACGGCGAGGTGGCGGACTCGACCAAGACCGAGGCGTTCGCGAAGGAGTTCCCCGAGCGGTTCTTCGAGATGTACATCGCCGAGCAGCAGCTCGTGGCCGCCGCCGTGGGCCTGCAGGTGCGCGGGTGGCGGCCGTACGCGGCCACGTTCGCGGCGTTCCTGAGCAGGGCGTACGACTTCATCAGGATGGCCGGCGTGAGCAGGGCGTCGATCCGGCTGGTCGGCTCGCACGCGGGGGTGTCGATCGGCGAGGACGGGCCGTCCCAGATGGGCCTGGAGGACCTGGCGATGCTGCGCGCCATATACGGGAGCACGGTGCTCTACCCGTGCGACGCCAACCAGGCGGCGGCGCTGACCGTCGAGCTGGCCGACCTCGAAGGCGTGTCCTACCTGCGTACGACGCGTGGGAACACGCCGGTGATCTACCCGCCGGGCGAGCGGTTCCCCGTGGGCGGGTCACGCATACTGCGCCACTCGCACAACGACCGGGCCACGATCGTCGCCGCGGGCGTGACCGTGCATGAGGCGCTGGCCGCGGCCGACGAGTTGCGTGACGCCGGTATCCCGGTGGGGGTGATCGACCTGTACTCGGTCAAGCCCGTCGACACGTCGGTGCTGGTCGAGGCGGCCACCACCACGGGCAACCTGATCACGGTGGAGGATCATCGGCTGGAGGGCGGGCTCGGCGACGCGGTGATGGACGCGGTCAGCGAGCTGGGGCCGCGGGTGGTGAAGCTGGCCGTGATGGGCCTGCCCGGGTCCGCGACGCCGGAGGAGCAGCTCGCCCTCGCCCGCATCGACCGCCGCGCGATCGCCGAGGCGGTCAAGCGGCTGTTGTGACCGACTGTTGTGACCGACGGTGGGACACGCATGAGGGCCGACGGCTTGTGCGCCACCGGCCCTCGGAGTGGACGGCCCCGGTCAGCGGGCCTTCGCCGTGGCCCTCCGATTGGCCTTCTTGATGGCGCTTACCAGCTCCTGCTTGGTCATCTTGGACCGGCCGCGTACCTCGAGCTGTGCGGCCACCTTCTGCAGGTGCTCCTTGCTGGCGTTGGCGTTGACGCCCTCGGCCGTCCTGCCGGACCGGTCGGTCGCGCCCTTGTCGGAAGGCCCCTTCTTCTCCTTCGGTTCCCAGTGGTCGCCGACCTTCTCGAACGAGTGCTTCAGCGCGGCGAACGCGGTCATGTGGGCGCGCCGGCCCTCGCCGTACTCCTTCACGGCGTTGTCGTGCGCCTTGATCCACGTGTTCTGTGCCTTCTTCGGCGAACGTTTGATGGTCGACGGCAGCTCTTCGACAGCGGGCATGCCGATTCACCTCCTACAGCGGTGGTTCGTCGTAGTGGCGGCGTTCCTCGTACACGGTGGTCCTGCGGGCTTCCGGCTCCTCGTAGACGTCGTGGCGGTGCACGGGCTCGTCGATCGGGCCGACCGCCCTACGGGTGACGCTGATCCGGTAAATACCGAACAGGAGTCCGACGAGGCCACCGAGCATGAGGATGACCCCCACTACGTTGATGTCGAGGCCGGCGAGATCGAACTCGACGGCCCAGGTGAGGATCGCGCCGAGCATGATGAGGATGATGCTTCCGGCGATGGTCATCAGATTTACCTCCTTGACACGAAGGAACCTCTATCCACATGTCGAAAAACAAACCAGTCGTGGTGGTCGGGCTGATGGGCTCGGGCAAGTCGACGGCCGGCCGGCTGATCGCCGATTCGCTGGGGCTGCCGTTCAGTGACAGCGACCCGTTCCTCGAGGCGCGGTACGGCGGCACCGCCGCGCAGCTCGCCGCCCGCGACGGCGCGGACACGCTGCACCGGTACGAGGCCGAGCACGTGCTGCACGAGCTGGCTGGGGAGCCGCAGGTCATCGCGGCGGCCGCGAGCACGGTCGAGGACCCCCGGGTGCGCGCGGCGATGGACAAGGCGTTCGTGCTCTGGGTGGACGCCTCCGACGAGGTGCTGGTCCAGCGGATGAAGTCGAGCGACCACCGCCCCGACTTCGACCCGGCCGCGATGCGGGCCCGGCGCGATCCGTACTTCCGCGAGGTCGCGGACCTGAGGTGCGACGTCGGCGCCATGCGCCCCGAGCAGGTGCGGGACGCGGCGTTGCGGGAAATGGGTTTGCCCGTCGAGGACCCGCGCTGATAACCAGATGGGATGCCACACGGGATGTTCGCCGAGAAACCCACGCTGACGGGCGAGCGAGTGACGCTGCGCCCGGTCGGCCCCGAGCACGCCGACGGCCTCTTCGAGCTGATCTCCGACCCCGAGGTGGGCCGGCTGACGGGCTCCCACGGCGAGATCGACCGCGAATTCGCCCGCCAGTGGTACGCCACCAGGAAGGACCACGCCGACCGGCTCGACCTGGCGATCATCGCGGACGGTGAATACGTCGGCGAGGTCGTGCTCAACGAGCTCGACCGGCACAACCTCGCCTGCAACCTGCGCATCGCGCTCATCGGCGGGCGGGTCTTCGGCAAGGGCTACGGCACCGAGGCCATCAGGCTGGTCCTCGACCACGCCTTCGCCACGACGCCGCTGCACCGGATCAAGCTCGACGTCTACGCCTTCAACGAGCGGGCACGCCATGTGTACAAGAAGGTCGGCTTCGTGGAGGAGGGCGTGGAGCGGGACGCCCTGCTGTGGGACGGCGAGTGGCACGACGCGGTGCTCATGTCGGTGCTTCGCCACGAATGGCCGGCAAGATCCAGGAGCCTGGCATAATGATCATGACGCATGGGTCCCCCGAGGCGCGCGGGGGACCTGTGGCGTTATGTGGATCTTGTGGTTTCGGGGACAACCAATGTGCGGTGTCGCGCATCTAAGCATCAGTGACGATGCGCTTGGTGCCCGGTGACCCCGAGAGGCTCGGCGGCTTCTGGCTGGCGGCCAGGCTCGGCGCGGGCGGTCGCGGCGTGGTCTACGACGCTTACGACGACGAGGGGCGCCGCTTCGCGGTCACGGTGCCGCGCGGCTCGAGCGAAGGCCAGGCCGGGCGCCGGTTCGAGCGGGTGACCTGCCCCCATCTGGCCGAGGTGGTCGCCGTCGGAACCGACGAGGGTGTGCCGTACGTGGTGAGCGAATACGTGGATGGGCCGGACCTGCGGCGGGCCGTGGAGCTGCACGGGCCCTACCAGGGGGACGAGCTGGTCGCGCTGGCCGGGGCGCTGGCCTCCGCGCTGGCCGCGCTGCACGAGGCGGGGCTGACGCATCGGGGGCTCGATCCGGAGAGCGTGCTGCTGGCCGCCGGCGGTCCCAAGGTGATCGAGCTGGGCGTGCCCACCGGCGGGACGTACACGTACACGGCGCCCGAGGTCCTGACCGGGAAGGAGGCCGGGGCGGCGGCCGACGTGTTCGCGTGGGGCGCGGTGGTGGTGTTCGCGGCCACCGGGCGCGACCCGTTCAGCGGGGAGAGCCTGGGCGGGGTCATGCACCGGCTCCTGACCGTCGATCCCGACCTGGACGCGCTGCCCGAGCCGCTGCGCGAACTGGTCGGACGGGCCCTGGCCAAGGATCCCGCCGACCGGCCGGCGGCGCGGGAGCTGCGCGTCGAGAGCCCACGAGACGGCGCGGCGGAGGTGCGGCCGCCGGCGGGGCACACGGGGCCGCGGTCGCTCGGCGAGGTGGCCGAGGAGGTGTACCAGTCGCTCACGCCGCGGCAGCAGGCGGAGGTGCCGGGGCTGCTGCTGCGCCTGTTCGACGGCGACAGCCCGCACGACGAGGGTGACGTGCTCGGCCCGCTCATGGACGCGGGTCTCCTGGTACGTCGGAGCGTACGCGTGCCGCCGACCGAGACCACAGTGGGCAAGCTCGTGGCCGTCAGCGACAACCGGGTGGCCCCCGCCAGCGCCGCGCTCTACCGGGCCTGGCCCCGGCTGCGCGACTGGCTCGAGGACGAGCGCGAGAGCATGCAGGCCCACCGGCTGATCCGCGAGGCCGCCAGGAGCTGGTCCGAGCACCGGCGCGGCCGGAGCCGGCTCCTTCGCGGCCAGGCGCTCGACACCGCGCTCGCCTGGGCCGCGACCAAGCGCCGCCATCTCCGCCTCAACCAGCTCGAACGCGACTTCGTCAACGACAGCGTGGCCCTGTCCAAGCAGCGCAGGAAGCTCCTCGCGCCCGCGCTGGCGGCGCTCGGCGCGGTACTGGCCGTCGCGGTGACGCTGTCGGTGGTGTCCGTGCACGGTCAGAACCAGCTGCGCGAGCAGCTCATCGAGGCCAACGCGCGGTCCGTGGCCGCCAGGGCCGAGGCGCTGCGGTCGTCCGACCCGCGTACGGCGATGCGGCTGAGCGTGGCCGCCTGGAAGCTGTCGCCGGTGTTCGAGGCGCGGGCCGCGCTGCAGGCCTCTCTCGTGCAGCCGGAGCTGGGGACGTTCACCGATCCGGCCGCCGACATGCGGGCGCGTTACCTGCTGCGCGGGGACGAACTGATCAAATGGGGCACCGGCGCGGTCACCGTCTGGGACATGGGCCGCGGGCGGCGGCTCGCGTCGTACCCGCTGCCCGCGGGGAGCGTACTGAGCGACGACGGGAAGTTCGCGGTGGGGGCCGACGGGAGGCCGTTCGAGGTGGCCACGGGGCGCCCGCCCGCCGCGACGGCCGCCTATGCCATCAGCCAGGACAACAGGACGAGGGTCTATCGGGGCGGGCGGTTGCTGTTCGACGTCGCCGACCGCCAGGTGACGCTCTCCTCGGACGGGACCCAAGCGGCCTTCTCCGGTCTGAACGGGCGGGTCGAGCTGTGGGAGCTCGGCGGGCGGACCAGGACGGGCGCGGTCGAGGTCCAGCCGCTCACCGGCGCGGACGCGGCGGCGCCCGCCCTGGCGTTCAGCCCGGACGGCGCCACGCTGGCGGTGGCGGGGCGCGACGGGGTCACGCTCGTGGCGGCGCGGCGGACCGGGACCGTGCGCGCGGAACGCGCGGACACGTCCGGCACCGACGGCCCCGGACCGGCGAACACGGCACCCTCCGAACGGGACCCCGCAGGCACGGCGTCACCGGTTCCCTCGGCATCCACCGGGCAGGAGCCCGTCGACGCGGCATCCGCTGGAGAGAAGCCTGCCGACGCGGCGTCACCCGACCCCTCGGCACCCACTGGAGAGAAGCCTGCCGACGCGGCGTCACCGACCCCTTCGGTGGGCGACCGTCCTGAGGCGCTGCGCTCGGACAGGCACGACGCCCGGGACGCGGAGCGCGAGAGCGCGAAGGCGCCCGTCCTGTCCGGCGTGGAGGTGGTCGGCAACGACGACCTGGGGCACACCTCTGCCTACCCGCCCGCCTTCAGCCCCGACGGCCGTCTGCTCGCCCTGCCGGGCGAGGGAGCGGTGCGGGTCTGGAACGTGGCCGAGCGCCGCCTGGCGGGCGCGTACCCGCTCAAGAACCCCGAGCGCGGCCTGGCCTTCTCCACCGACGGACGCTCGCTGCGCTACCTGAGCGGCGCCGGATCCGTCATCTCGCTCGACGTCTCGGGGCTGCCGGTCCCGTCAGAGGACAGCCACACCGCCGCCTTCTCCGGCAACGGGCGCATAGCCGCCAAAGAGGTCGGCGACTCGATCGAGCTCACCGATGCAGTCGAACGCAAGACGCTGGGCCGCGTCGCCGCCGCCGGTGACCTGGCCTTCGACGCGGACGGCAGGCTGCTCGCCGTCGCGGGCGACCCGGTGACCGTGTGGGAGGTGGCCGGCGGCAGGCAGGTGACCGCCATCGAGGCGGGCGGCGACGTGACCGCCGTCGCGCTCTCCCCCACCGGCGACACGCTGGCCACCGCGCGCGGCAAGACGCTGGAGACGTGGAACGTGCGCGCGGGGCGGCGCATCAGGATGTACGAGGGCGCGGGCGACCTGGCGCTGGCCTTCAGCCCCGACGGCTCGACGCTGGCCGCCGGCGCCAAGCTGCTCGACCTGCGCACCGGCGAGATCACCCCGCTCGCCCTCGCCCTGTCCGCCGAGGGCGGGGAGGCGCCGCCGGCGCCCACCGCGCTCGCCTTCTCCCCCGACGGGCGCACGCTGGCGTTCGGGCTGGAGGGCGGCCGGGTGCTGCTCTGGGACGTACGCGACCAGGAGCCGCGGGGCACGATCCAGACGGGCACGGCGCCGGTGAACGAGCTCCGCTTCTCCCCGGACGGCGACCTGCTGGCCGTCAACGCCGCCCGTACCTCGCTCTGGGACGTGAGCACGATGCGCGAGGTCGGCCAGGCGGGCTCATGGGCCGCGGGCCCGGCCTTCACCCAGGACGGCAAGCGGCTGCGCGGCGTGGCGCTCGACGGCACCGTACGCGAGAGTCCGGTGGATCCGGCGCTGGCGGCGCAAGAGGTGTGTGCCAAGGCGGGCGGGGCGCTCAGCAGGGCGGAGTGGACCAGGTTGATCCCCGAGAGCGGCTACCAGGACAGCTGCTGACGGGCGGAAAGGGCGGCTAGTCGCTCCGAACGCTCCTGACGACCCTGCCCTTGGGGTCGGCGACCAGGTACCCCGTGCGGTAGCCATCGGACACGTAGACGAGCAGCACCTGGCGCGTGCCGGCGAACGCGTAGTCGGGGTCCGCGATCACGTACCGCGTGGTCGGCCTGGGGACGCCGAGCTCCTTGTCCGCCCTCCTGAGCAGGATGGGGAGGGCGTCCCAGTTGTACTGGTCCAGGTCCACGACGGGGGTGTCCACCTCGCCGCCGATGCCCGAGGGGATGACCTGGCCGTCGCGGTAGTTGTACCTGTCGAAGATCCCCTTGTCCCGCTTGAGCGGGGCGTCGAAGGACGCGTAGGTCGGATACGCCGTCATCTTGACGACCTTGGTGCCTCCGGTGGCGGACCTGATCTTGGCGATCATGGCGCGCATTCCCGCCGGGGTGTGCAGGTTCCCCGGCGTGGCGCGCGTGGTGGCGCTCGGCGAGCTGGGGTTCTTGGTCACCACCGGGGTGGTATCCACCGACGGGACGTCCTTCGCAGTGTTGGTGGATGTGGTGGGGAGCAGCTGCCACACCAGCACACCGGTCACCGTGACCGCCACGATCGCCGCGGTGCGGACCACGGGGGCGCGGCGAGGGTTCGGGGTGCTCTGCCCCTTGACGGGCGCCGCGCCCCAGGGAGGTGGCTGGGGGGCCGCATGCCCGTGCATGGGCGGGATGGTGGGCCCGGACACCGGCGGAACCGTCTGCCCGGCACGCGGCGGCTCAGTGTGCCCGGCCATGGGCGGCGCGGTGTACGCGGGGGCCAGGATCGGGGATGACCCCGAGCGGGGGTCGGCGGCCGAGGCCAGCAGGTGATCGAGGGTCTCTGCGTCGGGGCGAGCCGCCGGGTCGCGTCTCAGCAGTGCGCTCAACACCGGGGTGAGCGGCCCGCCGCGCTCCGGTGGCGGCACGTCCTGGTTGAGCACGGCGGCCAGCGTGGCCAGCGTGGTGCTCCTGCGCAACGGGTGCCGGCCCTCCACCGCCACGTACAGCATCATGCCGAGCGACCAGAAGTCGGAGGCCGGGTCACCCTCGACGCCGTTGATGCGCTCGGGCGCCATGTACTCGGGAGAGCCGATGAACGCTCCGGTGGCTGTCAGGCTCGTGGACTCGCGCACGGCCGCGATGCCGAAGTCGGTCAGCACCGACCGGCCGTCCTCCCGTAACAGGACGTTGGCCGGCTTCACGTCCCGGTGCTGGATGCCGACGGCGTGCGCGGCCCGCAGCGCGGACAAGACCTCACGACCGAGACGCGCCACCTCATGCGGCGGCATGGGCCCGCGCTGGATGCGCCCCTGGAGCGAGCCGCCCGAGACCAGCTCCATGACGATCCACGGGTAGCCGTGCTCCCCCGGGTCGACGATGTGGTGGATGGTGGCGACGTGCGGATGGTTCAGCCGGGCCAGGGCGCGGGCCTCCCGTAGCACCCTGGCGCGCAGCTCTCGGGCACCGGCCGGGTCGTGCTCCTCCATGGAGGGGTCTGGGGGACGTACCTCCTTGAGCGCGACCTCGCGGTGCAGGGCCACGTCCCAGGCCCGCCACACCAGGCCCATGCCCCCGCCACCGAGCCGCTCCATCAACTCGAAGCGGCCGTCGATCACCCGTCTGTGCATGCAGAGCAGCGTAGGGCCGGCCTGCCGCCCGCGCCATCACGCCTCGGAGGCCCGCCCCCTTACAGCAGGCGCCGGGTTGCCTCCGGGTGGCGCCGCTGCCTCGGTGTCAGGCGCTTCTGGCCAGCTCCTCCGCTCCCACGCCGTGTAGGAACGGCAGGCCCTGGGCGTACCTGGAGAGCTCGTCGAGGGCCAGGTGGGCGAGGCGGGGCAGCTCGCCGCCGAGGGAGCCGGCGATGTGCGGGGTGAGCAGGATGTTCGAGAGGTCGTAGAGGGGCGAGTCGGCGGGCAGCAGGTCGGGCTCGGTCACGTCGATCACCGCGTACAGCCGCCCGCCGGCCAGCTCGGCGGTGAGCGCGTCCTGATCCACGAGCGCGCCGCGGGCCGTGTTGATCAGTGTCGCGCCGTCGCGCATGCGCGCGAGGCGGCTCGCGTCTATGAGGTGCCTGGTCTCCGGGAGCGCGGGCGCGTGCAGGCTGATCACGTCGCACCGCTCGAACAGCTCGTCCAGCTCGACGCGTGGCACGCCCAGGTCCTCCGTCAGGTACGGGTCGGCGACGAGCACGTCCAGCTCGAACGGGCGCAGCAGCTCGATCACCCGGCGGCCCACCCTGGAGGCGCCGACGATGCCGATCGTGCGCCGGTAGTTGCCGAAGCCGGGGAAGCGGCTCTCCAGGTCGAGTCGTGCCCGGTGCTCGCGGTAGAGCCGGGAGATGTCGAGAACCCGCTTGTTCGCAAACAGGATGGCGGCCAGCGTGTACTCGGCGACCGGCTCGGCGTTGGCCGCCGCGGCGGACGAGACCAGGATGCCGCGCTGCCAGCACGCCTCGGTGACGTGATGCTTCACGGAGCCGGCCGCGTGCACGACAGCGCGCAGCCTGGGCGCCCTGGCCAGCACCGCTTGAGTGATGGGCGGGCACCACCAGCTGGTGTAGAGCACCTCCGCCTCGGCCAGCGCCTCGGCCACGACCGGGTCGGCGAAATCCTCGGCCACCAGGTCGGGGTCCACGTCGGCGATGCCGAGCAGGCGGTCGCGCACCTGCCCCGTGACGAGCCGCCCAGCCACCGGCCGCCCCATGGCGAGCAGGGTCTTCGGCCGCGATTCGGTCATGCGCTCCCCAACAATCAATTCGATCGAATCGATCATAACGAAGGAGCCGATCATGACTCCGCGCACCCTCAGTACGCGGGAGCGGTGACCGCCCGAGCGGCCAGGGGCCGAGGAGGATCAGCCCCTGGCCGCGTGGTCACCTGTACCACTCGTAGTGGACGCTGGTCTTTGTCCTGGTGTTGAAGTCGATCTCGCCGTCGAGGTAGCGGTTCCACAGGTTGGCGAGTTTCGCCGACCGTACGGTGCACCCGGCCCAGCGGACCCCCTTGGAGCGGATGCTGCCGACGTAGTCGTAGCAGGCCCCGACCTTCTTGCCGTTGACCCAGAGGCGGGCGTTCAGGCTGACGTCGTAGAGCCTCGCGCGGGAGACGTTCTTGATCCGCACCTTGATGCGGCAGGTGTCTTCGCACTTGCCGAAGTAGATCTTGTAGTCGAGCAGATGTGGACGAGCTGTCGTCCCTGCTCCCAGGGCGGTCTGCCCCACCGTGGACGCCGAGGCTGCCGTCGGCGCCACCGCGACGACCCCGGTCGCGGCAGTGGCGGCTAAGAGCATGCCGACAAGAGTCCTGGTCATGTTTCCCCCATGGCAACGAACAGCCGCTTCCCCCGTTGAAAGCGGCACACTCTCTTCGATTAACCATCAGGAAAGTGCAATGGTCAACATTTATTCATATATGTACCGCGATGGGAGGCGGTGCTGGCGCCATTGCGGCCCGTGACCGGCCGCAACAGCCCCTACCTTTGGACCATGGATCCCCTCATCAGCCGCAGAGCGCTCAACCGGGCCACGCTCGACCGGCAGCACCTCCTGCGCCGCACCGGCAAGACCGTGATCGAGGTCGTGGAGCACCTCGGCGGGCTCCAGGCGCAGACCCCGCACACCTGGTACACCGGCCTCTGGAGCCGCATCGAGGGCTTCAAGCCCGCCGACGCCGCCGACCTGCTGCTCTCGCGCGATCTCGTACGCATCGCCCTGCAGCGCTCCACGATCCACCTCGTGTCCGCGCGCGACTGCCTGGCCATGAGGCCGCTGCTGCAGGTCGTCACCGAGCGCGGCACGCGGGGCGCGTACGGCAAGAAGCTGCAGGGCGTGGACCTCGACGAGCTGGCGGCGCGCGGCCGAGCGCTGGTGGAGGAGCGGCCCATGACGTTCGCCGAACTGGAGCGTGATCTCGCCGAGCGGTGGCCGTCACACGACCGCCACGCGCTCAGCCAGGCGGTGCGGTGGCTGGTGCCGCTGGTGCAGGTGCCACCCCGCGGCTTGTGGGGCAGGAGCGGGCCCGTCGCGCACACGAGCGCCGAGTCGTGGCTGGGCTTCGAGGCGCCGCCGATGACGCCTGCCGAGCTGGTGCTGCGCTATCTCGCCGCGTTCGGGCCCGCGTCGGTGATGGACGTACAGACGTGGTCGGGGCTGACGCGGCTGGGCGAGGTGGTGGAGTCGCTGGACCTGGTCAGGTTCAGGGACGAGTCGGGACGGGTCCTGTACGACCTGCCCGACGCCGTACGGCCCGACGAGGACACCCCCGCACCGGTACGGCTGATGTACGACTTCGACAACCTCTTCCTGTCGCACGCCGACCGCTCCAGGGTCATCACCGAAACGGGCCTGGCCGCGCTCCAGGGCTTCATGGGTACGAACGTGCAGCCCCGCACCATTCTGGTGGACGGCTTCACCGCCGGGGACTGGACGGTCACCCGCGCCAAGGGCACCTCCACGCTCACCATCCACCAGTGGGCGCCGATCCCCGTCCTGGAGGAGGTCGAGGAGGAGGGGCTGCGGCTGCTGGAGTTCCTGGCCCCGGGCGACAAGCACGAAATCTCGGTCGCCGATCGCCCGTCAAAACCATGACACTAGGCTTCAACCATGCACGAACTGGTGACTTTCGGTGAGACCATGGCGCTGTTCGCCGCCCGCCGCACGGGGCCGCTGCGCTTCGCCCGCGACTTCGACCTCGGCCTGGGCGGCGCCGAGTCGAACGTCGCGATCGGCGTGGCCAGGCTCGGCCACAGCGCGACGTGGATCGGCAGGGTGGGGGCCGACGAGTTCGGCGACCTCATCCGCTCCACGCTGGCGGGCGAGGGCGTGGACGCGCGCGCCATCCCCGATGCCGCGGCGCCGACCGGGCTCATGATCAAGGGCAGGCGCACGGCGGACCTCATCGACGTGCGCTACTACCGCAAGGACAGCGCGGGCTCGCGGCTGTGCGCCGCCGACCTCGACCCGGAGCTCATCAGGTCCGCCAGGGTGCTGCACGTCTCCGCGATCACGCCCGCGCTGTCGGAGTCGGCACGCGACGCCGTACGGCACGCCATCGCCACGGCGCGGGCCGCCGGGGTGCTGGTCTCACTGGACGTCAACTACCGCAGGGCGCTCTGGACGCCCGATGAGGCGGGGGCGTGGCTGCGGGAGACCATCGGGAACGTGGACGTGCTCTTCGCGACGGAGGCAGAGGGCCGGCTGATCGTCGACGCGGAAAACCCTGACGAGCTGGCCAAGGCGCTGGCGGCGCTGGGCCCGCGGCACGTGCTGGTCAAGTTCGGCGCGAAGGGCGCGATGGAGCTGTCCGAGGGCGTCGTACGGCGGGCGGAGCCGTACCAGGTGACCGAGGTCGACTCCGTGGGGGCCGGGGACGCGTTCGCGGCCGGCTGGCTGGCCGACTGGCTCGCGGGCGCCGAGCCCGGGGAGCGGCTCAGCACGGCGTGCGCGGCGGGGGCGTTCGCGGTGACCTCCCAGGGCGACTGGGAGAGCCTTCCGCGGCGGGCGGATCTGAGCCTGTTGCGGCGGCCCGCCGACGGCGTGAACAGATGATCACGCGGCGGGGGCCTCGGCGGCGCAACCCTTAGCAGGCCACCGCGCTGGAGGCCGCGCTCCAGGTCTATCCGCCAAGAAGCTGCGCGGTCTAGGGGCCGTACGGGTCCACCAGGGGCGACGGGGTCCGGGCGACCTCCAGCACCGCCTCTGGGAAGGCCGGCCCGGTGGTGTAGAAGCGGGCACGGGTTTTGCCGACCGGGGTGAGCAGTTGGGCGGTGACCAGGTCGCGCAGGTCGCGTTGAGCCTGTTGAATGCTGAGACCTTCGGCGCTCTCGTAGCGAGTGCGACGGACGCGTCCAGACATCGCCGCGTCGTGAAGCGCGGTCACCACGCGCTCGTCGAGCCGCCGCTGCCGGGCGAACTCCTCCAGCAGCACCCATACCCGGTTGGAGCGCTCAAGACGGGCTTTTACCGTTTGTCCCTGCTGGTGGTAGGCGGTGAGGTTGAAGCGGATCCACTCGGAGACATCCTGGTCAGGGCGATAGGTTGCACCGCGCCGGGCGAGCACTGCGTAGTACTCCCAGGTGTTGCCCGGCCTGCCCAGCCATGCCTCGATGGAGGAGAACTCCGGCGCGAGCACCCCTTCCCTGGCGATGATCAGCGTCTGCAGCGAGCGTGACATCCGGCCGTTGCCGTCGGCCCAGGGGTGGACCGAGACCAGGTGCAGGTGTGCCATGGCTGCCCTGATAAGCGGGTTCTCGCCATTGTCGGTGTTGAGCCAGTCGCAGAACTCGCGCATCAGGTCAGGTACGGCTGGCGCCTCGGGTGCGGTGTAGGCGGCGATGCTCGGATCACGGGCGTCGGTGACGTAGACGGGCCCCTTTCGCCATTGCCCGGCCGGTTTACGCATGGTGTGGCGGTGGCCCTGGAGCATCCAGTGAAGCGCGTTGAGGAAGCCCGTGCTGTAGTGGAAGTCTTCGACGTCGTGGAGGGTCTGGATGTAGGTCATCATCAGCTGGTAGGCGAGGGTCTCCTCGCGGTTCTCTTCCGAGACATCCACGTCTCGCTCACCCTCCATCAGGTCTTCTACGTCGATCGTGGAGACCTTGAAGCCTTCGATGGAGTTTGAGGCGGCGACCGCGTCGGCGGTCAGAAACTTTCGGAGCCATGCGGTCCGCATAACGGGTGTGGCGCCAACCTGATGACGCAACTCGCGTCGGGCTGCCTCGATTTCCTCGAGAACCCGGCTGTCCTCCGCGGTGAGGACCGGCGTGGCATACAACGAACTATCACCTTGCAATTCAGGTGCCCGGCCGCAGCAGGCCGGTCTCGTAGGCGGCGGCGACGGCGGCGGCACGGTCGTTCACCTCGAGCTTGGCGAAGATGTGCAACAGGTGCGTCTTCACGGTGGCCTCCGTGATGAACAGCTTCCTGGCGACCTCACGGTTCGTGGCGCCCCGGGAAATGAGTGAGAGGACCTCGAGCTCGCGGGGGCTGAGCGACTGTTGCTGCGGCGCGCGTACCTGCTGGGTCAGCACGCCCGCCACGGACGGGGACAGCACCGTCTCGCCGCGGGCCGCGGCCTGGACGGCGCGGCGCAGCTCGGCGCGCGGGGTGTCCTTGAGCAGGTAGCCGGTCGCGCCCTCCTCGATAGCGGGCAGCACGTCGGCGTCGTTGTCGTACGTGGTCAGGACGAGCACGCGGACGCCAGGGGCTTCCTCCCGCAGGCGGCGGATGAGCTCGGCGCCGCTCATCCGGGGCATGCGCAGGTCGGTGAGGACGACGTCGGGATTGGTGCGGGCGACAACGGCGAGCGCTTCCAGGCCGTCGCCCGCCTCGCCGACCACCTCGAACGCGTCGTCGGTGAAGATCCCGCGCAGGCCGTCGCGTACGACTGGATGATCGTCAACGATGATCAAGCGAATCGGCATGGCTCACTCAGCCGGGATGGCGGGGACGGTGGCGGAGACGCCGGTGCCCTCGCCGGGGGCCGATTCGATCTGGAAGTCGCCGGCCAGCCTGGTCACGCGCTGGCGCATCGAGATGAGGCCGAAGCCGCTCGCCTCTGTGGACGGGGCGAAACCGGCCCCGTCGTCACGTACGTCCAGCACCACGACATCTTCCATGTACGACAGGGTGAGGGCAACCCGTCCGGCGGAGGCGTGCTTGGCGACGTTGGCCAGCGCCTCCTGCGCCACCCGCAGCAGGGTGCCCTCCACCTCCGGGTGCAGCGGGCGGGCGTCGCCGGTGACCGACACCGAGGCCGGTACCCCGCTGGACCGCGTCCACTTGCCGGCGACGTCCCGGACGGCGGCGGGGAGCTCCGACCCCGCCAGCGGCGCCGGGCGCAGGGCCCGCACCGAACGGCGTGCCTCCTTCAGGCCGTCCCTGGCCAGGGTGCGGACGGTGTCGAGGCGGGCCCGGGCGGCGACCACGTCATCAAGCTCCTCTTCGGCGGCCTCGACCTGGGTGACGATGGCGGTCAGCCCCTGCGCGATCGTGTCGTGGATCTCCCTGGCCAGGCGCTGCCGCTCATCCAGCACCCCGGCCTCGCGGGCCCGGGTCAGCAGCTGGGCCTGCAGGTTCGCGTTCTCCTCCGCGAGCGCGGCCAGCTTGGCGCCGGTCTCCTGGAGCTGCGCGATCAGCACTTTGCGGCTCTCGTTCTGGTCGGAGATGGTCTGTACGACGAAGCCGATCGCGGAGGCGACCAGCACGGCCACCAGGAACGAGTAGAGCAACTGGCCGGGAGAGCGCCCGGGCTCCGGCCGCACGGAGACCAGCACGCCCGCGGTCGCCATCACCCCGGCGTAGGCCCACCACCGGGGCAGCACCGCGAAGGACTGGATGAACGCCGCGGGCCCGGCCACCGTGAACAGCGAGTCGATGCTGACCAGCGCCCCGATGGCGGCGAGCAGGACGCCGAAGTAGACGACCGCCACCACGGGCCTCCTGACCCACCCAGTGGTGACCATGAGCCAGTGCCAGCCCACCGCGAACAGGGTCAGGGCGAGCGTGTCGAGCCGCCAGTGCTGCAGCAGCGAGGCACCCGCGGGGAGCAGGACGAACAGGTACGGGAGCACGGGCCCGACCCGGTCCCAGCGACTGGGACCGGGTCCTTTGCTCACCAACGGAACGCCTTCACGGCGACGCCGCCGGCGACGAGGCAGATCGCGATCATGATGATCAGCGACATGGGTGACACCGCGTGCCCCTCCCAGCCGTCGCGGATCGCCTGGACGGCGGGGGCCATGGGGGTCAGGTCGCCTATGGCCCGCATCCCGCCGCCCATGGTCTCGCGGGGGATCACGGCGCCGGAGGTGAAGACCATCGGGAAGAACAGGCTCAGTCCGATCACGGTCGCGGTGCGGCCGGAGGGGACGACGGCCCCGAGCAGCAGTCCGACGCCGCTGAGGCTCAGCGCGGCGAGGATCCAGGCGACGACCACCGCGCCTGCGTTCGCGGGAGCCGTCAGGTCGTAGGCGACGAGGCCGATGGCGACCAGCAGCGCCGTGCCGAGCACGGCCAGCAGCATGTGAGCTGCCAGTTGGGCGCCGAACAACATGCCGGGCGAGGCCGGAGTGGCGCGCATCCGCTTGAGCACCCGGCGCTCGCGGTACTGCGCCAGGGTGGCCGGCAGGATGACCAGCGCGGCCAGGCCGATGACGAAGACGCTCAGCATAGGCACGGTGGCGTCCACCGCCGGCAGCCCGCCGGGCAGGGGCTTGCCGCTGCGTAACTTGACCCAGAGCATGATCGCCGGGAAGGCCAGCGCGAAGAACGCCGACATCGGATCCCGCATGATCAGCTTGAGCTCGACCCCGATCACCTGTGTGATGCCTCTCATGCCGCCTGCCCTCCCGTGAGCGTGAAGTATGCGTCCTCCAGCGAATCGGTGCGGCCCTGGGCGATCAGCTCGCCCGGGGTGCCCTGGGTGATGACGCGGCCGTGATCGATGATCGCCAAACGGTCGCACAGCGCCTGGGCCTCGTCCATGAAGTGGGTGACCAGCACGACGGTCACCCCGCGGTCGCGGATGCCGCGGATCAGTCCCCACGTGGTGCGGCGGGCGGAGGGGTCGAGACCGGTGGTGAGCTCGTCGAGGAAGACGACCTCAGGGTCGCCGACCAGGGCCAGCGCGATGAACAGGCGCTGCTTCCAGCCGCCCGACAGGCTCGAGAAGCCGGCGCGCCGCCGGTCCGCCAGCCCCCACTCCTCCATGAGCGCCCGCCAGTCGGCGGGCTTGTCGTAGAAGGAGGCGTACAGCTTCAGCGCCTCACCGACCTTGATCGCGTCCGGCAGGGCCGCCTCCTGCAGCTGGACGCCGATGCGCGGGAGCAGCCGGCGCCGGTCGGTCCGCGGGTCGAGGCCCAGCACGCGCAGGACGCCGCCGTCTCGCTCCCTCAGGCCCGACGCGCACTCCACGGTCGTGGTCTTGCCCGCGCCGTTGGGGCCGGCGATGCCGAAGATCTCGCCCTGCTCCACCCTGAGCGAGACGCCGTTCAGGACCTTGTCGCCTCGGTAGCTCTTGGTCATGCCCTCGATCTCGATGACTGTCATGTATTGAGGGTCATCCGCGGCCGAGACTTGCAACATCCTCCGAACGGTTGATGGGGGTCAGTCGTAGTAGCCCTCCACCGGCACACGCGCCTCCTCGTACAGGGCCGGGCCTTCGGCGGGCGGTTCGACGAAGGCGCTGCCCGGCGGCTTGAGGCCGTCGAGTTGCTCCCCGGACAGCGCGTAGACCACGCGCCCCAGGCCCGAGCGGGCGATCGCCCCCGTGCACATCCCGCACGGCTGGCAGCTCGTGTACATCGTGGTCGTGGCCGCAGCGGCCGGGTCGAGCTCGCGGGCGGCCCAGCGGGCCAGCTTCAGCTCCGGGTGCGCGGTGATGTCGCGGTCGGTGAGGGAGGAGTTGCGCTCCTCGGCCAGGACCGTGCCGTCCGAGGTCGCCAGCAGGGAGCCGAACGGCGGGTTGCCGCCCGCACGGGCCTCCGCGGCCAGCTCGATGGCGCGGCGCAGGAGTCTCTCTTCGTCGCGGGTCACGCTCGCTCCTCAGGTCATGGGTCTCTGCGCCCATTGTCCATCGGCGAGTGACGCCCCCGGCGCTCAGGCTCTCAGGCGCTCAGGCGGTGAGGCGCTCAGGACTCCTGGAGCCGGCGGATCATGGCCTGTTTGGCCGCCGCGAACTCCTCGTCGGTCAGCACGCCCGACCGGTGCAGCTCACCGAGCTCCGCCAGCCGGCGCAGGACCGCGTCGTGCACGTCGTCGGAGACGGGCGGCGGCGGGGGAGGCGGCAGCTCGGCCACCCGTGGCAGGCGGGCCAGCACCGCCGCGGCGACCAGGGCGGTGGCGCCGCCGTACCGCTGGATGCCCCACGAGACGCAGCGGAGATCCTTCTGCGGCGACAGCGCGGGCCCGTCGCTCTTGAGGCGGAAGCGGAGCGTGCCGTAGCCCATGCCGGACTGCGGCTTCCACTCCACCCCGGCCACGTCCGACAGCGGGAACTCCTGCGGCCCCGCCTTCTCCTTCTCCGAGCTGGCGAACCCGGTCCACTCCAGGCGCACCCGCTCCCCGTCGAAGAGCGCCGTGCCGTCTCCCGCCGTGGCCGAGATGGGCACGGCGGGCCCCGGCAGGAGGTAGTCCTCGCAGGCTGCGGTGGGGGTCTGGTAGACGAGCAGGGTGTCGCGGACCTCGTCGGCGAAGTATTCGGCCGCGCCCGCGCGGCTCTTCGGCACGGCCAGCCGGTACGGGTCGGCGGGCGGCCCGAGCAGCCCCGCCACCGCGTCCGACAGCGGGTCGGCCCCCTTGCGCAGCCGCAGCCGCGCGTGGCCGCCCTTGCGTGCCGGCTCGAACGCCACGCTCGCGATCGCCTCGAGCGGGACTATCACCTCGCCCAGCGTCCTGCGCAGCTCGTGCACGTCCTTGTCGCTGCCGGGGACGATGCGCAGGAACTCGCCGTTGAACGTCCACGAGCCGTCGGCGACGGCGATCTCAGCCATGTTCCAAGTCTCCACGATCGGCCACGGGTGCCGCGCAGCAAATCCTCCCCATGAGGGTCATATCAGGGCCCTGACCTTTACCTTTGGGCTCGTAAGAGAGATCCTCGAAGATAGGGAGGTGGTCCTCCATGGAGTACAAGCAGTGGAATGTACAGATCTGGATCAGTGAAGACGACAGCGACGCGGTGACCACGGCCACGGCGGTGCTGTTCACGGCTGACGGCAAACGGCACGAGAGCGTGGCCCACGCCCGGCGCAATCCCAGCGACCGGCCAGTCCCCGGGATCGGGGACGAGCTGGCCGCCGGGCGGGCGCTGTCCAACCTGGCCTCGAAGTTGATCGAGGACGGTGCCGAGGACGTGGCCCAGCTGGCCGGTACGGCTTAGCTCAGAGCAGCCCGGCGGCTGCCAGGAGCTTGCCGATCCGGCCGACCTCGTCGTCGTTCAATGGAATCTGCGGGAGCGCGGTGATCGGGCAGTCGATGACGCCGCGTAGGTGAAGTGCGGCCTTGAAAGCGCCGAGGCCGGACGAGCTGCCGCCCATGCGCGGGCCACCGACGCGGACTATCTCGAACAGCCTGACCAGGCGCTCCTGCTCCATCCTGGCCGCTTCCCAGTCACCGCGTACGGCGCAGCGGTACAGCTCCACGTACCCCTGCGGGTCCACGTTGCCCAGCCCGGGCACCACGCCGTCGGCCCCCATCCACAGGGCCGAGTCCACGGTCACCTCGGACCCGGTGAGCACGCTGAACGGCGCCTCACGGCCCATGATGACCTGGCGCAAACCGCCGTCGTCGCCGCTGGAGTCCTTCACCCCGGCCAGCGCCCCCTCGGCCGCCAGCTCGAGCAGCAGGTCGGCACTCAGCTTGGTGTGCACGGAAACCGGCAGGTCATAGGCGTAGACCGGCAGCCCGCCGCGCGCGGCGACGGTACGGAAATGGGTGCGGATCTCCTCCGGATGCGTACGCGTGTAGAACGGCGCGGTCGCCACCACTCCCGACGCCCCGGCCTCGACCGCGACCCGCACGTGCTCCAGCACGCGCGGCGTCGTCATGTCGATCACCCCGGCCAGCACCGGCACCTGCCCGCCAACGTGGCCTACCACGGTGTCCAGCACCACCCGCCGCTGCGCGTCCGTCAGGTACGCCACCTCCGACGACGAGCCCAGCACGAACAGCGCGTCGACACCGCCGTCCAGCAGGTGGTCGACCAGCCGGACGAGCGAGCCGGCGTCCACCTCGTAGTCAGGGGTCAAAGGGGTGCACACCGGAGGGATGACGCCGGACAAACTCATACACGCTCCTGGATCAGCTCAAGATCGGTCGCTCCCGCCGCCACCGGGTGGTGGCAGTGGAAGAGGTGGTGGTCTTCGACCTGTGCCGCGGGCCAGTCCGCGGCACACAGGTCATCTGCCCGCCAGCACCGGGTGCGGAACGGGCACCCGCTCGGCGGCCTGGTGGCCGAGGGCACGGCGCCCACGAGCGGGATCGGGTTGATGGGCGAGATCAGTCCCGGGGTCGCGGAGAAGAGCGCACGCGTGTACGGGTGGCGGGCGCCCAGCGGCATGGCCTGCGCGGGCGCCTGCTCGACGATCCTGCCCAGGTACATGGTGACCACGCGGTCGCTCATCCTGCGTACGGTCTGGATGTCGTGCGAGACGAACACCAGCGCGAGCCCGAGCCGTTCCTTGAGGTCGAGCAGCAGGTTGAGTATCTGGGCGCGGACGGACACGTCGAGCGCGCTGGTGGGCTCGTCGGCCACGACCAGCTCCGGCTCGAGCGCGAGCGCCCTGGCCACGGCCACGCGCTGGCGCTGCCCGCCGGAGAGCTGGCTCGGCAGCGCGTCGGCGACGCTGGCGGGCAGGCCCACCAGGTCGAGCAGCTCGCGTACGCGGGCGTCGCGCTCGGCCGGGGTGCCGCGGCGGTGCACGTTGAGCGGGTCGCGCAGGATCTGCCTGACGGGCAGGCGGCGGTTGAGCGCCGTGGACGGGTCCTGGAAGATCATCCCGACGCTCGACCCGACCGTGGCGCGCCGCTCGGCCTCCTTGAGCGACCACAGGTCCTTGCCGCGGAACATCACGGTGCCCTGGGTGGGTCGCTGCAGGCCGACCAGCACCTTGGCCAGCGTGGACTTGCCGCACCCCGACTCCCCCACGACCCCGACCGTCTCGCCGGGGCTCACCGTGAGGTCCGCCGCGGTCAGCGCGTAGACGCGGTCGCGGGAGAGCAGGCCGCCCGAGCGGGCCTTGTGCACGACGTGCACGTCCTTGAGCTCAAGCACGCTGCTCACTCCTCATGAGAGCAGGATGGTGGCAGGCCACCGCATGGATCTTGTCCCCCTCCAGCACCGGTGTCTCGGTACGGCACACGTCCGTGGCCATCGGGCACCGGTCGGCGAACCGGCAGCCGGGCGGGAAGTCCGCCGGGGCGGGCACGACGCCGCGGATCTGGGTGAGCCGCTCGGCGCCCGACTCCAGCGACAGCACCGAGCCCAGCAGGCCGCGGGCGTAGTGGTGGGCGGGCGCCCCGACGAGGGTCGCCGTGGCGCCGGTCTCGACGATCTGGCCGCCGTACATGACGACCACGCGGTCGGTGACGTCGGCGACCAGCGCGAGGTCGTGCGAGACGAGGATCAGCGCGAACCCCAGCTCCTCGCGCAGCTTCAGCAGCAGCTCGATGACCTGCGCCTGGACGGTCACGTCGAGCGCGGTCGTGGGCTCGTCGGCGACGATCAGCTTCGGCTCCCGCGACAGCGCCATCGCGATCAGCACCCGTTGCCGCTGCCCGCCGGACAGCTCGTGCGGGTAGGAGGACAGGGTGCGGCGGGCGTCGAGGCCGACGAGTTCGAGCAGCTCGGCGGGGGTGCGCCGGCCGCCGCGGCGGGTCAGCTGCTTGAGCTGGGCCTTGATGGTCATGGCCGGGTTCAGGGAGGAGAGCGCGTCCTGATAGATCATCGCCATCTCGTGGCCGAGCAGGCGGCGGCGGGCGCGGCGCGACTCCGAGAGCAGCTCCCGCTGGTCGAAGCGGACGTGGCCGCTGACGCGGGCGTTGCGCGGCTGCAGGCCCATGATGGTCAGCGCGGTCAGCGACTTGCCGCAGCCGGACTCGCCCACCAGGCCGAGCACCTCGCCCGGATGCACCTCGAACCCGATGCCGTCCACGATGTCCACACCGTCCGCGAACCCGATCCGCAGCCGCTCCACCGAGAGGATCGGCTGCCCCTGCGGGAGCGGGCGGGCGCGCTCGGCCAGCCTGCGGGCGGCCTCGGCCAGCCCCGGCAGCTCGACGACCTCGCCGGACCCGGGAGTGGCCTGTTCGAAGGCGTCGTCCTTCTTGGTGACGGCCTTGCGGGCGGCGGGGGCGGCCCAGGCGTCGGAGATGCCCTCGGAGAGGATGTTGAGGGCGAGCACGGTGAGCAGGATCATCAGACCCGGGAAGACCGTGGCCCACCAGCCGCCGAGCAGCACCATGTTCTTGCCGTCGGCGATGACGCTGCCCCATGAGGGGTTCGGCGGTCGCACGCCGGCGCCGATGAACGACAGCGACGCCTCGAACACGATCGCGTCGGCCACCATCACCGTGCAGAACACCAGCACGGGCGCGGCGCAGTTGATCGCGACGTGCTTGACGACGATGTACGGCGTGCGCGCCCCGATGATCCGCTCGGCCGCCACGTAGTCCTCGCCGTACTGGGCGATCACGTTGGCCCGCACGACCCTGGCCACGGACGGCATGTAGAGGAAGGCCATGGCCATGACCAGCACCGGAATGCTGCCGCCGAACACCGCCACCAGCACGGCGGCCAGCGCGATGCCGGGGAAGGCCATGACGACGTCGAGCAGCCGCATGATGGTCTCGTCCACGGCTTTGCGCGAGGTGGCCGCGACCGCGCCGACGACCGCCCCGGCCACCAGGGCGAGCCCGGTCGCGCCGAGGCCGATGATCAGCGACCAGCGGGACCCGTACAGGAGTCTGGACAGGATGTCGCGGTTGGCGCTGTCGAGCCCCATCCAGTGCGCGGCCGACGGGCCACCGCCCGTGGCCTCCTGGAAGTACGGCGAGTGCGGCGCGATCCACGGCGCGAGCAGCGCGGCCAGCACGACCACGGCGACGATGCCGACCGCCACCCACGACAGGGGCTTCAGCCGGCGGAAGCCGACGCCCGGCCGGGAGAGCCGTTCCGTCAGTCCACGTCTCATGTGGCGCTCCTGAGGCGAGGGTTGACCAGCAGGTAGAGGATGTCCACGACCAGGTTGACGACCATGAAGCCGACCGCGATGGTCAGCACCACGCCCTGGACGACGGCCGGGTCGCCGTCGCGCACGGCGTTGATCATGAGCTGGCCCATGCCGGGCAGGCCGTAGATGGTCTCGATGACCACGGTGCCGCCGATCAGGTAGCCGATGCGCAGGCCGAGCACGGTCAGCGGGGTGATCAGCGCGTTGCGCAGCACGTTCCTGCCGACGACCACGATCGGCGGCAGGCCGCTGCCGATCGCGGTACGCACGTAGTCGCGGTCCAGCTCCTCCACCATCGACGTGCGGATGATGCGGGTGAGCTGGGCGGCGATCGGCAACGACAGCGACAGTGCCGGCAGCGTCATCGACTGCAGCCAGCCCGCCGTGGAGTCGGCCGGGTTGATGTAGCCGCCGGTCGGGAAGAGTCCCTCGCCGACGGCGAGGTACTGGATCATCAGCAGCGCCAGCCAGAACGACGGCGCGGCCACCCCGACCAGCGACACCACGCGGATCACCTGGTCCGGCCAGCGGTCGCGGTACAGCGCCGCGGTGACGCCGAACACCAGCGACAGCACCACGGCGACGGCCAGGCCCAGGAACGTGAGCTGCAACGTCAGCGGCAGCGCGGTCGTGATGGACTCCAGCACCGGCTTCTTGGTGAGCACACTGGTGCCCATGTCGCCCTGGGCCAGTTCCGTGACGAAGCGCACGTACCGCAGGGGCAGCGGGTCCAGCAGGCCGTTCTCGAGCTGGAACTGGTGGATCTGCTCGGGGGTCGGGTTCGCGCCCTGGAAGTACGCGTACTCCGGCTTGCTGTTGGAGAAGCGCATCACGATGAAGACGAACGCGACCACGCCGAGCAGCAGCGGGATCAGCATGAGGAGCCGCCGCAGCAGCATCCTGGCGACGAGCGTCATGTCCTCTTGGCCTGCAGCAGGTTGATGCCGGGGTACGGCTGGGCGCGGATGCCGGACAGCTTCTTCGGGTCCCAGGCGGTCATCAGCTCGTTGTGGACGACGGGGTAGAGGATCGCCTGCTCAGCCACAAAGTCCAGATATTTGTGGATCAGCTCGGTCTTCTTGGCCTTGTCGGTCTCCTTGCTGGCCTCGTCCATCATCGCGAACAACTTCTTGGCGTCCGCGCTGCCGTCCCAGTGGCTGTACTTCATCCACAGGCCGCCGGGCACGTAGTTGTAGTGCAGGATGAGGTCGGCGTCCATGCCGAACTGGTTGGGGTTCGAGGCGGCGGCGACCACCTGGTAGTCCTGGAACTGGTCCATCTTGGCGAACAGCGCGGCCGTGTCCTGCGGCTCCAGCGTGGTCTTGATCCCGACGGCCTCCCACGAGGCGGCGATGGTCGGCAGGCAGTCCGCGATCCAGCTCACGTTCACGGCCATGAGGTTGATCGTGAGGTTCTTCACCCCGGCCTCCGCCAGCAGCGCCTTGGCCTTCTCCGGGTCGTAGTCGTACACGACCGAGGCCCGCTTGTAGTCGGGGTTGCCCTCGTTGAGGAAGGAGCTGGAGGCGGTGCCGTGGCCCTTGAGCGCCACGTCGATCATCTTCTGCTTGTCGATCGCGTAGTGCAGCGCCTGGCGCACCCGTACGTCGTCGAAGGGCTTGGCGCCGGTGTTGAACATCAGGAACATGTGGTTCATGCCCTTGCCGCCCTCGACGGTCAGCCCCTGCTTCTTGAGCTGGTCGACGTTGGCGTACGGGATGTTGTCGGCGATCTGCGCCTCTGCCGAGCCGCCGGAGATCTTGGCCACGCGGGCGGCGGCGTCCACGATCGTCAGCCAGTTCATCTTCTTGGCCGTGGCCGGGCGGGGGCCGTTGTAGCCGTCGAACGCCTCGAAGGAGGTGTTGGACTTGGGGTTGTGCGCGGTCTGCTTGTACGGTCCCGAGCCCATCGTCATGCCGCTCTTGGCCTTGTCCCACGCGCCCGGCTGGCTGAAGACGTGCTTCGGCATGATCTTGGCGATGGTCAGCCTGGGCGCGGCGTCGGGGAAGGGGAACTTGAAGACCAGCTCGACGTTCCTGTCGTCGACCTTCTTCACTTCCTTGAGCCAGGACTTGAAGAAGTTGCCGGCCAGCACGTTGTCGGGGCCCAGGATCCGCTCGAAGGTGAAGATGACGTCGTCGGCGGTGACCGGCTGGCCGTCGTGCCACTTGGCGCCGTCCCTGAGGGTGAACTTCCAGGACGTCGCGTTCAGGTCGGCGGGCACGGCGGTCGCGAGCGCCGGGTACGGCTCGCGCGTGATCGGGTCGGTGTCGAGCAGCCCCTCGTAGATGTGGTTGATCCCGGCCATCGCGAACGCCGACGCGGTCTGCGTCGGGTCCCAGCTCTGGTCGTTGCCGTACCCGATGACGGCGGTGATCAGGTCCTTGTTGGATCCGGCGCCGACCGAGCCGGTCGAGGCCGGGCCTCCGGAACAGGCGGAGAGTGTGGCCGCGATGAACGCCGCCGCACCCGTCGCTCCGCTGTAACGCAGGAAGTCGCGGCGGCTGAACTCAGAGCTCACGGAATCCTCCTGGGAGATATAGTACATGGGACATCCCATGTCCTATCTTTTGCGTAAAGTGGACGCTAAACGCAGCCCCTGCTTGAGGTCAACAGAAGATTTCAGGATTGTTACCTACGACGAAAGGATCTTCCATGACCGCTGTCCCGCGTCCGGCGCGGCAAAGCCGTGCCGTCGAGGCCCAGGAGGGCGTCAAGGACCTGATCGTCCAGCGCGGGCTGGTGGCCGGCGATCCGCTGCCCACAGAGTCGGAGCTCATGGAGGAGCTGCGGGTCAGCCGCAACTCGATCAGGGAGGCGCTCAAGGCCCTGCAGGCGGTCGGCATCGTGGAGATCCGCCACGGGTTCGGCATGTTCGTGGGCCGGATGTCGCTGGCGGGGCTGGTGGACGAGCTGGCCTTCCACAGCCGCATCACGCTGCAGAACGGCAAGAACCACCTGGCGCACCTCGTCGAGATCCGCGAGATCCTGGAGTCCGGCCTCGTGGAGCGCCTCATCGAGCTGGGGCCAGAGGCCGACCTGACGCCGGTCGCCGACGTCATCGCCAGGATGGAGTCCGAGGCGCAGGCCGGCCCCGTCTCTCCCGAGACCGACCGCCTCTTCCACGACCTCCTCTACCGGCCGCTCGGCAACCCCCTGGTGAGCCAGCTCCTTGGCGCGTTCTGGGACGTGTACTACCAGCTCCGCGACGAGCTGGGAGCGCCGGACGAGCCGCCGGGCGACGTGGTCAGGCGCCATCGCGACATCTACACGGCCGTCCTGAGAGGCGACCGGGCCGCCGCCGTGGCCGCCGTGCACGCCCATTTCCAGGGCGTACGCAACCGCGTGGCCAGGATCGGCTAGTAGGCGGACAGGCGCTCCACGCGGGGATGCCAGCGCCTGCGCCACTCGCCGTACCAGGTGGCGAACCAGGGATGGGCGCCGGCCAGCGGCATGATGTAGGCCACGGTCTCCAGGTAGTAGCGCCGCTGGAACCGCCACGGCATCCGCTGCAGCTCCTGCACGTTGCTCACCCGGTCGGCCAGCTTCACGAGCACGGCCTGGGGCGGCGCCTTGACGAGAGAGCCCAGGTAGTCGGCCTTCGCGATGCCCTGGGGCTTGGTCACCCACCTCACGAGCTCCGCCACGCGCGGGCCGAACCGCCGTACGATCTCCGCCTGCTTGCACGGCGTGTCCTCCAGCACGTCGTGCAGCACGATCGCCACCAGCACGTCCCTGTCGCTCACCCCGGCGCCGGCCACGGCCACCTCAAGCGCCTCCAGCAGATGCTCGACGTACGGGCGCCCGGTGGGCCGCTGCTGCACGCCATGCTTGTCGCGGGCGAAGGCCACCGCGGCGCGCAGGACTCCCACGGTCTCCGGCGCAAGCGCCCTGTTCAGCGGTCCTTCCGCCTGTGCCCAGGACGGCCAGCTCGTGAATGTCTCCATCCCGCTCCTCTCACCCCGCGTGTCCTAGGGCGAGGATATGGCGGAGATCGCCGGGCAGGCCGGTCCGATCGAGAGATCAGCAGAGTTGGCCCGCAGGTCCCCGGCACGATCGGCGGTCACATCGTCAGCGTGACGGGTCATGGTTGTCGAGGAGGAGGACGCGGGCGGTGGAGCGCATGATCGGCTCGGGCACAACGGTGAGCCTACGTCCGGCGCGAGGGCCGGGGCCCTGGTCACTCCGGAGGCCCGACGAAGAAAGCCCCAGCTCGGAAATATCGAACTGGGGCTTCTCGCGGTGCGCCGCCAGGGACTCGAACCCCGGACCCGCTGATTAAGAGTCAGCTGCTCTGACCAACTGAGCTAGCGGCGCAACAGATGTAACTGTATCAGCCGCCGAGCACTGCCCGCACATCATCCGAGCCGCCCCGCCAACCCCTCATACGCCCCCAGAACCAGCTCCCAGAACCCCTTCACGTCCATCGAGGTAGCCACGAGCGCGTTCGTGTCCTGGGAGGTCACCTTGAAGTCCGTCACGGTCATCCCCCGCGTGTAACGCCCGGCCGTCTCCACGTTCACCATGGCCGGCACGCACGTGAAGAGAGAGGGATCCAGCACGTACGCCACCGCACAAGCGTCGTGGATGGCCGGGCCGCCGTCGGCCGTCACCACCCCGTAGAACTGCGCGGCGGGCACCAGCAGCTCGGCCAGCTTCCCCAGGGGACGCATCCGGTCGAGCACGTCCGCGGTCACCATGGCGGTCAGCGTCACGTCCAGGCCCAGCATCTTCACCGTCCACCCGGCGTCGAAGACGATGGCGGCCGCCTCGGGGTCGGCCAGCATGTTGAACTCGGCGGCCGGATTGTGGTTGCCACGCGTGAACGAGCCACCCATGATGACCAGGTCGCGGGCCCACTCCACGACGCGGGGCTCGCGGCGTACGGCGAGGGCGATGTTGGTCAGCGGTCCCACGGCCACCAGCGTGATCTCGCCCGGGGCGGCCTTCAGGGTGTCCACGATGAAGTCGACCGCGTGCCCGTCCGACGGGCCCCGGCTCGGCGCCGGCAGGACCACGCCGCCCAGGCCCGTGGTCCCGTGCACGCGGGCGGCGCGCACCGTCTCGCGCAGCAGGGCGCCGGCGCTGCCCGGCGTCACCGGGACATCGCCGAGCTCCAGGAACTCTCTCAGGGCCAGCGCGTTCGCCGTGGTCAGGGGGAGGTCGACGTTGCCACCCACCGTGGTGACGCCCACCACGTCGAGGGAAGGGGAGCCGGCCACCAGGGCCAGGGCGAGCGCGTCGTCGATGCCGGGGTCGCAGTCAATGAGAACCTTCTTCACGGAACCGGAGGATACGCATAGATCGGGCCGGGCAGTTCCCCCAAAGCTGCCCGGCCCGATCGGCGGCGGTCCAGGCCGGCATCTTCCCCCAAAAACGCCGGCGGTCCCGCACTTAGCGAACCGCGGTCCCCCTCCGCGTCCGCTTCGGTGAAGGTTCGCTGGTCTCTTGACCTGCTACAACGCTACCGAGACGAATGCAACGGTCGCGTCATGACGGGGTCGAATATCTGTTTTATCCGACTAGGGAACCTCCAGCCGAACCTCTGTGCCTTCCTGCAACGATCTGCTCACCGTGCAGTACTTCTCGTGCACCCGCTCCGCGACCGCCCTGAAGACCTCCCCGGCCTCCTCCGAGGGCAGCTCCACCTCGTACGTGACGGTGACCGGACCGAGCTTGCTCGGCTCGACCTTCTCCGCCTGCACCGTCATCGCCAGGCGCACCAGGCGGTGGCCGCGCTTGGCGGTGAGCGGCTCGACGGTCACGATGTTGCATCCGCCCACCGCCGCCAGCAGCAACTCCACGGGGGTGAACACCCCGTCCTCGTCCCCGCCGCCCATCCGCACCTCGGCGCCGCGGGCGTTCGTGGCCCGGAATCCGCCGTCCTCTGTTCGCTCAACACGCACGTTAGCCATGTTTCAGACCTTACTCAGGAACCTTTCATGTTCGTTCAGCATCGTGATAGCCATGGCTAGCGAGGCGAATGCGAACCCGGGTCCCGTCCTCTTCTGGTGCGGTGTCGCGGTAGCCGAGTTCGGCGCGATCCAACCGGGTTTCGGCTACCCGTGGCGGCCGACCGCCTACGCCGCGGCGGCGCTGCTCGTCGCCCTCGGCTTTCTCACCGTCAAGGCCGCCGACTACCTGCGCACCGAGGAGGCCAGGCAGCGACTGCGGCTCGGCGGCTATCTCGCCGGCGCGCTGCTGGTGGCCCACGAGTTCAGCTCCACGGCGTACGTGACCGAGCTCAGCCGCGCGGGCTCGCTCATCCTGTACGCGACGGCGGCCGTCATGGCGGTCCGCAGCCACCGGGTGCCCGCCACGACCAGGCCGACCCTGCTGATCGCCGCCGGCCTCGACCCGGCCGCCCTGCGGACTCGACTGGACGGCGTGACCGACACCGTGGCCGTTTACCGGATCGAGCGCGCCACCGACGAGCTGCGCGACCTGGAGGCCCGCTACGGCCTCATCCTCGTCGAGGGCGCGGAGCACGACCCCCGGGCCAAGGAGCGCCTGAGCGCCTCGGGCCTCAGCCGTGAGATTCCCGACATCGCCGAGCGCGAGGTGGTGGTGGCCGGTCCACGGCAGTTCAAGAGGTACGTACGCGGGGCGTTGTCACGCCTTGCTGTGCCGAGATCACAGATTCATTTCAAATCACAGCAAAAGGTTTAGGTCCACATTACGCCTCATCTGCAACGGTGGGCTGCGGACAAGGAGGCAAGGTGACGACTTTCCCCGGAAGCGCCCGTGTCGAGATGGTCATGGGCATGCCGGTCAGTGTGGACATCCGCACCGCTCTCCCGGCGCGCGAGCTGGTCCCCCTGCTGGATGACGCATTCTCCTGGCTGAGATGGGTGGACGACACCTTCAGCCCGGTCAGGGAGGACAGCCAGATCGGCCGGCTCAACCGCGGGCAGACGATCAGGCAGGTCCCCGAGCTCATCGAGGTCCTCCACCGCTGCGACGAGCTCAGCGAGGCCACCAACGGCTATTTCGAGCCCCGCATCAACGGCGTCATCGACCCGTCCGGCTACATCAAGGGCTGGGCGCTCGAGCGGCTCTCCCGTGCCCTGGTCAATGCGGGCGCGGGCGACCACCGCATCAGCGCGGGCGACGACATACGGGTGCGCGGCTCGGCCGCCCCCGGCAAACGCTGGCGCGTCGGCATCCGCGACCCGCGCAAGGACAAGGACGTGGTGCGCAAGGTCGTCCTCGCCCACGACCTGGGCATCGCCACCTCCGGCGGCACGCCCGTGGTCAATCCGCACACCGGGCAGGTCGAGGAGGGCCTCGGCTCGGTCACGGTGATCGGCCCCGACCTCGGCCTGGCCGACGCGTACGCCACCGCCGTCTACGCCATGGGGCCCATCCTGGCCAGGCGCTTCGCGGCCGAGCTGGCGGCGGCGGGGCCGTACCAGACGATGATCATCACTCGCGATGGACAGGAGATCAGCACGCCCGGCTTCGCCCGCTACAGCGGCGCGGAAGCCCGCCTCGCGGGCTGACCGCCGCAGCTTCAAGTGAGCCGGTCGCGATCGAGTGGCTACGGAGGGTGGCACGCATGGCGATGGGTGTCGCATCCTCAGCCTTCGCTCGCACGCTCAGGCGTCCGGATGTTTCCGCAAATACTCTATGTAGATCGGGCGCAGCGCCTCGCCCAGCTCTCCCTCGCCGGAGGCGATGGCGTCGCTGAGCAGCGCGGAGACCCTGCTGAGGTCGTTGGCGGTCTCTGAACCATGACCGCTGGCGGCCTCGGCGGCCGGGATCACCTTCAGCAGGTCCCAGAGAAACCCCAGGTCCCCGTGGCGTACGGCGTAACGCACCGCCCGATCGTGCAACTCATCGGCCGGCAACGACTCGAGCCCGTTCGCGTCCATCTCGCTCCCTCCCCTCGACGCCCCTTCCCGAGTTGGGCCGACGATAACCGGTGACTACCCTCGGTAACCGCGGGGAATCGTAGTGGCCGCGCCACTATCGAATTGCCGATCTCAAGTGGGAGGATCAACCAGCGTGAGATTCATCATCAGAACAATCGCGGCCGCGGTGGCCCTCTGGGTCGCCGTGCAGTTCCTCGACGGCATCGAGGTGAACGCCCCGGCCAACTCGGTCAAATACTGGGGCGTCCTCCTGATCGTGGCGTTGATCTTCGGCCTCGTGAACGCGATCGTCAAGCCCATCGTCAAGGCACTCGGGTGCGCGATCGTCGTCCTTACCCTCGGCCTGTTCCTGCTAGTCATCAACGCGGCCATGCTGCTGCTGACGAGCTGGATCGCGGGCCAGCTCGACATCCCCTTCCACGTCGACAACTTCTACCCGGCCGCGTTCTGGGGCGCGATCATCGTCAGCGTCGTGAGCTGGCTGCTGGGCCTCATCCTTCCCGACGGCGACTGAACCCCACGTGGAGCTCGACGGTGCCGGCCTGACCTGCGCGCAGGTGCACGAGGCCGCGTACGGCGGGGCCCGGGTCACGATCGCCTCTCTGGATCGGGCCCGGGCCGCGTGGGCCACCGCTCAGGAGCTCAAGGGCCCCGTGTACGGGCGGAGCACCGGCGTGGGCGCCAACAGGGGCGTACTCGTCGAAGAGCCCGGCCTCGACCTGCTCCGCAGCCATGTGTGCGGCGCCGGCCCGCTGATCCCGCCCGCCCGCGCCAGGGCCATGCTCGTGGTCCGGCTCAACCAGCTCCTCGCGGGCGGCTCCGGCATAGACCCGGCCGTGCTCCCGGTGCTGGCCGACGCGATCAACGGCGGCTTCACCCCGCCGATCCACACGTACGGCGCCATCGGCACCGGCGACCTCACGGCCCTGGCCACCACCGCCCTGTGCCTGCTGGGCGAGCTCCCCTGGCACCACGAACTCTCGCCATCCCCTCCTGACCAGCCCCGCTTCCCGCTCGCCTCCGGGGACGCGCTGCCGTTCATCAGCTCGGGGGCCGCCACGCTCGCCGACGCCGCCATCGCCTGCCACCGCCTCCGCCACCTGCTGGAGGCCGCCATCGACGTCGCCGCCATGTCGTTCACCGCCGTGCACGCCTCGGCGGAGCCGCTGGCCGCCGCCGTGCAGGAGGCCCGTCCCCAACCCGGCCAGGCCGCCGTGGCGGCACGCCTGCGCGGCCTGCTCGCCCAAGGTCTTGGGACCCGCGTGCAGGACCCGTACGGGTACCGGGCCTTCGCCCAGGTGCACGGCGCCGCCGTGGACGCCCTCGGCCGGGCGGGCGCCGCGGTCGAGACCGACCTCAACGCCGCCACCGAGAACCCCCTCATCTCCGGCTCCCTGGCCTGGCACAACGGCAACTTCCACGCGGCGCCGGTGTCCCTGGCGCTCGACTCGCTGCGGGCCGCGCTCGTACAGACGGCCCAGCTCAGCGCCGCCCGCCTGGCCACCCTCATGGACCCCGCCTACACCGGCCACCACCCCTTCCTGGCCGACCGCCCTGGCGCCTCGGGGCTGCTGATCCTGGAGTACGTGGCGCAGGACGCCCTGGCCGAGCTCCGCCACCTCGCCAACCCCGTGACGACGGGCACGGCGGTGATCTCCCTGGGCACGGAGGACCACGCCGGCTTCGCCACCCAGGCCGCCCGCCACGCCCTTCGCTGCCTGGAGCCCTTGGAGATCGTCCTGGCCTGCGAGCACACGGCCGCGACCCGCGCCCTGCACGGCCCCACCCCGGACCGCCCCCTCACCACCGACCTCACCGCCTCCCGCCGCGCCCTGTCACTCCCCCCATCCACCTGACGTTTTGGGGAACGCCCCTGGCCCCGACGCCGCCCGGACGCGCGCACGGCACTCACCGCGGACGCGCGCACGGCACGGCACCATGCGACGCCTGCTACGGCGGCCGATGTCGCGTCCTACGCCCCCGGGACGCGCCCCCGAGGTGCCCCTCGCTGGACGACGCGCCCGCCTTTCCAGCGCCGGTGCGGCGAGACGAGGCACGGCGGTGCCCGGCGCACGCTGCGCCCCCGAAGCGGCGAGCCCCCGTCACCCCACCCGGGCGACCGACCCTCGTTCCCTGAGTGTGGGCGCCTGGACGACGCGCCGTCGTCGGGTGCCGCCGTCGGCCGCCGCCGAGATGAGCCGGACCGCGGCCCGGACGATCCCGTCGATGTCCCAATCGACGGTCGTGAGCGCGGGCGTGAGCAGCCCCGACATCGGGTGGTCGTCATACCCCATGACCGACACGTCACCGGGAACGGACAGCCCAAGCTCCTGAGCGGCCGCGTAAACCCCGTAAGCGATCGAGTCGGCGAAGCAGAACACCGCGCTCGGCCTCCGCGCGGTCAGCAGGTCGCGGGCGGCCGAGGTGGCGCCGGCCAGCCCGTGAGGGGCGGTGACGACCTCGATGTCCAGCCCCAGCCGCTCGCCCTCCGCCGTGACGTGCAGGTCGGCGGGCCGGTCAGGCGTGCTCGCCCTGGTCGAGGTGAGGACCGTGACGCGGCGGTGACCGAGGTCGCGCAGATGCTCCAGGGCCATCGTCACACCGCGCCGGTTGTCGAAGACGACCTCCCCGGCCGTGCCCGCGATCGAGTCGCCGATCGCGACCACCGGCAGCGACTCGCACAGCTCGGCCCAGAACGCCGCCGCCGGGTCGATCGGCTGGACGATCAGGCCGTCAACGCGCTGGTCGCGGAGCCGCTGGGCGAAGGCGCGCTCGCGGGCGGGGTCGCCGACCGCATCGAGGATCAGGGCATAACGGTCTTTCTCCCGCAGACCCCTGCTGATGCCGACCGCCAGGGACTGCTGCCAGAGGTCCTCCAGCGAGCCGCACAGCAGGCCGATCATGCCGGTGCGCCCGCTGGCCAGGGCCCTGGCGATGGGGTCGGCCTCGTAGCCGAGCTCGGCCGCCGCGGCACGCACCCGCTCCATGGTCTCCTCGGACACCTGCAGGCCGCGCAGCGCATAGGAGACGGCCGCGGGTGACAGGCCCGTGGCCTGAGCCACCTCCCGGATCGTGGCTCTCTTTCGAGGCATTCAGCCAGCCTATTCGGTGACACCGACAGAACCACAGTTTCCGCCACGGGCCTGTCGTCCGGCCGCTTCCCCGAGCCGTTGACAAGCGGCATGTGAAGCGGTTCACTGAAGCGTATCACTGAAACGGTTCACAGGAGCCGTTGCCCAGAACAGCCGATTAACATGTAATCTTAGTAGGGAATAGAGGAAGGAGGAGGCCGTGAGCGTCGACGTCCATCAGCATGTGTGGACCCGCCCGTTCGTCGATGCCCTGCGCGCCCGCACCTCCCCTCCCTACGTCGACGGCTGGACGCTGATCCTCGACGGCGAACCCCCGTACGAGATCGACCCCGACGACCGCAGGGACACCACCGGCCTGGAGCTGGCGCTGGTGTCGATGTCGAGCCCGCTCGGCATCGAGTCCCTGCCGCCCGAGGAGGCGTGGCCGCTGATCGACGCCTACCACGAGGGCGCGCTCGCGCTGGGCGAGCCGTTCGGGGCCTGGGCGTCCACGTGCCTCAGCGAGCCCGACCCCGACCGCCTGGCCAAGGACCTCGACCGCGGCTGGGACGGATCCGCGGCGAAGCCAGGACCTCCGGCCCGGCACGCCGAGCGGAGCCCGGCCAGGAAGCTGGTCGGACTGCAGATCCCGGCGACGGCCGTACCGGACGACCGGCTGCTCGAGGTGCTGACGGACAGGGACCTGCCGCTGTTCGTCCACCCGGGGCCCGCCGCCGCGGCCCCCGGCACGCCGCCGTGGTGGCCCGCCGTGGTGCCGTACGTGCAGCAGTTGCACGCCGCGTGGCACTACTTCCACGCCGTGGTACGGCCCAGACACCCCAGGCTGCGCGTCTGCTTCGCGGCGCTCGCGGGCCTGGCCCCGCTGCACTCCGAGCGCCTGATCGCCAGGGGCGGCGGCACCCGCGGCCTGGTCGACCCGGACTTCTTCGTGGAGACCTCCTCCTACGGCCCGCGCGCGATCGACGCGATCGTCCGCGAGCTGGGCATCGACGTCGTCGTCAACGGCTCCGACGCCCCCTACGCCAAAGCACCCGAGCCCGGGCTCGGCGCGGCCGCCGGCCACGCCATCCGGGTCGTGAACCCCCGTCGTCTGCTTTTCAGAAGGGAGACTCGTACGTGAACACGAACCAGATCAAGGACGGGGGGACCTGCGCCCAGCTACCTGAGCGCACCCTCGACCGCCGCGAGCTGCGCGAGCTGGTGAACGAGCTGGCCGCCCACCCCGAGGAGTGGCGCGACCAGGTGTCCTTCCCGGAAGAGGGCGGAAGGCACTACGCCTCCCTCTACCGCGACGCGTACGTGGACGTCTGGCTCCTGTGCTGGCGCCCCGAGGACGACACAGGCTGGCACGACCACGACATCTCCTCGGGAGCCGTCCACGTGGTGCAGGGCGCGCTGCTGGAGTGCAACCCACGCATCGGCGGCGAGCACCTGGAGACCGTGGTCTCGGAGGGCCAGTCGTTCTCGTTCGGGCCCGACCACATACACCGGCTCAACGGCGCGATCGACGGCAGCGTCTCCATCCACGCCTACTCGCCGCCGCTGTGGCGGCTCGGCCAGTACTCGATCGACGACACCGGCGTCATGCGCCGCGTCTCCGTGAGCTACGCCGACGAGCTCAGGCCGCTGGACGAGGCCGTGGTGGCCTGAGCACGCAGCAGCTTCCGCAGGGCTCGACATCGGGCAGTGTGATCCACAGGCAGCAGGTCCTGCGGAAATAGCCGTCGCCGGCGGGCTCGATCAGCCCGTCGACCGGCGCGCCGATCTCCTTCAGCAGCCGCAGGTAGTCGCCGGGCACGATCGAGGTCAGCGGGTGGGCGAACGCCTCCGCCGTGGAACCCCACAGCGTGCGCTCGCCCACCTTCGCCACCGCCTCGATGGCCTTCACCAGCGGCCGCTGCGACTCGGCGAGCGCCTCACCGATCACGTGGGCGCCGGAGCCCCAGCTCACGCGCGTCGCCGCGACCGTCACCCCGGCGTCCGACACCTTGAAGTACGTGTCCGCCAGCCGCATGATCGGCACCCGCCCGTCCAGCGCCCACCCGAGCGCCATGGGCAGCGTGTGCCAGTAGCTGTAGGTCTTCCAGAACAGCGCCGCGCCGACGTGGCGTGGCGCGTTCCAGCGCGCGGCCGTCTGGTCGATCAGCTCGATGAGCAGCGCGTACGGCTCCCGCAGCAGCTCCGTGACCGGCGTCCAGCTCTCGTCGGGCTCGATGACCAGGTCAGGCTCGACCCCGATGACCCCGCCCCGCCCGTCGGCAAGACGCTGGAGCGCCTCGGTCAGCACGCTGGAACCTCCCTATAGGTTAGCCTTGCCTAAGGTAGCAGGCCGTCCCGCGAACCACCCAGCCGCGATCTGGAGGACGAGCACCCCCAGCCCCACGGTCAGCGGCACCGACCAGCCGCCGGAGACCTGCCTGAGGAACCCGAACAGCAGCGGCCCCAGGGCCGCGATCACGTACCCCACGGACTGCGCCACGGCCGACAGCGCGGTCACGGCGGCCGGATCGGCGGGCCGCAGCGCGATGATCAGCAGTGCCAGCGCGAACGAGGCTCCCTGGCCGATCCCCAGCACGATCATCCACAGCCACGGGGCGGTCGCGGGGGCCAGCAGCACGCCGAGGTAGCCAAGGACGGTCAGCACCCCGGCGCCGACCACGTACGACACCTGCGACTCCCGCCTGCCGGCCAGCACGGGGACCGCGAGCGAGGCGGCCACCTGGACGAGGTTCGTCAGGCTGAGCAGGTATCCCGCCTGGTCGGCGGGGAGCCCGGCCTCCAGGAAGATCGTCGGCAGCCAGGCCAGCATGACGTAGAAGGTCAGCGACTGCAGGCCCATGAGCCCGGTCACGTACCAGGTCACGCGGCTCCTGAGCACCGCGCCGAACGGCCTGGGCCCGTTCTGGTCGCCGCCCTGCTTGCGCAGCGCCTGGGGCAGCCAGAGCAGCGTGGCCAGCAGTGCCGGCACGGCGAGCAGCGCGGAGACGCCGCGCCAGCCGTACCCGGTGGCGTGCTCGACGGGGATGACCAGCCCGGAGGCGAGGGTGGCGCCGGCCACCACCGAGGCGACGTACACGCCGGTCATGAGGTTGACCCGGGTGGGGAAGTGCTGCTTGACGACGGCGGGCATGGAGACGTTCATGACGGCTATCGCCGTGGCGGCGAGGGCGGAGCCGAGGTAGAGCACGGGCGCGCCGTCGAGGCCGCGCAGCGTCACGCCCGCCGCGATGACGAGCAGGCCGGCCAGCAGCGTGCGATCCAGCCCCAAGCGCCGCGCGAGCAGCGGCGTGACCGGCCCGAACACGCCCAGGCAGACCACCATGACCGTGGTGACCGCGCCGCCGCCGGCGGGCGAGAGGCCCACGTCTTTCATGATCTCGTCGAGGAGCGGGGAGACGCCCGCGATGGCGGGGCGCAGGTTGAGCGCGGCCAGTACGAACCCGGCGACCAGCACGGCAGATCTCAACGACATAGAGGACCACTCTCGCATAACGCCCTGACAACGTTGTCTACCAGGTCGGAGTGAGACATGATCCTGCCGTGAGACCGACGATGAAGGACGTCGCCTCGGCCGCGGGCGTGGCGCTCAAGACAGTCTCGCGCGTCGTGAACGGCGAGCCCGGCGTCCACCCGGCCACGGCCGAGCGGGTGCGCGCGGCCATCGACCGGCTGGGCTACACCCGCAACGAGAGCGCGAGGGTGCTGCGCAGCGGCAGGACCGCCACGATCGGGCTGGTCATCGAGGACGTGGCGGACCCGTTCTACTCGGGTCTGAGCCGGGCCGTCGAGGACGTCGTCATCGAGCACGGCTGCCTGCTGCTGAGCGGCTCATCCGGCGAGGAGCCGGGCAGGGAGCGGGAACTGGTCGAGACGTTCTGCGCGCGCCGGGTGGACGGGCTGATCGTGGTGCCCGCCGGCGAGGACCACACCTACCTGCGTCCCGAGTTGGAGGCCGGTACGCCGGTGGTGTTCGCGGACCGGCCGCCGGGGGCGGGGATCGACGTGGACACGGTGCTCGCCGACAACGCGGGCGGCGCCATGGAGGCGATCCGCCACCTCATGAGCCACGGCCACCGCAGGATCGCCTTCCTCGGGGACGCTCCGGGGATCTTCACCGCCGCCGAACGGCTCAAGGGCTACCGCGAGGCGCTCGGCGGGCTGTTCGACGAGCGGCTGGTGTCGATGCGGCCACCCGCGCTGGAGGCGGTGCGCGCGGACCTGGCCCGCATGTTCGCACTGGACGATCCGCCGTCCGCGCTGTTCACCGGCAACGGCCGCTACACCGTGACTGCTCTGCGCGCGCTCGACGGGCAGCGGGTGGCGCTGGTGGGGTTCGACGACTTCGAGCTGGCCGACCTGCTGCATCCGCGGGTGAGTGTGGTGGCGCAGGACCCGGCGTGGATGGGCCGGGTGGCGGCCGAGCTGCTCTTCCGCCGCCTGCGCGGCGACGCGGGCCCGCCCGAGCACATCGAACTGCCGGTACGCCTCATCGCCCGCGGTTCCGGCGAGCTGCTCGCACCCCCGTGATCCTCAGGCGAGCTGCTCCTCCACGCCCACGGTGCCGGCGCCGGCACTGTCGCAGGATCCCTGGGACTGCCCGTAGCCGCCAGGCGGCAGCGTCACCCACTCGCCCAGGACGTCGAGCGAGCGCCGGCAGACCACCACGGCGCGGAACATCCAGGTCTCGCCCGTGGGGTTGCTGCACGCGGCGACGCCGAGGGCGCTGCCCTCTTCTTGCACGACCGTGTCGCACTTGAGGACCCTGGCCACCGCGGGGGCAGGCGGCGCCATGCCCGCGGCCACGAGCCCGATGGCCGCCGCGACGAACATCCCTTTGGACACTGTCCCTCCTCACTCGTGACCGCTACTTTGCGCAGTCAATCGTAAGCGAAGAGTGAGAGTGACGCCTAGGTGGACCGCTGAACACGGCCCCGCTTAGGTGCGGACTGCGCTACCTGTGGTGGACCGCTGAACGCGGCCCACCATATAGTCGTTTGCGCATCAGTTCAGAAAAAATGTTCACGCAACGTACAGGAGCGCGCGCATGAATGCCGCCGACGTCGCACCGGAGACGCAGGCCAGGTTCCCCCTGGAGCTGATGTACGCGGCGGCCCAGCAGTACTACATGGAAGAGGCCACCCAGGGCGACATCGCCAAGCGGCTCGGCGTCTCCAGAGCGACGGTGAGCCGGCTGCTGACCGAGGCCCGCAAGCAGGGCATCGTCGAGATCAAGGTGCACAGGCCGGCCACACTCCGGGACGGCCCGCTGGCCGCCGAGGTGGCGGAGGCACTCCAGCTGCAGCGCGTCTACCTGGTCCCCAAGGTCAGCGGCCCCACTCTGGGCCCGTGGCTGGCCCCCGCCGTGGCCCGCGCGCTGGCGGGGGTCGGGCTGGAGTCAGGCGACGTCGTGCTCGTCTCGTCGGGCACCACGGTCTACGAGTGCGCCCGCGAAGGGCTCGGCCACTACCCCGGGGTCACGATCGCCCCCGCGGTGGGCGGCCAGGAGGAGCCGCAGCCCTGGTTCCAGACCAACGAGACCACCCGCATCCTGGCCGAACGCGTCGGCGGCGTGCCCGCCTACCTCTACGCGCCCGCGCTGCCCGGTCCCGAGCTGTTCTACTCGCTCCAGCACGAGCCGTCCGTACGCCGGGTCATGGACCTGTGGGCGCACGCCAAGTGCGCCATCATCGGCGTCGGCTCGGCCCCGCTGATGCGGCAGATGATGCCCGCCCTCATGCCGCGCGACGCCGACAGCCTGCGCCATGCCGTCGGCGACGTGTGCATGCGCGTCTACGACCGGGACGGCGAGCCGATCACGTACCCCGGCAGCGAGCGCCTGGTCGCCACCAAGGTCGAGGAGCTGCGCCGCATCCCGGCCACCATCGCGGTCGCGGTGGGCGCCGAGAAGGTGCTGTCCATCGTCGCGGGCGCCAAGGGCGGCTACTTCAACCAGCTCGTCACAGACGTCCCCACCGCGGAGGGCCTGGTGGCGGCCACGCGCCAAGTCTGAACATCTTTGCTGGACAAAGTTTCAGAAGGCACGCTACCGTGAGCCGCACCACAGGATGTGCCCTTTTGTGAGGGCCATGTCCTGTTTCGGGGGCAGTGCGTCATGAATCCCGGTAGCAAGTGAGGAACAAACCCGTGAACAGAGCGAAGATGCGGACCTCCACGTTCGCCGCAGTGGCAGTGCTCGCTGGCTCGGCGCTGGCCGCGTGCGGCTCCGGCGCCGGCTCCAGCGGCGGGAACACCAGTGGTGGCGGCGCCGTCGAGAACGCCAAGGTGGCCTTCCTCATGCCCGACCTGGCCTCCACCCGGTACGAGCTGCAGGACAAGCCGCTGTTCGAGGCCAAGATGAAGCAGCTCTGCCCGACCTGCCAGGTCATCTACCAGAACGCCGACTCCGACGCCGCCAAGCAGCAGCAGCAGGCCAACTCCGCGCTCGCCCAGGGCGTCAAGGCCATCGTGATCGACCCGGTCGACTCCGCCGCCGCGGCCACCATCGTCAAGTCGGCCCAGTCGCAGCAGGTGCCGGTCATCGCCTACGACCGGCCGGTCCCGGCCACGCCCGCCGACTACTACATCTCGTTCGACAACGAGAAGATCGGCCAGATGATCGCCCAGTCCCTGGTCGACCACCTCAAGAAGGAGAACGCCAAGGGCGGCATCCTCCAGGTCAACGGCTCCCCCACGGACGCGGCGGCCGGTCTGATCAAGAAGGGCATCCACAGCGCGGTCGACCCGAGCGGCTTCAAGCTGCTGGCCGAGTACGACACCCCCGACTGGCAGCCGGAGAAGGCGCAGACCTGGGTCAGCGGCCAGATCACGCAGTTCAAGGACCAGATCGTGGGCGTCGTCGCGGCCAACGACGGCACCGGCGGCGGCTCGATCGCCGCGTTCAAGGCCGCCGGCGTGAAGGTGCCCCCGGTCACCGGCAACGACGCCGAGGTCGCCGCCGCGCAGCGCATCATCGCGGGCGACCAGTACAACACCATCTCCAAGCCGATCAAGATCGTGGCCGAGGCCGCGGCGAACACGGCCTGGGAGTTCATGCAGGGCAAGAAGCCCGCAGGTAAGACCACGCTCTACAACACCCCCTCCGAGCTGTTCGTCCCCACGGTCGTGACCAAGGAGAACATCAAGGAGGTGCTGTTCGACAGCGGCATCATGAAGGCCGCCGACGTCTGCACCGGCGAGTACGCCAAGGGCTGCGAAGAGCTCGGCATCAAGTAGGAGAGCGCCGATGACCGTCCTGTCCCTGCGCGGGATCAGCAAGACCTTCGGCGCGGTGGCCGCGCTCACCGACATAGAACTCGACGTCGCGGCCGGACAGGTCGTCGCCGTCGTGGGCGACAACGGCGCGGGCAAGTCGACGCTGGTCAAGATCCTCTCCGGCGTGCACCCGCCGGACGCGGGCACGATCACGTTCGAGGGGAACGAGGTCGAGATCCCCACCCCGGCCGCCGCGCACAAGCTCGGCATCGCCACGGTCTTCCAGGACCTGGCGCTCTGCGAGAACCTCAACGTGATCCAGAACCTGTTCCTCGGCCAGGAGATCCGTCCGCTGCGCCTCAACGACGTGGCCATGGAGACCCGCTCGTGGGAGCTGCTCCGCCAGCTCTCCGCGAAGATCCCGAGCGTACGGGTGCCCGTCGCGGCACTGTCGGGCGGCCAGCGGCAGACGGTGGCCATCGCCAGGTCGCTGCTCGGCGACCCCAAGGTCATCATCCTCGACGAGCCCACCGCCGCGCTCGGCGTGGCGCAGACGGCCGAGGTGCTCAACCTGGTCGAGCGGCTGCGCGAGAACGGCCTGGGCGTCATCATGATCAGCCACAACATGGCGGACGTGAAGGCCGTCGCCGACACCGTCGCGGTGCTGCGGCTCGGCCGCAACAACGGAGTGTTCGACGTGGACCAGGTCTCCACCGAGGACATCATCGCCGCCATCACCGGCGCCACCGACAACGTGGTGTCCAGGCGTGCGGCCCGCGAGGGAGCGCCGTCGTCTGGAGGAGCGGCGGGAGCGCAGCGACCAGAGCGGGGGAAGGCGGCGGCATCAGAGGCGACCGAGCCCGCCTCACGGAGTGAGGCCATAGACACGAGGGGAGCTCAGGCGTGAGCACATTGACGACAGACCGCCAGGACGAGCGGCTCCAGAACCGCGACGGGCTGCGCGGCGCGCTCACCGACGTGCTCGAGCGGGCCCGCGGCGGCGACCTGGGCGTCATCCCCGTCGTGGTCGGGCTCGTGGTCATCTGGACGGTGCTGCAGGTCCTCAACCCGGTCTTCCTGTCCAGCGCGAACCTGGTGAACCTCACGCTGGAGTCCGCCGCAGTCGGCATCATCGCGCTCGGCATCGTGTGCGTGCTGCTCGTGGGCCAGATCGACCTGTCGGTGGGCTCGGTCAGCGGACTGTCGGGCGCGGTCCTCGCGGTGCTGTTCGTGAGCGAGGGGCTGCCGGTCTGGCTGGCCATCGCGGCCGCGGTGATCATGGGTGCGGTCATCGGCTGGGTGTACGGGCAGCTGTTCAACAGGTTCGGCGTGCCGAGCTTCGTGATCACGCTGGCGGGCCTGCTCGCCTTCCTCGGTCTCCAGCTGTACGTGCTGGGCACCAAGGGCTCGATCAACCTGCCCTTCGACTCGGGCCTGGTGAACTTCGCGCAGCTCGACTTCGTCCCGGCCTGGTTGTCGTACACGTTCGCGGTCATCGCCGCCGTGTGGCTGTTCGCCAGCGGCTACCTGCACGCGAGGGAGCGGCGCAGGGCCGGGCTGTCGGCCAGGAGCGTGTCGGTGCTGGCCGCCAGGAGCGTGGCGCTGCTGGTGGTGCTGGCGTTCGTGGTCTGGTACCTGGGCCAGACCCGCGGCGTGGGCTGGATGTTCGTCTTCTTCGTGGCGCTCGTACTGATCATGCACTACCTCCTGTCGCGCACGAAGTGGGGCAGGGCCGTCTACGCCGTGGGCGGCAACGTGGAGGCCGCCCGCCGGGCCGGCATCAACGTCAAGGCCATCTACACCTCGGTGTTCGTGCTCTGCTCGACGTTCGCTGCGGTCGGCGGCATCCTGGCCGCGGCCAGGCTCGCGGCGGCCAACCAGTCCAGCGGCACGGGCGACGTCAACCTCAACGCCATCGCGGCGGCCGTGATCGGCGGGACGAGCCTGTTCGGCGGGCGCGGCACGGCGTTCGGCGCGCTGCTCGGCATCATCGTGATCCAGTCGATCTCCAGCGGCCTCACCCTGCTCAACCTCGACTCGTCGATCAGGTTCGTGGTCACCGGTGCGGTGCTGCTGCTCGCGGTGATCGTCGACTCCGTGTCGCGGCGGTCGAGGACCTCCCACGGCAGGGCCTGATGGCGATCATCTGCGTGGACGCGGGGACCACGGTCATCAAGGCAGTCGGGTACGACGCCGAGGGCGCGGAGGCGTACGTCGCCAGGAGGGAGACCGCGGTCTCCCGGCCCGCGCCCGGCCATGCCGAGCAGGACATGGGCGCCGTCTGGGAGGCGGTCGCCGCCACCGTCCGCGAGGTCGCCGCCCGGCTGGACGGCGACGTGGACTTCGTGGCCGTGACGGCGCAGGGCGACGGCTGCTGGCTGGTCGACTCCAAGGGCGAGCCCACCGGGCCCGCGATCCTGTGGAACGACGCCAGGGCGGCCTCGACCGTGGACGCGTGGACCCGCTCCGGGATCGCGGCCGAGGCCTTCCGCCTGAACGGCTCCTCGGCCGCCTCCGGGCTGCCGCACGCGATCCTGACCTGGCTGCACGCCAACGATCCCGGACGGCTCGACCGCTCGAGCGCCATGCTGACCTGCGGCGGCTGGATCTTCGCCAAGCTGACCGGGGAGCTGGTGGCCGACGAGTCCGACGCCTCCGCGCCGTTCATGGACCTGCGGGCGCGTGCTTACTCCCCTTCGCTGCTCGCCTTGTTCGGAACGGAGTGGGCCGAGCGGCTGCTGCCCCCGATCCGCTCAGGCCACGTCGCCGAGCTGACCCGGGAGGCGGCCGCGGCGCTCGGACTTCCCGCCGGGACACCGGTCGTGATGGCCCCGTACGACATCGCCGCCACGGCACTGGGCGCGGGCGCGGTGCGGGCCGGGCAGGCGTGCGGCATCCTCGGCACCACGCTGTGCACCGAGATCATCGTCGACTCCGCCGACCTGGAGGGCGAGCCGACCGGGATCACGATCGCGATCCCCGGCGGCTACGTGCGGGCCTTCCCCACGTTCGCGGGCACGGAAGTGGTGCAGTGGACCTGCCGCCTGCTGGGCCTGAACGGCCCGGCTGAGCTGGGCGACCTGGCCCTGCTGAGCCAGCCGGGCGCGCGCGGGCTGACGTTGCTGCCCTATCTGTCGCCCGCCGGTGAGCGGGCGCCGTTCTCCGACCCGCTGGCCAGGGGGTCGCTGCTGGGCATGTCGTTCGAGCACGGCCGCGAGGACGTGGCCCGGGCGGCGCTCGAAGGGCTGACCATGGTCATCCGCGACTGCCTGGCCGCCACCGGCGCCGAGCCGACGGAGCTGCGCGTGTGCGGCGGCGGCTCGAACAGCACCGTCTGGCTCCAGCTGATCGCCGACGTCACCGGGCTGCCGGTGCGCCGCCCTGCCGACGCCGAGGTGGGCGCGCGGGGCGCGTACCTGGTGGGGCTGGCCGCCACCGGCGCCGCCCCGTCCATCGCCGCGGCGGCCTCGGAGCGGGTACGCATGCGCGACGCGCTCGAGCCCGCCCCCGCCCGCCAGGCGCTGTATTCGCGGCTGTTCGACGACTTCCTGACCCTGCGCGGGACGAACGCGGCCTCCTGGCCGTTGCTGGCCGAGATGAGGGGCCGTAGATGAGCGTGTGGATCGGTGTCGATCTCGGGACGCAGAGCGTGCGGGTGCTGGCCGTGGCCGACGACGGCCAGGTGGTCGGTACGGCCAGCCGCGCGCTGACCAGCCACCGCGACGGCCCCCGCCACGAGCAGGACCCCGAGCAGTGGTGGCGCGAGCTGGCCGGCGCCGCCCGGGAGGCACTGCGGGACGTGCCCGCGTCCGAGGTGGCCGGCGTGGCCGTCGACGCGACATCTGGAACGATCCTGCTCACGGACTCCTCCGGCCGGGCTCTGACGCCCGCGCTCATGTACGACGACCGCCGCGCCGACGCCGGGCGCGCCAACGAGGTGGGCGCGCCCGTCTGGGAGCGGCTCGGCTACCGGCGCATGCAGCCGAACTGGGCGCTGCCGAAGCTGCTCTGGCTGCTGGCGGACGCGCCCGAAGGGGCCCGGCTCGCCCACCAGAACGATTTCGTCAACCGGCGGCTGGTCGGGCACGAGGTGGCCACAGACCTGAGCAACGCGTTGAAGACCGGCGTCGACCTCATCGAGGAGCGCTGGCCCCTCGATGTGATGGACGCGCTGGGAGTGCCCGCGGAGATCCTGCCCGAGGTCGTGCGGCCCGGCACCCGGCTCGGCGTGGTCTGCGCCGAGGCCGCCGAGGAGACCGGCATCCCCGCGGGCACGCCCGTGATCGCCGGGACCACCGACGGGTGCGCGGCCCAGCTCGGCGCGGGCGCCAACCGGGTGGGCAGCTGGAACTCCGTGCTGGGCACGACACTGGTGCTCAAGGGCGTGACCAAGGAGCTGATCCACGACCCGCTCGGCGTCGTCTACTCGCACCGCGCGCCGGACGGCTCGTGGCTGCCCGGAGGCGCGTCGAGCACCGGCGCGGGCGTCCTGACGCGCGACCTGCCGGGCCGCGACCTCGACGCCCTGAGCGCCCAGGCCGCCGCCCGTCCCGGCCCGCCGGGGAGCGTCACGTACCCGCTGGTGTCGCGTGGCGAGCGCTTCCCGTTCGACGCCCCTGAGGCCGAGGGGTTCACGCTCGGCAGCCCCGCCGACGACGTCGAGCGCTACGCGGCGATCCTGCTCGGCGCGGCCTTCGTCGAGCGCCTCTGCTTCGACTACCTCGACCTGCTCGGCGCTCCCGTGGACGGCGAGCTCATCCTGACCGGCGGCGCCACCCGCAGCGCGTACTGGACGCGGCTCCGGGCGGACGTCCTGGGACGTCCCGTGACGCTGCGGGAGAACGCCGAGCCCGCCCTGGGCATGGCCGTCCTGGCGGCCGGCGACGCCGGCCCGATGATCAGGACCCGCGCGGTGGTCGACCCGTCGGGAGCCGATCTCACCGAGGCGTACCTGCGCTTCGTCACGGAGCTGGAGCGGCGCGGCTGGCTCGACACGGCCGCCGCGGAACACGCGCGCGAGAGGACCAACCGATGACCGACCTCGTCCTGGTACGCCACGGCGAGACCGTCTGGCACGCCGAGAACCGCTACGCCGGGATCAGCGACATCGACCTGACCCAGCGCGGCCACGCCCAGGCCGCCCAGCTCGCCGAGTGGGCCGGTCAGGCGGGCCTGTCGGCCGTCTGGGCCTCCACGCTCAGCCGCGCCCAGATCACCGCCGCCGCCGGCGCGGCCAAGGCGGGCGTCGCGCTCCAGACCGACGCCAGGCTGCGCGAGCTGGACTTCGGCGAGGGCGAGGGCCTGACCTCCGCCGAGATGGCGGCCCGATTCCCCGAGGCGCGCGCCGCGTTCGAGTCCGACCCCGCCGAGCACCCGCTGCCCGGCGGCGAGAACCCCCACCAGGCCGCCGACCGGTTCGTCGCCGCCCTGAACGACATCGCCGCCGCCCACGCCGACGGGCGCGTGCTCGTGGTCGCGCACACCACCGCCATCCGGCTCGCGCTGTGCCGTCTCATCGGCGTGCCGCTCGGCGAGTACCGGCGGCTGTTCCCGCGCCTGGACAACTGCGCCCTGACCGAGGTGCGACTTCGCGCTGGGCGGCGGGCCGCGATGCTGCAGTACAACTCCCCGATTGGAGCCGTTCGTTGACCATCCGAGTCCTTGCCGCAGGTGACCACTTCGTCCGGAACAGCCTGCTCATCGACGCGCTCAGGCGGGAGGTCCCCGGCGAGGTGGACATCCGCGAGCTGACGCTGCCGTGGCCGGTCGAGCCGTTCGGGCGGGTGGGCGAGGTCGACGAGGCGTCGGACGTGGAGGACGAGCTGATCGAGGCGCTGCGCGGCGTCGAGGTCTGCGTGACCCAGATGGCCCCCTTGACCAAGCGTGTCCTGGACGCCTCCCCTGACTTGCGGCTGTTCTGCGTGAGCCGGGGCGGCCCCGTGAACGCCAACCTGGAGGCGGCCAAGGCGGCGGGCGTGGCGGTGACGTTCGCACCGGGCCGCAACGCGGTGGCCACCGCCGAGCACACCCTGGCCATGCTGCTCGCCGCCACCCGCAGGATCCCCCAGACGCACAATGACCTGGCGGGGGGCGTCTGGCGGGGCGACTACTACATGTACGACAACGTCGGCCCCGAGCTGGACGGCAACACGGTCGGCCTGGTCGGCTACGGCGCCATCGGCCGCCGCGTGGCCCGCATGCTCGAGGGCTTCGGCGCGGACGTGCTGGTCTACGACCCGTACGTGGACGTGCCCGGCAAAGTGGAACTGGACGAGCTGCTCCGCCGCTCCCACTTCGTCTCCCTGCACGCCCGCGCCACCCCCGAGACCGTCGGCATGATCGGCGCGGCCGAGATCGCCGCCATGCCGCGCGGCTCGGTCCTGGTCAACTGCGCCAGGGGCGCGCTGCTCGACTACGACGCCGTGTGCGACGCGCTGGAGTCGGGCCACCTGTTCGGCGCCGCGATGGACGTCTTCCCCGAAGAGCCCATCCCGGCCGGCTCGCGCCTGCTCACCACCCCCAACCTGATCATGACTCCGCACCTGGCGGGGGCCAGCAAGCAGACGGCCATGAAGGCGGCCTCGATCGTGGCCGCGGACGTGGCCCGCTACGTACGCGGCGAGCCACTCGCCCACGTGGCCACCGTGTGAGCCACCGTGTGACAGGCCGGCTCTGCGTGGTCAGCGGATGCGCTCCAGCACGCCCTGCGGGCTCGTCACGACCGTGACGCTGAAGTCGTAGCTGGTGCCGGGGAGGTCGCCGCCGCCCGCGGCGACCACCAGCGCGCCCTTGGACACGCCGAGCCCGACCAGGGCCACGAGGTCGCAGCCGCCGTCGGGCAGCCACGTGGTGAGCACGACGTCGGACTCGGTCAGACGGACCGGAAGGTCGAGCTCGGCCATCCTGGTCAGGAGGTCGGCGTGGGACATCCGGCAGCCGTCCGCCGTCAGCAGCGCGTCCTGGCGTTTGGCGTCGAGCACGGGCAGGGCAGTGGGCTCCAGCGTGAGCAGCCCGCGGAAGTCGATCGTGTCGAGCGCCGTGCCCAGCGAGATGACCTGGCGCACCCGGGACTCGTCGGCCGCCCGGACCGCCGTCTCCGCCAGGTCGGGGGTGGTGATCAGGGTGCGGGCGTCGCACTCCCGCAGCCGGGCGGCCATCTCGCCGGCGCCGAGCGCCGGGTCGATCGGCGCCACCACCCCGCCCGCGGCCAGCACCGTGTGCACGGCCAGCGTCTGCGCGCCTGCCGTCGAGACGTGCACCCCCACCACCTGGTCGCGCCGCGCGCCCCTGCGTACGAGCCCGGAGGCGGCCCTGGTCACCTCGGTCACCAGCTTCCGGTAGCCGTAGACGTGGCCGCCGCGCAGATCGACGAGCGCCGGCCGCTCGCCGCGCTCGTAGGCCTGGCGGAACACCTCGTGGATCACGGTGCCGGTGGTCGAGGCGGTGGGCTTCATGACCGCCAACGTACGGCCGCCCGGCGAGCCCGGCATCGACTGATGTATGTAGGCCGATGTGCATTCCGGCGGGCGGGCCCGAGCCCTGCGCGACTCGAGCCCGCAGTCACGCGCCCGGAACCGGGCCCCCACCCCTCCGAGGAGGCCCGGCTCCGTGCGGACGCGTGACGTCCGCGATCGATCGGCCGCTACCCGCACGGCCGATCACACGTAGCAACGGTAAGTGTGCAGACGGGGGCAGCACATGCGCTGACATCGCCATTAGAGGGTGTAGCCGGGCCTGCACTGTGATGTGTAGAGAGGTGTACGGGTCAGCGGCTCTCGATTACCCATGCGGCGATCTGTGTACGTGTGGAGAAGCCGAGCTTGGACAGGATGTTGGCCACGTGGCGGGCGGCGGTGGCGGGGCTGATGACCAGTTCGTCGGCGATGGCCCGGTTGCTGAGCCCCCTGGCGATCAGCTCGGCGATCTCGCGCTCCCTGGCCGTGAGCCTGCTGTCCTGGTGGACCGATATGACGGGCGTGGCGGGCCGCTCTGGCAGCGTGCCGTCGAGAGCACACGCCACGGCCTGCTCGGCGGTCATGCCCGTGCCCTCGGCCCACAACATGCCGACCACGGCCTCGCCGAGCTCCGCCCGGGCGGGGCGCAGGACGTCCTCGGTACGCGCGTCCGGCTGCCGGCCACGCAGCGCGACCGAGGCGGCGGACAGCAGCACCGCGCGCCGGTGGTCGCCCTCGGCGGTGACCAGGATCGCCCACTCCTCCAGCCGCCTGGCGATGCCGGACCGCAGCCCCGCGTCACGGCTGAGCACCAGCGCCTCGGTGAGCCGTGCCCTGGCCTCCACCAGGTCGCCCTGGTCGAGCGCCACCTTGCCGAGCCCGGCGAGGCAGCTGACGATCTGCTGCCTGGCGTCCACGTGCCGCAGCAGACGCAGCCCCGACTCGTAGTGCCGCTTGGCCCTCGCGGGATCGCCCGAGCGCCTGGCCGCCTGGGCGAGCCCGATGTGGGCGAAGGCCTGGCCGACGTGGTTGTCGAGATCCTCGCTGATCGCCAGGACCTCCTCGAACGCGCGCTGTGCCTCGTGCAGGCGGCCGTGGTGCAGGCCGATCTGGGCCTTGGTGCCCTGGGCCAGCGACTCAAGGATGAGGTCGCCGGACTGCCTGGCCTGCTCCAGCGCGCGGGACAGGGTGTCGGGCTGGCCGGTGAGCTGGGCCAGCACGATCAGGCCGATGGCCTCGCCGTACCCGTCCTTGACCGATCTGCACAGATCGAGCCCCGCACGCGTGCACCGCGTGGCCGGCTCGAGGTCGCCCGCCGCCAGCGCCAGCTCGCCACGCAGGATGGTGGCCTGGCCGCGCAGCTCCGGCCGCACGTGCGGGGCGCCGAGCGCCAGCAGGCGGTCGAGCCGCTCGGTCACGTCGAGTTTCCTGCCGCTGCCCACCAGCAGGTAGCGGATGTCGGTCAGCAGGCCGAGCGCGGTCTCCGGCTGGCCGATGGCGATCGACCAGTCGCAGGCCGAGCCGAGCTCGGCCTTGAGCGCGTCGAAGAGGTTCACGTACCGCTCGATCACCGGCCACGACGTGCGCGCACCCGGCGCGATCGCCTCCTTGAACCGGCCCGCCATCGCGGCCATCGCGGTCAGGTGCCGGTGCCGCAGCTCCGGCTCCTCGCCGGACTCGGCGAGCTGCTCCAGCGCGTATTCGCGCACGGTCTCCAGCAGCCGGTAACGGGCCTGGCCGGCGATCTCACCGTCCAGGGCGACCAGCGACTTGTCCACCAGATCGCACAGCCTGAGCAGCACGTCCTCCTCAGGCAGCCCCGGTCCTGAGCAGACGGCTTCGGCCAGGTCGAGCGTCCACGAGGAGCGGAAGGCGGCCGTGCGGCGCAGCAGCAGCCGTTCCTGCGGGGTGAGCAGCCGGTAGCTCCAGTCCACGGCGGCCCTGAGCGTGCGGTGCCGCGCCGGAGCCGTACGCGCGCCGCCCGCCAGCAGCCTGAACCGGTCGTCGAGCCGCTCGACGAGCTGGCCGACCGACACCACCCTGACCATGGCGGCGGCGAGCTCGATCGCCAGCGGCAGGCCGTCCAGCGCCTGGCACAGCTCCACGACCAGGGGGCGTGTCTCGTCGGTCAGCTCGAAGTCGGGCCTGGCGGCGGTGGCCCTGGCCACGAACAGCCGCACGGCCTCGCTCTCCGCCCCGCCCACCGACAGCGGCGGCACCCGCCACACCGTCTCGCCCGGCATCCGCAACGGCTCCCTGCTGGTGGCCAGCACGGTGAGCCCGGGACAGGCGCCGAGCAGGTCACGGCAGAGCTCCGCGCACTCGCCGATCACGGGCTCGCAGTTGTCGAGCAGCAGGAGCGCGCGCCGCCCGCCGATCGTCTCGGCCAGGTCGCCCGCGATGCCGAGCGCGGCGGCGACGTAGCCTCTCAGCTCGCCCTTCTCCAGGTCGGCCAGCTCGATCAGCCACACGCCGCCCGGGTGGCCGGAGGCGACCCTGTCGGCCAGCCGCAGGGCCAGCCGGGTCTTCCCGATGCCGCCCGCGCCGCACAGGGTCACGGCACGCGACACGCGCATCAGGTGGACGAGCTCGTCAAGGTCGGACTCCCGACCCACGAACGCGTTGGGCTCGGCCGGCAAGTCGCTGAAGTCAGCAGATCGCAGCATCACTGTGAGTGTGTCACCAACTACGCCACGCGCCCAGATGTAATCGTGGAGAACTGTCAGTGCCCGCGGGCACATTCACTCCAGAGCCGCCGCGATGACGTCGTGGACGATCGTGGTCACCGCGTCGGCCCGCTGCCCCGGATGCTCCAGCACGACCCCCACCGCCACCTCGGGCGCGTTCGCGGGCGCGAAGGCGGTGATGACCGCGTGGTCGTCCGTCCCCGGGATGACCTTCGACGCGGCTTCCGCGGCCCGCGGAACGGCCACCCCGGACCCGCCGGAGGCGGCCGCGCGCGGCACCGTCGTCATCATGGCCACCAGGTTCCTGGCCACCGCGGGCGAGACGGCCGTCCGGTAAACCGCGGGACCGGCGCGGTCGATGACCGACCCGTCCGGCAGGCGCACCTCCTGCACCAGGTACGGCCGCATCAGCACCCCGTTGTTGGCCACCGCCGCCGACAACATGGCGACCATCAGCGGCGTCGCCCGGCTGTCGTGGTGCCCGATCGCCGACAGGGCGGTCTGCGGCCTGTTCATGGCGAGCGGATACCGGCTCGCGTCCGCGACCAGTGGAACCGCCAGGCTCGGCGCGTTGAACCCGAACGCCTCGGCCTGGTCCCTGAGCAGGTCCTGCCCGAGTTGGAGCCCGAGGTTGGCGAACGCGGTGTTGCAGGACACCTGGAACGCGTACGTCAGCGTGGGCCGGGCGTCCCCGCATCCGCCGCCGCCGGCGTTCTGCAGGAACGTCGAGGTCCCGGGGAGCCGCAGCCGGACGGGGGCGTCCACCGGCGCGGAGGGGGTGTACTCGCCGGAGGCCAGCGCCGCCGCGGCCGTCACCAGCTTGAACGTGGACCCGGGCGGATAGAGCCGGTTCAGCGCGCGGTTCAGCAGGGGGCGCGACGGATCCTGCCCGAGTCGCCGCGAGGTCTCGGAGAGCCGCACCGGGTCGAAGGTGCTGAAGGCGTTCGGGTCGTACGTCGGATAGGTGGCCAGTGCGAGGATCGCCCCGGTCGCCGGGTCGATGGCCACCACCGCCCCCGGCAGCCCCGTCGCCTTGAGTCCCTCGTACGCGGCCCGCTGCACCCGATCCCTGACGGTCAGCCGGACGTCCGCCCCCTCCACGGCGCCGTCCCTGACCAGCGAGCGCACCTTGACCTTGGGGTCCTCCCCGGACAGCACCCCGTCGCGCGCCTCCTCGATCCCGGTGGAGCGGTAGAGCGACATGTGCCCGGTGACCGCGGCGTACAGCTCGCCGTCCCGGTAGAACCGCTGGTAGAGGTACGGACCGGCGCGGGTCGGGCGGCTCGTGGCGATCGGCGTGCCGTCATAGGTGAGGATGTCGCCACGCGGATGGTCGAACCTGTCGATCAGCTGCCGCTCGTTCCTGCGGTCGGCGTTGAGCGCGCGCGAGCCGAACGCCTGGATGAGCGTAATGTGCGCCAGCACGAGGAACAGCATCGCCGAGCAGAGCTTGGCGACGCGGCGCAGCGACTCGTTGATCCGCTCCGCCCTCGATCCGGCCATGGATCTTGGTTTAACAGCCGGACCGCAAAGGCGGGGCTAGAGGATGCTGCGGTAGTAGGAGATCTTGTTGTGGATGTAGCGCTGCCGCTCGGTGAGATTGTCGATCTGCGCCCGGACCTGCCGGTCGTGCTCCTCCAGGAGCTTGATCCGGTCGGGGATCGTGTGGTCTCCCGCGCGTACCAGCTCGGCGAAGCGCTGCATCTGGCGGATGGGCATGCCCGTGTCACGCAGGCACCGGAGTGTGCCGAGCCAGCCGACGTCCTCCTGGCTGAACCTGCGCTGCCCGGCCGCGTTGCGGCCGACGCGCTCCAGCAGGCCGATCTTCTCGTAGTAACGCAGGGTGTCGAGGCTGAAGCCGGTCTCCTCGACCACTTCCGCAGGTGTGTACACGCTCACGGCTCTTAGCATTCCACCTGGAGTGCACTCCAGGTCAACGGCTTGACATGGAGCGCGCTCCAGCCCGCAGAGTCGAGATCATGAACATCGCACTCGGCACGATTCCGTTCGGCACCACCGTCGACCTGCGGGACACCTTCGCCATCCTGGACCGGTTCCACGAGGCCGGCGGCACGATGCTCGACACGGCCAACAACTACCCGTTCTGGGTGGAGGGCCGGTCGGGCGACGAGAGCGAGCTGGCCATCGGGGCGTGGCTGGCCGCCCGCGGCCACCGCGACGAGATCTTCATCAGCACGAAGGGCGGCGCCCGGCCCACCGTGCCCGGCGACAACACCCTGGACTCCGCCGAGGGTCTGTCCGCACCCGCCGTCGCCAAGGCCGCCGAGGGCAGCCTGAAGCGGTTGGGGACGGACTACATCGACCTGTACTGGTCGCACATCGAGGACCGTTCCGTCCCGCTGGAGGAAACTTTGGGGGCGCTGAACGAGCTCGCCCAGCAGGGCAAGATCCGCAGCACTGGGGCAAGCAACATCGCGACCTGGCGCCTCGAACGGGCCAGGAGCCTGTCAGCCGCGCGCGGCTGGACCCCGTACACCTACATCCAGCTCCGCCACACGTACCTGCGGCCGCGGCCCTTCACCAAGCTCACGGAGGGCGGGCACCGGCTGGCCTCGGACGAGACCCTCGACTACCTGGCCGCCGAGCCGGACGTGACGCTGTGGGCGTACAACACGCTGATGTTCGGCGCGTACACGCGGCCCGACCGGCCGATCCCCGAGATCTACGACCACCCTGGGACCACGCGCCGGCTCGCGGTGCTGCGCGAGGTCGCGGACGAGCTGGGCGCCACCCCGAACCAGGTGGTCCTGGCCTGGCTGGTGGCGGACGGCATCGTGCCGATCGTCGGCGTCTCGACGATGGCCCAGCTGGAGGAGGCCATCGGCGCCGCGGACCTCAAGCTCGACCCCGAACTGCGCACCCGCCTGAACAGCGCCGCCTGATCTCCACCCGCTCAGGACCGGGTTACGGGAGATGGTCGGCCAGGTAGCGGCGGACGAGGTGCTTGCACTCGGCGATCAGCAGCGCGTCGCCGCGGGGATCCGCGCGGAAGGCCAGCTTGAGCACCGCGTCCGTGGCCTCCACCGCCACCAGCAGCGCACGGTCCAGCCCCGGGCCCACGGGGGCGTCCAGGAGTTCGAGGGTGAGGGCACGCAGGCGCTCGGCCACCACCGCGTTGTTCTCCTGCGTCCCGTCCAGCGCCCGCCGGCTCCCCTCGACCGAGGGTCCGCCGGGCGCGAGGAGGATCTCGCCGAAGTCCACCACCGCGAACCCCGGCGTGGTGCGCTTCATGTCGACGAACTCGTCGATGGCCAGGTCGACCAGGTCCGTCCAGTGCCCGAGGTCGGCCTGGGGTATGCGTTCGCTGATCCGGGCGAGAAAGGCGTCGAGGTTGCGCCGCGCCAGCGCCCGCACCAGCCCCTGCTTGTCCTGGAAGAACTGGTAGAACGTGCCGATCGGGACCTCGGCCCGGCGCGCCACTTCCTTGGTCGTCAGCGCCTCGTAGCCGACCTCGTCGAGCAGGAGCGCGCACTCGTCGAGCATCCGCTCCACCCGCTCCACGCTCCGACGCTGGGCGGGACGGCGGCGCAAAGTACTCGTCATGCCCCCATCCTGGCCTATTACTCACAGGTAAAGTTCGCCACGAAAGCGTCGGACAGGGAGGAGCCAGGATGTTCCTGTGGGGTACGGCCACGGCCGCGTACCAGATCGAGGGCGCCGTTGAGGAGGACGGCAGGGGCGTCTCCATCTGGGACACCTTCGCCCACGAGCCGGGTCGCACCAGGGACGGGCACACCGGGGACGTGGCGTGCGACCACTACCACCGGTGGGGCGAGGACCTCGAGCTGATGTCCGGTCTCGGAGTGAACGCCTACCGCTTCTCGATCGCCTGGCCGCGCGTCCAGCCCCAAGGCGACGGGCCCGTCAACGCGAAGGGGCTCGACTTCTACGAGCGGCTGGTGGACGCGCTGCTCCAGAGTGGCATCCAGCCGGTGCCGACGCTGTTCCACTGGGACCTGCCGCAGGCGCTGCAAGATCGCGGCGGGTGGTTGACTCGCGAGGTCTCGGAGAAGTTCGCGCACTACGCCGCCGCAGTCGCCGACCGGCTGGCCGACCGCGTCCCCCTCTGGATCACCCTGAACGAGCCGTTCGTCCACATGGCCTACGGATACGCCATGGGCATCCACGCCCCCGGCCAAGCGCTCCTCACGGACGCGCTCCCCGCCGCCCACCACCAGCTCCTGGCCCACGGACTGGCCACACAGGCACTGAGGGCCGCGGGCGCCCGCCAGGTCGCCATCACCAACAACTGCACCCCGGTCTGGCCCGCCTCGCAGCAGGAGCCCGACCTCAAGGCGGCGGACGCGTACGACATCCTCCACAACCGCCTGTTCAACGACCCCATACTTCTCGGCAAATATCCAGACTTGTCGGCATACGCCCCAACCCTGGACTTCCTCCAGGACGGCGACCTCGACATCATCGCCACCCCGCTGGACGCCCTCGGCGTCAACTACTACAACCCCACCCGCATAGCCGCCCCCGCCGACGAAGGACTCCCCTTCTCGGACGCGGGCATCACCGGCCACCCCACCACCGCGTTCGGCTGGCCGGTCGTCCCCGACGGCCTGCGCGAGCTCCTGACCGGCCTCAAGGAGCGGTATGGCGCCGCGCTCCCGCCCGTCCTCATCACGGAGAACGGCTGCTCCACCGAGGACACGACCGAGGACGGCGCCCGCATCGAGTTCCTGGACGGCCACATCGGGGCGATGCGCCGGGCCATGGCCGAGGGCGTGGACGTGCGGGGCTACTTCGTCTGGTCCCTGCTGGACAACTTCGAGTGGGCCGAGGGCTACCACCAGCGCTTCGGCCTCGTACGCGTGGACTTCGAGACCCAGCGCCGCACCCCGAAGGCGTCCTACCGGTGGTTTCGGGACTTCCTGAAGGCTCAGAACACCGACACGTGAACGTGGTCGTAGTGGTTGGCCGTGATCCCGCCGCGGTCCGACATCGGATCCCAGCCGCCCCCTGACCGGATGTCGTAGTACCGCTGCTTCCAGATGATGTACATGACGCCGAGCCGGGCGCCGTTCTTGATCAGATAATCCGCCAGGGCATCGCCGCGGGCCCCGTCGGCCCCGGCGGCCATGGTGCCGCCTCTCGACATCATGAAGTCGCAGGCCCGGCCCTTCCCGTGCTCGCCGGGGTCGCCGGGGCGCAGGCAGCCGACGCCGTACTTCATGGGGAAGTTCTGCATGATCGCGGCGCGCACCGAGATCATGCGCTGCGTCAGCCCCTCGGAGCCGCCGGGCTGCTGGAAGCCGTACTTGGCGAGCAGCTTCTCGACCTCGCGCTGCTTGCTCTGCAGGTTCTTGATCTCCTTGGCCAGCTTCTCGATCTTGCCGTTGGCGGCGATCTTCGCTTCCTTGGACTTCTCGATCAGCTTCTTGACGTTCTCGACGCGCCGGGTGCGCTCCTCGGCCATGTAACTCATGTTGGCCGCCTGCCCCAGCAGCGCGGACGGGTCGGCGTTGGGGACGATGAGCTGGAGGGTGTCAAGAGGACCCGTCATGTAAGCGGTCTGCGCGATGCGCCCCACTTCCGCCTGCGCCTCCTTGAGCTGGGCCTGCAGGGCGCCGGAGGTGGTGGTGGCCTTCTTCACCTGGAGCTTGATCTCCTCCAGGCTCTGGATCTGGCCGCGGTAGCGCTTTTCCAGCTGCGCGGCCTGCTTGGTGAGTTTTCGCAGGTCAGCCGGGCTGGGATCGGCCGCGGCCGGCAGCGGCACGGGGAGGCCGAGCAGCCCGGCAAGGACGGCGACAAGACCGGCGATCCGCCAGATTCTCACACCCGTCCCCTCCCTATAGACGGACCGAAACTATAGAAGATGATCTTGATTCCTGTCACCCGAACGGCCGAACTGCCGCACCTTTGGCGAAATTTCGGGTGATTTGTCCGGATTAAGGCGGAGCTAAAGATTGGGCCTTGTATAGATCGCTCCAACGGTCTGAGATGGCGATCGAACTCGTCTCTGCGAAGGGGCAGACAGACCGTGTCTCGATCATTGACCCTCGCCGCCGCCGTCATCCTCGGCTTAGGCACGTCCATCGTGGCCACGACCGCGCAAGCGTCCGTGGACCCCTTACCGGCCGGCGACCGCATCGAGCTCTACCAGCTCGACAGCCCGCCGGGCACCGCCCAGACCCTCAGGGAGAAGGGCTTCGACGTCGTCCAGCAGCAGATCGACGGCGGCAAGGAGCACATCGAGCTGACCGCCGCCCAGACGGACCTGGCCGCGCTGCGCAAGCTCGGCCACAAACCCGAGCCCGTACGCAACCCGCACGGCCAGACCCAGCTGGAGGCCGCCAAGGCGCAGGCGGCGGGCGGCTACACCGTCTGGAAGTCCTACTCCGAGCCGGGCGGCATCGCCGACCAGCTCAAGGCCATCGCGAACGCCAACAAGGACATCGTCAAGCTCCAGTCGATCGGCAAGTCGCTGAAGGGCCAGGACATCCTGGCCGTCAAGGTCACCACGGGCGCCCGGCTGCTGCCTGACGGCGTCAAGCCCTCGACCCTCTACTCCGCCACCCAGCACGCCCGCGAGTGGATCGCCACTGAGGTGGACATGCGGCTGCTCAAGTACGTGGTCGCGAACAAGGGCACGCTGAGGGACCTGCTCAACAGGACCGAGCTGTGGTTCGTGCCGGTGGCCAACCCCGACGGGTACGACTTCACCTTCACCGAGGGCAACCGCCTGTGGCGCAAGAACCTGCATGACAACAACGGCGACGGCAAGATCACCGTGGGCGACGGCGTCGACCCGAACCGGAACTTCCCCACGAACTTCCACTACGACGAGGAAGGCTCGTCGAGCATCCCGAGCAGCGAGACCTACCGCGGCACAGGCCCGGCCAGCGAGCCGGAGACCAAGGCCATGATCGGCCTGCTCAGCCGCGTCCGGTTCGAGATGCAGCTCAACTACCACTCCTACGGCCCGCTGCTGCTCTACCCGATGGGCGTGCAGATCGCCACGGAGACGGCCGACAACCCGATCTACGAGGCGCTCACCGGGAACGACGCCAAGCCCGCGATCCCCGGGTTCGACCCCGACCTCGGCGCCGAGCTGTACACCACCAACGGCGACACCAACGACCAGGCGCACTTCCAGTACGGCACCCTGTCGTGGACGCCCGAGCTGAACGAGGGCTGCGACGGCTGCGGGTTCGTCTTCCCCGACGACGAGGCGCTGGTGCAGGCGGAGTTCGAGAAGGGCGTGCCGTTCGCGCTCGACGTGGCCAGGTCCGCGGTCAACCCCGTCGAGCCGGTGAACCACCTGGGCAACACCACCCCCGACTTCGAGCTCGACCCGTTCGAGGTCAGCCACGGCAAGGACCAGGTCGTCCAGGTCAACGCCAAGCGCAAGCTCGGCCCGGTCTTCCTGAACTACCAGGTCAACGGCGGCCGTACCAGGACGGCCCTGACCTCGGAGTGGAACGGCGGCGAGCGCTACGGCAAGGGCTACAACCGCTACTACCACCGGCTGCGCGGCAAGATCACCGGTACGAAGCCCGGTGACAAGGTGAAGGTCTGGTTCAGCTCGATCGGCAAGAAGAGCGCCGACTTCACCTACACCGTTGACATGGACATCGGCATCGGCAGCAAGAACAGGGTGCTGATCCTGGCCACCGAGGACGTCACGGGCCTCAGCCCCGCGCAGGGCGTGACCGAGGCCAAGTACGCCGACGAGTACGCCGCCGCGCTCCAGGCAGCCGGCTACACCTCGGACGTGTACGACATGGACAAGATGGGCCGCAAGGCCCCGCACCCGCTCGGCGTGCTCAGCCACTACAAAGCGGTGGTGTGGGAGACCGGCGACGACATCATCCCGAGATCGCCCGGCCAGGTGGGCGGCACGACCTCCAAGGGCGGCGTGGACACCGAGCTGGCGGTCCGCGACTACCTGAACGAGGGCGGCAAGCTGCTGCACGCCGGCAAGTACCCGTCGTACGCGGCCAACAACAACGGCGCCTACTACTACCAGCCCGACCAGCCGGCGCAGCCCGAGTGCACGGTCCCGGACGACCCGCCGTGCATCCCGGTGTTCAACGACTTCCAGCAGTACTGGCTGGGCGCGTACGTCTACTTCGACGACGCAGGCACCGACCACGGCACCGGACAGCCGTTCGCCCTTAAGGGCCACGGGGGCACGTTCGAGGGCTTCGACGCCACGATCGAGCCGGGCCACACCAACTCGTTCGTGGCGACCTCGGCCATCCTGCCCGCCGACCGGTTCCCGCTGTTCGCGAGCTCCGCGCAGGTCAAGTGGGCACGCCCGGGCGGCCCGTTCGACCCGCGCACCGGGGCGTGGGACGTCTACAGCGGCATCGCCGACGTCTCGTGGAAGCGGCTGACCAAGACGATCGACCTGACCGGGAAGAGCGGTGGCGACCTGTCGTTCTGGACCTCGTACGACACCGAGGGCAGCTGGGACTTCCTGACGGTCGAGGCGCGCACGGCGGGCGGCGACGACTGGACCACGCTGCCGGACGCCAACGGGCACACCACCCAGGAGACCGGCAGCAGCTGCGATCCGCCCAGCGGCGGCGCGGGCTGGCGGACGATCCACCCGTTCACCCAGCGCTACCAGGGCCAGAACTGCGAGCCGACCGGCACCTCCGGCTCGTGGAACGCGGCCTCCGGCAACTCCGGCGGCTGGCAGCAGTGGAAGATCGATCTGACCCCGTACGCGGGCAAGAAGGTTGAGCTGTCCATCTCCTACATCAGCGACTGGGGCACCCAGGGCGCGGGCGTCTTCCTGGACGACTTCACGCTCACCCTGGACGGCGCGACGGCAGAGCAGACCTCGTTCGAGTCGGACCTGGGCGGCTGGACCGTGGGGGCGCCTCCCGAGGGCACCTCAGTGTCGATCAACAACTGGTTCCGCACGGACCAGGTCTTCGAGGAGGGCGCGGGCATCGTCACCAAGGACACCGTCTACCTCGGATTCGGCGCTGAGAGCGTGACCGACCCGGCCACGCGCGCCGACCTCGTCAAGCGGTCCATGCGGCATCTGCTCGGTTAGGGCCCTGGAGGGGTGCGGCACGCCATGCCGCACCCCTCTTGCGTGTCCGGACAGAACATGGTTCGGTCACCTTGAGACACTCCGAAGGCAAGCAAGCATTCGGTCAAGCAGGAGGCTCACGACATGCGCCAGCACGACACGCTGTTCATCGGGGGCGAATGGGTGGCCCCAGCGGGCACCGGAACGATTGACGTCGTCTCCCCGCACACCGAGGAGGTGGTCGGCCGGGTGCCCGACGGCACGGCCGAGGACATGGAGCGGGCGGTCGCGGCCGCCAGGGAGGCGTTCGACCACGGGCCATGGCCGCGGATGACGTTCGCCGAGCGGGCCGAGGCGATCGGCAGGCTGGCCGCGATCTACAACGAGCGGCAGGGCGAGATGGCCCAGCTCATCACGGAGGAGATGGGCTCGCCGATCACGTTCTCGAACCTCGCCCAGGCGCCCCAGCCGCTGGGCATGCTGCAGTACTACGCCGAGCTGGGCAAGACGTTCGAGCAGGAGGAGCAGCGGCCGGGGCTGTTCGGCCCGACCACCGTGCGCAGGGAGCCCGTGGGCGTGGTGGCGGCCGTGGTGCCGTGGAACGTGCCCCAGTTCGTCACGATGACCAAGGTCGCGCCCGCGCTGCTGGCCGGCTGCACCATCGTGCTCAAGCCGGCGCCCGAGACGCCGCTGGACGCGTACCTGCTGGCCGAGTGGGCGCTCGAGGCGGGCCTCCCGGCGGGCGTGCTCAACATCGTGGCCGCGGGCCGCGAGGTCGGCGAGCACCTCATCTCCCACCCCGGCGTGGACAAGGTGGCCTTCACCGGCTCGACGGCCGCCGGCCGGCGCATCGCGGCCATCTGCGGCGAGCAGCTCAAGCGGGTCAGCCTGGAGCTGGGCGGCAAGTCCGCCGCGATCATCCTGGACGACGCCGACCTGGCCGCCAGCATGGGCTTCCTGTCCATGGCCGCCCTCATGAACAACGGCCAGGCGTGCGTGGCCCAGACCCGCATCCTGGCCTCGCGCAACCGCTACGACGAGGTCGTCGAGGCCGTCGCCGGCATGGTCAACTCCCAGCCCGTCGGCGACCCCGCCGACCCGGCGACCGGCATCGGCCCGCTGGTGGCCAAGCGGCAGCAGGACCGGGTCGAGGGCTACATCAAGATCGGCATGGACGAGGGCGCCAAGGTCGTCGTCGGCGGCCTCGACCGCCCGCACGACCGCGGCTGGTACGTCTCCCCCACTGTCTTCGCCGGCGTCACCAACGACATGCGCATCGCCCGCGAGGAAATCTTCGGCCCGGTCCTGGCCGTGATCCCGTACGAGGACGAGGCGGACGCCGTACGCATCGCCAACGACAGCGACTACGGCCTGGCCGGCACGGTCTGGACGGCCGACACCGAACGCGGCATGGACGTGGCCCGCCAGGTCCGCACCGGCACGTACGGCGTCAACTGCTTCATGCTGGAGACCAACGCGCCCTTCGGCGGCTACAAGGCCAGCGGCATCGGCCGCGAGCTGGGACCCGAGGGTCTGAACGGCTACCTGGAGTACAAGTCGATCGCGCGGCTCGGCTGAGCTCATAGGAAAGGGCCTCGTGGCACGACGCCACGAGGCCCTTTTTGCTGCGGAATGTGCACCCAGCGCGCCCCCGCAACGCTAGGTACAGATCCCGCTACCCGAAGTATGTCTCACGTCCACCGCGACGACGGTTTCCTTCCCCAGAGACTTTCTCCCGGCGGTTTTTTTCTTTCCGCCCTAGATAGACGCTTTTAACTCACGAAAGGTTCGATGCGATCCATTTGCCGATTCTGCGGATGAGATCGGGGGTCGCGGCGGACTCCGCGTGCCCGTACCCGGGCTCGATCCAGAGCTCCTTGGGCTCGCGCGCGCCCGCGTAGAGCTGGTGCGGGTGGTCGAGCGGGAAGAACGTGTCGGCGTCGCCGTGCACGATCAGCAGCGGCGTCGGCGAGATGAGCGCGGCGGCCTCGTGCGGCGGCATCGGGATCGGGTCCCACTGGCCGCGGGCGATCCTCGTGCGCTTGGCCATCCTGGCCGCCCAGCGGCCCAGCGGCCGCTCGATGGCCCAGTGGACCTGCCGCATCGGTTTGGTGCCGCGGTAGTACCAGCGCGCCGGGCCGCTCACCGCCACCACCGCGTCCACGCCCCCGCGCAGCGCCGCGTGCCGCACGGCCACCGCCGCGCCCATGGAGAAGCCCACGAGCGCGATCTTGGAGTAGCCGACCACGCGGGCGTGCCTGACGGCGGCCTCCACGTCGAGGACCTCCAGGTCGCCGACCGTGGTCTCGCCCCCGGAGCGCCCGTGGCCGCGGAAGTCGAAGGCGACCACGCCGCCGTACTCGCTCAGCACGTGCACGATGCGCCGCGCGCTGCGCTCCCGCCACGACCCGGTGAACCCGTGTGCCAGAACCAACCCCGTGTTCATGGCCTCCGCTCCGCAGAGGCGGGCTCGGTCGCTTCCGTGCCGTCGCCTTCCCTCGTCACTCCGGTCGCTACGCTCCCTGCGTTCCTCAGTCCAGGCGACGGCGCTCCCTCGCGTGCGCCGGGGGGGAGTGTGGGAGGCGTCGATGCGGACCCCGTCGTCGGTCCTGAGCATGACGGGGAAGTTGGGCGCGAAGGGCATGGATATGAGCTTATGTTCGCCCCGCGTCCACCCCATGCTCGGCCGCCCACACCGCGATCTGCGCCCGCGAGTCGAAGTCCAGCTTCTCCATGATGTTGGCGATGTGCCGGGCCACGGTGGCCGGGCTGATCACCAGCTCCTGGGCGATGCCGCGGTTGCTCAGGCCGCCGGCGAGCAGGGCGGCGATCTGCTGCTCCCGCGCGGTCAGCCGGCCGTACGGCGCCGCCTCCTGAGCAGGCGTGCCCGGCTGCGAAAGGATGTATGCGGCCTGGCCCTCGAGCACCCACCTGGCCACCTCCTCGGGTGGCCGCTCCGCGCCCTTGGCCCAGAGCAGCGCCACCCGCCCCGCCCCGAGCTTCGAGCGGGCGAGCACCAGCAGCTCCTGGACGCGCCCTGGCGTGCCGAACTGCCCGATGGACTCGCGCAGCGCGGTGGCCGCCGAGCCGGCCAGCACCGCGCCCTCCAGGTCGTCCTGGGCCCGCGCCAGGGCGGACAGCGCCACGAGCGCGCGCATGACGCCTCTGCGCTGGCCCATCTGCCTGCTCAGGTCAAGGCCGGCGGAGATGTGGCTCCTGGCCGCGGCGTAGTCGCCCAACCCCGCCGCCACCCGGCCGAGCTGGGCATGGCAGCGGGCCAGCTCGACGCGGTTGTCCATCTCCTCGATCAGCGGCAGCGCGGCGGCGTGGTGTGACCTGGCCGTCTCCAGGTCGCCCGCCGCCTCGGCCACCGCGCCCAGGTGGGTCAGCGCCCTGGCCACCGTCCAGTGGTGCCTGGCCTCCCTGGCCAGCGCGAGCGCCTCCTCGCCGTAGCGCTGGGCCTGGTGCAGCCCGCCGCTGAAGAGCGCCAGGTTGAGCTGGGCGATCCTGGCCGTGGCCAGGTTGAACAGGTCGTCGTGGGCGGTGGCCGCCGCCTCCAGCTCCTCGAGGTAACGCCGTGCCTTCTCGCTCTGCCCGGTGCGGAAGAACACGGTCAGCGCCACGCCGTACGTCATGCCCAGCCAGTACGTGTACGGGTGCCGCTGCTGCTCCTCGACGCTCTGCACGACGAGCTCCTCCGCGCCCGCCAGCTCGTCGGCGAGCTCCAGCCCGTACGCCAGCGCGCCCTTGGCCACCGCGACCAGGTCGGCGGGCACGCCGGAGAGGTCGAGCGCGAGCAGCCGCTCGTGCCAGCCGACGCTCTCGCCCAGATCCCCGCGCGAAGCCAGCATCGCCAGCGCGACGCGGGCGAGGCGCAGTCCGAACGCCGGATGGTTCCTCTCCACCGCCCAGTCCACCGCGTTCCTGGCGTCGTCGAGGAGGGCGCGGCCCTTGGTGAAGTGCGCGAACCGCTCCTGCCACGGCCTGCGGTCGAGCGAGGCCGCCTCGTGGCCGCGCTCCATCTCCTCGCAGATCACCTTCAGGTGCCTGTCCCGCAGGCGCTCGGCCTCTCCCGCCTCCTCCAGGCGCTCGGCGGCGTACTGCTTGATGGTCTCCAGCAGGCGGTAGCGCCCGGCGGCGTCGTGGAGCACCAGCGACTTGTCGACCAGGCCGCCGAGCAGGTCGAGCACGTCGGCCTTGCGCACGATGCCGCCGTCGGCGCACACCCGTTCGGCCAGGACGAGGTCGAACAGCCCGGCGAAGACCGACAACCGGCGCAGCAGCACGCGCTCCTTCGGCAGGAGCAGCTCGTGGCTCCAGTCGACGGTGGCCAGGAGCGTGCGCTGCCTGGCGGGGGCCGTGCGGTCGCCGATGGTGAGCAGGTTGAAGCGGTCGCCCTTGCGAACGGCGATGCGGTCGGCGATGCGGCCGGGGCCCAGCAGGCTGGTGCGGGCCGCCGCCAGCTCCAGCGCGAGCGGCAGGCCGTCGAGCGCGTGGCACAGGCGTACGACGTCGTCCATGCTGCCGCTCACCCCGCGCGCGCCGGCCGCGTGCGCCCGCTCCACGAACAGCAGCACCGACTCCGCCTCGGGATGCCGCTCGTCCGGCAGCTCCAGCGGCGGCACCCGCCAGATCAGCTCGCCGGGGATGTGCAGCGGCTCTCGGCTGGTGAGCAGGAACCGCAGCTCCGGGCACTCGGCGATCAGGTCGGCCACCAGCTCGGCGCAGCGGTCGACCAGGTGCTCGCAGTTGTCCAGCACGATCAGCGCGTGGGCCGTGCGCAGGCGCGTGCGCAGGCCGTCGAGCAGCCGCCCGGGCACCTCGTCGCGCACGCCGAGCACCTCGGCCATCTCGTTGACGATCAGCGCCGGGTTGCCGATGCGGGCCAGCTCCACCAGCCACACGCCGTCGGCGAAGCGGTGCGCCTGCTGCGCCGCCACGCGCAGGGCCAGGCGGGTCTTGCCGATGCCGCCGACGCCACTCAGCGTGACCACGCGTTCTTCGTGGACCAGCGCCGCCAGCTCGGCCAGGTCGCGGGCGCGCCCGACGAAACGGTTGGGCTCGGCTGGGAGATTGTGCAGGAGTTGCGTGGTCATGTGGGGCCCAACTGGGTAGCGGGAGGAGCACATCCGTGCATAGTCTCCACCGCTTCAGGGCCTGGCGCGATCACTTTCCGTGCAGAGTTCGCGACTGGCTGGATATGAATGCAGGACGCCCAGGTCGGCGACGCTCATCACGATCCTTACGCGTGATTCGTCCGCCGCGTCGAGCGCCTGCGGAACGTCCGAGATCATCACGCGGGCGCCGCTCGCCCGCATGCGGTCCCTGAGGGCGCCCGCGTCGAGCTCCGCGGGCAGGGGACAGACGACTCCTCCCGCGGCGATCACCGCGGCGGCCGCCACCAGCAGGTCGCACCCGACGGGCAGGCAGATGAGCACGGTGTCACCCTCGCGTACGCCTCTGCGCCGCAGCTGGACGGTCGCGACGGCGGAGCTCTCGTCCAGCTGCTCCTCGGTGAGCTTCAGGCCCGTGCCCGAGTCCACCATGACGATCCGCTCATCCATGTGGCCCACCGTAGGGAGGGGGTCTCGTGCATACATGGGGCGGAATATGCAGATCCTTATGCAGAAGCGCCGCCACTGCCCTGAGCCTTACCGCATACCCTCCGTGCGCGCCGCCTACACACCCGCCGCGAAGGTCGTACCGGCGGTCAGACCGGCGGGCTCGGGCGCTTGGCGGCCCACACCGCGATCTGCGCCCGGGACGTGTAGCCGAGCTTCTCCATGATGTTGGCGATGTGCCGGGCGACGGTCGCGGGGCTGATCACCAGCTCCGCCGCGATGGCCCGGTTGGACAGCCCACGGGTGAGCAGGCCGGCGATCTCCTGCTCGCGGGCGGTCAGCAGCGAGTGTTTGACCGGCTCGGCCGCCACGGGCGTCTTCTGTGGCGCCCGTTCGCCCTCCAGCACGCGGCGGGCGGCGTCGTCGGGGCTCATCGCCCGCCCCCGCGCCCACAACGAGGTGGTGCGTCCGTCGCCCAGCTTGGTGCGGGCCCGGCCGAGCAGCTCCTCGATCCTGATCGTGGACGACTGCTGCCCGATCGACTCACGCAGCGTGGCCGCCGCCGCGGCGGCCAGCACGGCGCCCTCGAGATCGCCTTCGCACTCCGCCAGCACGGACAGCCCCACCAGGGAGCGGGCCACGCTCTGCCGCTGCCCGGTCTCCCTGCCGAGCGCGAGGCTGGCGCGCAGCCACTCCCGGGCGGTGGCGAACTCGCGCAGCAGCGCCGCCACCCTGCCCATCCTGGCCAGGCAGCGCGACAGATCGAGGTCGCTGCCCAGCTCGCGCAGCCATGGGACGGCCATCTCGTACTGGGCCTTGGCGGTCACCAGGTCGCCGCGGAACTCGGCCACCGCGCCGAGCTGGGTCGCGGTCCTGGCCATGATCCAGCGATGGCCGTGCTCGCGAGCCCGCGCGAGCGCCTCCTCACCGAGCCGCTGCGCCTCGCGCAGCCGCCCGCGGGTCAGGGCCACCGCCGACAGCCCGGCCAGCCCCGCCGCCTGGTTCCACGCGTCGCCCGAGCGGGTGGCCACGGCCAGGCCCTTCTCCGCGTGGTGCACCGCGTCCTCGGGCCTGCCCATGCGCAGCAGCACGACGACGATGAGGCTGTGCATGACGGAGCGGGCGTAGAAGTTGCACGGCGACATCCCGGCCAGGCTCTCCTCGGCCAGCTCCAGGGCGCGGCTCAGCTCGTCCCTGGCCTCCAGCCCGTAGGCGAGGTATGCCTTGGCCTGCGCGATCTGCTCGGGCGGCACGTGCGTCAGGTCGAGCGAGAGCAGCCGCTCGACCCAGGTGACGATCTCGGTGAGGTTGCCGCAGATGGGCAGCAGGCCCGTGCTGGAGGCGCACAGGCGCAGGGCGAGCTCGACGTTGCCGGACTCGGCCGCCCAGTCGAGTGCCACCCGCTGGTCGTCGACGAGGCTCTTGCTCATGGTCAGCGCCGCCAGCCGGCGCGCCCACGGCACTCCTTGCTCCACCATCTCGGTCATGAAGTGGCGCTCCTGCAGCTCGCAGAGCACGCGGAGGTGGCGCTCGCGCAGGAGCTCGCGCTCGCCGGCCTGCTGGAGGCGCTCGACCGCGTACCGCTTGATGGTCTCCAGCAGCCAGTAGCGCCTGCGGCTCTCCTCGCACAGCACCAGGGACTTGTCGACCAGCCCGCCGAGCAGATCGACGATCTCCGCCTCGGAGATCGGCTCACCGGCGCAGATCTGCTCGGCGAGGTCGAGGTCGAAGTCGCGGGGGAACACCGACAACCTGCGCAGCAGCACCTGCTCCTTCTCCGACAGCAGGTCGTAGCTCCACTCGACGGCCGCCAGCAGCGTGCGCTGCCTGGCGGGCGCGGTGCGGCCCCCGGTGGTGAGCAGCGAGAACCGGTCGTCGATGCGGTCGGCGATCTGCCCGGGACTGAGCAGGCTCGTGCGGGCCGCGGCCAGCTCCAGCGCGAGCGGAAGCCCGTCGAGCGCCTGGCACAGACGCACCACGTCGGTCAGGCTGTCGCTGCCCAGCCTGGTGCCGGCGGCCGCCGCCCGGTCCATGAAGAGCTGCACGGACTCGGCGTCGGGAGTGCCCATGTCGGGCAGGTCGAGCGGCGGCACCCGCCAGATCAGCTCGCTGGCGATGCGCAGCGGCTCCCGGCTGGTGGCCAGGATGCTCAGCCGCGGGCAGGCCGCGATCAGCGCCGCGCTGACCTCGGCGCACCTGTCGATGAGGTGCTCGCAGTTGTCGAGGAGCAGCAGGCAGTGCAGATCGCGCAGCCGGTCGGTCACGGTGGCGAAAACCGGGCGGCCCGCCTCCTCGCACACGCCGAGCACGCGGCCGATCTCCTGATCGACCAGCTCCGGGCGGTGCACCCTGGCCAGCTCGACCAGCCAGACGCCGCCGGGGTAGGCGGGCACGAGCCGCGCGGCGACGCGCAGCGCCAGCCTGGTCTTGCCGATGCCCCCGACCCCACACAGCGTGACCACGCGGGTCTCGCCGAACAGGCCACGCAGGTCGTCGAGATCGCGCTCGCGGCCCACGAACCGGTTGGGCTCAGCGGGAAGGTTGTGCCTGGGGGGCTCTGGCATGTGGTCACCCTGCGTCGCTGAAGGATCACACTCTCCCACAGTGTGGCACTTTTCACAGCCCAAGCGAGCTAACGATCGCCCTTTCGTCCACGACACGCAGAATGGGGTCACCGAGAAGCCGTCTGGCCAGGTCATACGGCGCGACGACCATGGTGGCCCGGCGCTCGGCGGCCAGCACGCGGCAGCCGATCAGGCTCGGCTCGTGCGCGACGACGACGTGGGCGCCCGCCGTCATCGCCAGATCGACCACCCTGAGCCCCCTGAACGGCTCACTCACCGCGCTGATCACGACGTCGTCCTTGTCGATCACCAGGCGCGAGGCGAGCTTGCGCAGGTCGCTCGCCAGCGCGTCATGGCGGAACGTCCGCACGCCGTCGACGACGATCGCGGGGCCCGCCAGCGGGCCGAACTCGAGGGTGCGCTCACCGATCAGCTCGCTGAACGGCTTCGCCCCGGGCACCGGCCGGAACGAGAAGACCTGCTCGACCTTAGCCACGGCGGAGTCGTAATGCCCCTGAGTGATCATGAAGCGGGCCGCCCCCGAGGCCGCGAGCACCGCGACCCCGCCCGCCCAGGCCACGGCGTGGACCGCGACGGGAAGCGTCGTGCCGAGCGGGACGTTGACGATGACGTGGTCGCCGAAGCGCAGACCCTGGCGGCGCAGCCCCGCCGCGGCACGGGTGACGCGTTTGACGAACGCGGCGTATGACAGCACCCCACCGGTCCTGACATCGCTCACCGCCGGCTGATCCCCCCGAGTCGGCGCCGCGGCCATCACCAGCTCTGTCCACGTCATGCCGACAATCTAGGGACGCGGGCCACGATTGCCATGCGCACAATTGTGCAACCCGCTATGTACGTGAGGTTTCCCACGCGTACAGAGGTGTCCCAAGTATGTAGACCCGCATATCCTGCCTCTCCCCTCGCGCCGCGCTGGCATCAGAGGGGATCAACTAGACTTATGTGGTCGCGACTTCGCGCGGCCGACCCCACCTCACATAGAGCGAGACGTCATCATGCCTTTGAACAGCCGCGACGACCTGCGGAACATCGCGATCATCGCGCACGTCGACCATGGCAAGACCACATTGGTCGACGCCATGCTCTGGCAGTCCGGGGCCTTCCGCGCGAACCAGGACGTCGACGACCGCGTCATGGACTCCAACGACCTCGAGCGCGAGAAGGGCATCACCATTCTCGCGAAGAACACCGCGGTCAAGCACGGTGGCATGACCATCAACATCATCGACACCCCCGGCCACGCCGACTTCGGCGGCGAGGTCGAGCGCGGCCTGTCGATGGTCGACGGCGTCGTGCTGCTGGTCGACGCCTCCGAGGGCCCGCTGCCGCAGACCCGCTTCGTGCTGCGTAAGGCGCTGACCGCGAAGATGCCGGTCATCCTCTGCATCAACAAGGTCGACCGCCCCGACGCCCGCATCAAGGAGGTCGTGGACGAGGTCTACGAGCTGTTCATGGACCTCGACGCCACCGAGGACCAGATCGACTTCCCGATCGTGTACGCCTCCGCCAAGGCGGGCAGGGCCTCCATGGAGCGCCCACAAGACGGCGGTATGCCCGACTCGCCCGACCTTGAGCCGCTGTTCGACATCATCAAGTCGACCATCCCCGCGCCGACGTACGACCCGAGCGCGCCGCTCCAGGCCCACGTCACCAACCTCGACGCCTCCTCCTACCTCGGCCGCATCGCGCTGTGCCGGATCCACCAGGGCGTGATGCGCAAGGGCCAGCAGGTGGCCTGGTGCCGCACCGACGGCTCGATCCAGCGCGTCAAGGTGACCGAGCTGCTCATGACCGAGGCCCTGGAGCGCAAGCCGGCCGAGGAGGCGGGCCCCGGCGACATCATCGCCATCGCCGGCATCCCCGAGATCATGATCGGCGAGACGCTGGCCGACCCCGACGACCCGCGCCCGCTGCCGCTGATCACGGTGGACGAGCCGGCCATCTCGATGACCATCGGCACCAACACCTCGCCCCTGGTCGGCAAGGTCAAGGGCTCGAAGGTCACCGCCCGCATGGTGAAGGACCGCCTCGACAAGGAGCTGGTCGGCAACGTGTCGCTGCGCGTGCTGCCCACCGACCGGCCCGACGCCTGGGAGGTGCAGGGCCGCGGCGAGCTGGCGCTGGCCATCCTGGTCGAGCAGATGCGCCGCGAGGGCTACGAGCTGACCGTCGGCAAGCCGCAGGTCGTCACCAAGACCATCGACGGCAAGGTGCACGAGCCGGTCGAGCGCCTCACGGTCGACTGCCCGGAGGAATACCTCGGCGCGGTCACCCAGCTCCTGGCCGTGCGCAAGGGCCGCATGGAGCACATGACCAACCACGGCACCGGCTGGATCCGGATGGAGTTCGTGGTGCCGGCTCGTGGCCTGATCGGCTTCCGCACGGAGTTCCTCACCGAGACCCGCGGCACCGGTCTGGTGCACCACGTGTTCGACTCCTACGAGCCGTGGTTCGGCGAGCTGCGCACCCGTAACAACGGCTCCCTGGTGGCCGACAGGTCCGGTCCGGTGACCGCGTTCGCGATGCTCAACCTGCAGGAGCGCGGCACCCTGTTCGTCTCGCCGACGACCGAGGTCTACGAAGGCATGATCATCGGCGAGAACTCCCGGTCCGACGACATGGACGTGAACATCACCAAGGAGAAGAAGCTCACCAACATGCGCTCCTCCACCAGCGAGGAGACAGAGAAGGTGATCCCGCCGCGCGTCCTCTCGCTCGAGCAGGCGCTGGAGTTCATCCGCGAGGACGAATGCGTGGAGATCACTCCGGAGCACGTGCGCATCCGCAAGGTCGTGCTCGACGCCGCCACGCGCGGTCGCGCCGCGGCCCGCGCCAAGCGGGGCTGAGATTTTCCGGGCCTTTATTCAGCTGTCAGTACGACTGGTAAGCATCCCGGCTTCGCCACGGGCGATGCACGTGCACGCGGGTAAAGGAAAAAGGCCCGGGGAAGCAGCTGTAATCACACCGTGACCCCATAACATGGAACATTCTGTCATTCCGGAGAATCATCCAAATTGTGGGAAAGCTCCGAATGGCAACCGCGTTCGGGCTGGCTCTGGTGTCGTTGGGGGCGATTGTTTGGTGCACCGTCGCAGCCAGACCGGTGGCGGGCCCCGCGGTGCCCAAGAGCACCGCGGCGCCCAATCCGTGGGTGGCGGCCGCCGCCCGCGCCGATCCGTTGGTGCGCTGGGCCCGCAAGGCCGCCACCGAGGTGACGGTCACCAGGGCGACTGAGGCCGACCTGGATCCGGTGCCCGAGGGGCGCATCGACCCCCGCCAGCGGCAGGTCAAGGTGACCGTCGTGCACCGGCTGACCATGGCGTCCAAGGACCCGCTCATCGGCGCGCTCCGCCAGGGTGCCGGCTTCCCCGGCACGCTCCAGCAGGTCACCGACACCGCGTTCGGCGCGATCAAGGTGGACGGCCCGGGGCTGGCGCCCACGACGCGCCTGGCGCCCGTCCTCGACTCGGACACCTCAGGCACCACGGCCAGGTTCACGGTGACGCTGCTCCGCCAGATCAAGCGGAGCGAGCTGCTGAAGCTCGACTTCAACGCCCCCAGCGAGTCCCCCTTGATCGTCACCTCGCGCTCGATCGCGGTTCAGCCCGGCGAGTGGACGGTGCTGCGGCTGGCGGGGATCACCCCGGACCGCGAGCAGGAGGCGCGGCTGGAGTTCGCCATCGGGGCGTACCCGGTGAGCATGACGCTGGCGCCGGACTCGTACGGGTTCGCCGACGTGGCCGTGGAGGACGGCTTCTCGTGGGCCACCACGCTCGGCGTGCTCACCGCCCTCGCGCTGGTCGTCTTCCTGGCGCGCTCGCTCGGGCGCGGGTGGTTGGAGCGCGTGCCCAACAGGGAACTGGTCGTCGGGCTCGGACTGGCGGCGCCCACGCTGCTGATCCCGCTGGTCGCCGAGGACTGGTCGGCGGTGACGTACGTGGTCCTCTTCGTCGCGGTGCCCGCGCTCGCGCTGCGGCACGCCGGGCGGGTGCTGCCCACCAGCCCGCCGTGGAACACGCGCGACCTGCTGGTCGTGACCGGGCTGGGCGTGGTGGTCGGGCTCGGCATGCTGGTCTGGTCGTGGCTGCACGGCCAGCTGTCCGGCCAGGTCCTGCTGGCCGGAGGCGCGGTGGCCGCCGTGGCGGCGGCGGGGTCCGCGGTGGCGTTCAGCGTGGACCTGGGGGTCAGGTCGGTGATCGTGCGGCTGGCCGTGTGGTCGGCCGAGGCCGCGATCGGGCTGCTCGCGCTGGCGCTGTGGCTGCGGGCCCTGCTGGCCGGGGTGTACCCGCCCGACAGCGTACGGCTGATCCTGGCACTGGGCTGGGCCATGATCCCGGTCGCCGCCATCACCGTGGCGAGCAAGCAGTGGACGCGCGGCGCGGTGGTCGGCGCCGTGATCGTGAGCCTGCTGGTGCAGGGCTGGCCCACCGAGTGGCTGGACTCCGGGTCCTGGAGCCTGGCGGTGTCGCAGCCCGAGCCCATGATCGGCAGCCTCTCCCTCACCCCTCTGGTGCGCGGGGTGCTGGGGTTGCTGCTGCTGGGGTTCCTGATGCTGGTGCTGCGGCTCCAGCGGCTCGGCGGGCAGCTCTCCGCGATCGACAACGCGGTCGCCGAGTCGACCATGATCGCCGTACTGATGGTGCTGTACATCACGCCCGGCGGCAGCACGACGCTGGCCGACATCGACGTGCCGCTGCCGCTGCTCGCGATCACCTCGATCGTGGCCTGGGCGACCGCGCACTGGCTGCTCTCGGGGCTCCGTCCTGCCCTCACCGAGCCCTCTTCGCAGGAGGAGCACCGCCGGCTCGTCAGGGACGCCCTGCACAAGCGGCTGCTGCTCGTCGCGGAGCAGGAGCTGTACCGCGTCGGACGGGGCATGATCGGCTCGGGCGAGATGTCGATGGCAGACTTCGACCAGCAGCGGGACGCTCTGGAGACGGCGCTGCAGCAGCAGGGACGGCACCCGGAAACCGCCTTCGCCACCGCCTGCGGGTGCACGCCGTGGCACAACGGCGTGCACGCCTTCACCGTGAGCCTGCTGCTGAGCCTGCCTTTCGCGATCGTGCACGGGTGGCCTGAGGGGGTGGACCTGACCAGCTTCATCTTCGACGGGCGCTACCTGATCACGCTGCCTGCCTTCGGCTTCCTGTTCGGCTACTTCTACCCGCGCGTCCGCGGCACCCAGCCCATGACCAAGGCCCTGCACCTCACCGCGGCGGCGCTGCTGACCGAGCTGTCGGGCTATCTCTCGACGCTGGTGGAGCCGGACATCGGGGCCTTCGACAAGGCGCAGGTCGTGGGGATCGTGGTGGGGCAGGTGACGGTGGTCTGCATCGGGCTGGGGCTGTTCTGGGAGTGGCGCATCATGCACCTGGCCGGGGAGCCGTGGGCCCGGGTACGCAACCTGCGCAGCATCCGCAGCCTGGCGGCGCCGACGCTGGCCATCGTCCTGGCGGCGGGCACGACGGCGGCGACCTCGGCGGCGGGGCAGACCGTGGACCGCATCCTCAAGGGCGACCAGGTCACCACCACGGCCCCAGGCAACATCGGCGGTCCGTGATCCCCACCCCACGGGGCCGGGCGGCTCAGCGGCGTGGCAGCTCGCTGCCGCGGACGTGGGTGCAGAGCCAGTCGACCAGCGGGCCGTAGGCGCGCCAGGTGTGCGACACGCGCGCGAGCACCTCCGCCGTGTGCACCCACGGCTCCGGCTCGAAGCTCATGCCCGCGTAGAGCGACTTGTGCCGCAGCAGCTCGATGCGTGGGTGGTCCTCCGTAAAGCCCCGCGGCTTGGTCTTGAGCCGCTCACCGTACAGCGCGTAGCCCTGGGCCACGAGCCCCGAGGTGAGCGACTCGAGAGGCTTGCCCGACAGATCCTCGTCCACGGCCGCCCGGTAGCGGGCCACCTGGTCGGCGGCCTGCGTGTAGAAGCCGCCCGCCGTGAACAGCCCCGCCGCGCTCACCTCGACGTAAAGCCCGATCCCGGGCTGCAGGTCCACGAAGGCGCCCTGGTGGGTCTTGTACGGCGACTTGTCCTTGGAGAAGCGCACATCCCGATAGGGCCTGAAGAGCTGCGCGGGCCCGAACTCCGGAGCCAGCTCGTCCGTGAGCGCCAGCATCGGCTCCCGCACCGCCTCCTCATAGAGGTGCTTGTGCCGCGTGAAGTAGGTCTTCGAGTTGTCCGCCTCGAGCCCCTCGTAGAACAGGAACGCCTCGTCAGGGAAGCCGCTGAAACCCATGTCACCAGGGTGCCACGCCTCACCGACACGACGGACCTCAGCGCTCGGTGTAGGTCCGCCCAGGCGAGGGCGTCCTGCCGTACAGCTCGGAGACCGTGACGAACGTGTAGCCCTTCTTCTCGAGGGTGTCGAGCATGGCAGGCACGGCCTCCACGGTGCTCCGGTGGATGTCGTGCAGCAGGACGATCGAGCCGGGCTTGGCGGCGCCGGCCCGCTTGGCCACGAGGGCGGGCACGCGGTTCAGCCAGTCGAGCGTGTCCACGTTCCACAGGATCTGCGCCAGCCCCTCGCGGTGCAACTCCGCCACGACGCGGTCGTCCGTCGACCCGTACGGGGGCCGCATCACCCGCATCCGCACCCCGGTCAGCTTCTCCACCAGGTCGTCGGTGCGCTTGAGCTGCCGTTCGATCTCCTCGCGTGACAGCGCCGCAAGTGCCGGATGGCTCCACGAATGGTTGCCGATCTCGTGGCCCTCCTCCACGATGCGGCGGGTGAGGCGGCCGTCCTTGTCGGCCGCCACCATCTGCCCGATGACGAAGAACGTGGCCCTGACGTCACGCTTGTGCAGCAGGTCGAGCAGCGGCGCGGTGTGCTCGCCCGGCCCGTCGTCGAAGGTCAGGGCCACGCACTTCAGCTTCGCGCAGTCGAAGTTGCGGCTACGCGGCCAACCGTCCTGTATGGACGCCAGTCGTTTGGCGAGCGCCTCGGGATTGACGAGAGCCGGCCGGATGGGCGCGACCGGCGTCGTGGCCCGCTGGTGACGCGCCACCGAATAGGTGACGCACAGCGCGAGAGCGAGCAGGGCCAGCGGCAAAGCCCATACGCGCATGGTTCCCCCCGAAACGCCGCGCGCGGGGGCCTACGGATAGTCCTGGACCGGTTTCCCCCGCAGTTCCCTGGCCAGGTCGTCCCACCAGAGTGGGATATCGGCCTGCAGTTCCTTGTAGCGGCGCGCCACGCGTATGGCACATCCAACCGGATCCGTACCCAGATGCCGACGTTTCACCGCCCCTTCCTGCCAACGGTAAAAACCATCTCTATACCGCACGACCAGGCCTATCCACACCGAGATGGTCTCGCCGTCGCCTACCTCGTACGCGCTGGTGACGCCCAGAACATGAAGCTCCACCTGGAGTTTCTCTGTCGCCGCTCGGGCCTCACTCACACGCCACCCCCTGCCGACGGTCCGTCGTACACCAGGGATGTACCCAACAACGGGCATCAGCCGTCCAAGACATGCGGCAATCGTCATGGGTCGGCGGCTGAGGCCCGTGACCTGCTGTCACGGGAGCATCACGAGCGCATACGTTACCGATCGTGACCGGGATTTTCCACAGAGTTGCCGAGGGCGTTACCGCTACTGATCGTGCGTCTCGCGCGGTTCGGCGACCACCATGATCAGCCTGAGCTCCTCCTCGCCCCTGTTCGCGTAGCGATGGGGCCGGTCGGCGGTGAAGAGCACCGCGTCGTCCTTCCCGATCACGTGGCTCCTGCCGTAGACCGTGAGCGTCAGCTCGCCGTCCAGCACGGTCAGCATCTCGCGGGTGCCCGGCGGGTGGGCGTCGCCGTCGTGGTGCTCGCCGGGCGCCAGCCGCCAGTCCCACAGCTCCAGGATCATCGGCACGTCCGCGCCCACCAGCAGCCGCGCCTGCACGTCCCCCTGCTCGAACGTGACCACGTCGGACTTGCTCACGATCCGCACCGAGGGCACGTCGGCGACCTCGACGAGCCTGGCCACGGTGACGCCCAGGGCGGAGGCGATCCGGGTGAGCGTGGAGACGCTGGGGTTCGTCCTGCCCTGCTCCACCTGGACGAGCATGCCCCTGCTCACCCCCGACCTGGCGGCCAGCGCGTCCAGGGTCAGCCCACGGTGCGCGCGCTGGGCGCGCACGTTGTTCGCGATGGCCTGGTTGATCAGTTCCGGATCTTCCACACAGTGCAGTGTAGTGAATTCCAGGTGCAGCGGAATGTACTCTATGTGTTGTACTAAGAGTGCAACCTGTTGAACTGGAGGGTACCGATGACGGTGATCCTGGCGACCGCGTGCGCGGTGGTGTACGGCACGGCCGACTTCTTCGGCGGCCTGGCCACCAAGCGCTCTCAGGTCCTGTCCGTCGTCGTGTTATCGCAACTCGCGGGCCTGGCGCTGATCCTCGGCCTGCTGCCCCTGCTGCCGGGCACGGTCAGCACTCAGGCTCTGGCGTGGGGCCTGGCGGCGGGCCTGTCGGGCGCGACCGGCCTGGTGCTGTTCTACCGGGCGCTGGCCACGAGCGTCATGTCGGTGGTGGCCCCGACGACCGCCGTCACCTCCGCGGCGCTGCCCGTGGTGTTCGGGCTGGCGACGGGCGAGCGGCCCGCGTTCTGGGCACTGGTGGGCGTGGTCCTGGCGCTCGGCGCGGTGCTGCTGGTCAGCCAGGACAAGTCCGCCGACCGGCGCGGCTCGCTCACCTCGGTGCTGGCCGCCCTGGCCGCGGGGGCCGGGTTCGGCGGCTTCTTCATCCTGCTCGCCATGGCGCCGCACGAGGCGGGCCTGTGGCCGCTGGTGGGCGCCAGGCTGTCGTCGGTGACGGCCGTGGCGCTGCTGGCCGTGGCCACGCGGAGGGCGCTGAAGCCGGGCCAGGGCTCGCTGCACATCATCGTGGCGGCGGGCGTGCTCGACATGGCGGCCAACGTGCTCTACCTGCTGGCCCAGCAGAACGGCCTGCTCAGCCTGGTCGCCGTGCTGGTCTCGCTCTATCCCGCGAGCACCCTGCTGCTGGCGAGGCGGGTGCTGGGCGAGCGGCTGGCCGGCATCCAGGTGGCCGGTGTGGCATGCGCGCTCGGGGCGGTGGCGCTGATAGCCGTTGCGCAGCCCCACTAGCGCTTGCTACGTTTCGCCCGTGCGCCCTGGGCGGGCACCTTCCGATGGCGAGTCGCTACGGCATATCGCGGTGCCGTACGACTCGGATGAGGCGTTTCTCCGGCTGGCCGTGCCGCGCGTGCGCTCCGCCCTCGCCGAGGGCAGGAGCGTGCTGGTGATCACGTGCGCGACCAAGCTCTCCTTGCTGCGCGACGCGCTCGGTCCCGACGCCGGACGCATCGACGGCCGGGTCTCCACCTCGTGGTACGGCCACCCGTACCGGACCCTGGCGGCCTACCACGAGTACACGCACGGCCGCCGCACCCTCGTCATCTGCGAGCCCAGCTGGGAGGGCAGGAGCGAGCGGGACATCAGGGAGCTGATCCGCTCCGAGTCCGTGCTCAACGCCGCGCTCGGCGCGGCGGCGACCATCATGTTGTGCCTGTACGACGTGCGCCGGGCGCCCGAGACCGCGCTCCACTTCAGCCCGGTCAGCCACCCTCTCCTCCTGGGCGCGGACGGCGAGTCGGCGAGCACCCGCTTCGTCGCATCCCACGAGCTGGTGCTGAACGGCGACCGCGCGCCCCTGCCGGAGCCCGGCCACGACGCCCGGACGATGCCCTTCACCGCCCGCGAGCTGCGGCGGCTGCGCCAGACCGTCGGCGACTACGCCAGAGCGGCCGGCATGGACCCCGACCTGGTCATCTCGCTCGTGATCAGCGTGTCGGAGATCGCCGCGAACAGCATCGAGCACGGCGCCGGGCACGGCACGATCACGATGTGGGTCAATGACGGCGAGCTGGTCTGCGAGATCGCCGATCCCGGCGGCTCCCTGGACGATCCCTTACCGGGCTACATACCACCTGAGCCCGAATCCCCTCGGGGATACGGGCTCTGGATCAGCCGGCAGCTCTGCGATCTCGTGGAGCTGCGCAATGAAGGCGGCGTGTTACGCGTCCGCCTTCATCTCACTATGGGGTCTTAGGCCGCGGCGCGCTGGGCGGGGAGCCGGACGGCGCCCTCCTCGCGGGCGTACTCCTCCAGCATGCCGCGCAGCTGGCGGCGGCCCCGGTGGAGGCGGGACATGACGGTGCCGATGGGCGTGCCCATGCGGTCGGCGATCTCCTTGTACGCGAACCCCTCGACGTCGGCCAGGTAGACGGCCACGCGGAAGTCCTCGGGGAGCGCCCGCAGGGCGTTCATGACGACGCTGTCGGGCAGCCGGTCGAGCGCCTCGGTCTCGGCCGAGCGCAGACCGGTGGAGCTGTGCGACTCGGCGGCGTGCAGCTGCCAGTCCTCGATGTCCTCGGCGGCCGACAGCTTCGGCGAGCGCTGCTTCTTGCGGTAGTCGTTGATGAAGTTGTTGGTGAGGATCCGGTGCAGCCACGCCTTGAGGTTCGTGCCCTCCCGGAACTGGTGATACGACGTGTACGCCTTCGCCACCGTCTCCTGTACCAGATCTTCCGCGTCAGCGGCGTTACGGGTCAGGCGCATGGCGGAGGCGAACAGCTGCGACGTCACGGGCACGACATCGCGCTCGAACCAGTCCTGACGCTGCTCATCGGTCATAGTGATCAATTCATTCCCCCTTGCGCTATCCCCCGTTCCGGCACAAGCCGCCTGCGGGCGGATTCCATCATGGCAAGTCCCAGGTAAGGGACGCGTTAGAGATCCGCCTTGGTCAGAGGGGGTTTCCGTCCATCTGCTCGCGGCGTATACGGTCACGTCCACGGCCGGACAAGTCTCAGTATCATAACACTACCCGTCCAATTTTTCGGAAATAGTGGCAAGAGTCACATGGGATAGCGTATGGGCATGAGTTTCGTGGACCGTCACGACCTGGGGACGCGCCGCTGGGTGGCGGAGGCCATACGCAAGGTCGAGGCCGACGCCAACCGTAGCTGCGACACACACCTGCACGTCTTTCCGCTGCCCTCGCACTGGGGTGTAAACCTCTACTTGAAAGACGAGTCGGTGCACCCCACAGGTTCACTCAAACATCGGCTGGCTCGCTCCCTCTTCCTCTACGGCCTGGCCAACGGCTGGATCGGCCCCACCACGACGATCGTGGAGGCGTCGAGCGGATCCACGGCCGTGAGCGAGGCGTACTTCGCCCGCCTGCTCGGCCTGCCGTTCATCGCGGTCATGCCTGCCTCCACGTCGCCGGAGAAGTGTCACCTCATCGAGTTCTACGGTGGGAAATGTCACCTCGTCACGGACCCCCGCGCGATCTATGACGAATCTCACCGTCTGGCCGCGGAGACCGGCGGCCACTTCATGGACCAGTTCACCTACGCGGAGCGGGCCACCGACTGGCGCGGCAACAACAACATCGCCGAGTCCATCTATTCCCAGATGTCCATGGAGCCCCACCCCGAGCCCGCGTGGATCGTGGTGGGCGCCGGCACCGGCGGCACGTCCTCCACCATCGGCCGCTACATCCGCTACCGCCGCCACCCCACCCGCCTGGCCGTCGTCGATCCGGAGGGCTCGGCCTTCTACCCGAGCTGGGTCTCCGGCGACACCTCGGTCACCGCGCCCGGCTCGCGCATCGAGGGCATCGGCCGCCCCCGCGTGGAGCCCTCGTTCCAGCCGTCCGTCATCGACCGCATGATCGCCGTGCCCGACGCCCGCTCGATCGCCGCCATGCACTGGACGCGCGAGGTCACAGGGCTGGACGTGGGCGGCTCGACGGGCACCAACATGGCGGCCTGCGTGGACCTGATCGACGAGATGCGGGCGGCGGGCGAGCAGGGCAGCATCGTCACGCTGATCTGCGACAGCGGCGACCGCTACCGCGGCACGTACGGCAACCCGCAGTGGCTCGCCGACCAGGGCCTCGACATCGACCCCCACCTGGCGGAGCTCCGCGCGTTCCTCAGCGCCTCGTAGCCGGGTCAGGTCCGCGCGGGGTCCACGGAGAAGAGCTTGGCCACGTCGTCAAGGATCGCGTGGGCCCCCTGGATCCCCACCGCGGTCATCCAGGTCAGGTCGTCGACGTCGTGCTTGTCGCCCTTGAGCTTGCCCCAGAGCGGGTTGCTCAGGAACTTCTCCTTGGGCCCCTCGGCCGCCGGATCCTTGAAGGTCGAGACGAAGATGTGGTCGGCGTCCAGGTCCGAGATCCGCTCCTGGCTGACGTCCACCGCGATGGCGTCCTGCTTGGTCGGCTGCCCCTCGGGCCTGGGGAATCCGACGTCCTTCAGCACCAGTCCTGAATAGGACTTCTCCACGTACAGCCGGACCGTCGGCTCGCCGGCGAACCGCACGACCGAGATCGTCGGCAGCTCGCCGTCCTTCGCCTTGATGGCTTCGCCGATCTTGGCCGCCCGGCCCTCGTACTCCTTGATCCTGGTGTCGGCGAGTTGCTCCTTGCCCAGGGCCTGTCCCATGAGCCGGACGTTCTCCTTCCAGATGGCCCCGGTGGTCTCGCTGAACACGGTCGGCGCGATCTTGGACAGCTTGTCGTACAGAGCCTCGTGCCGGACCTTCGCCGAGACGATCAGGTCGGGCTTGAGCGCGATGATCTTCTCCAGGCTCGGCTGCTCCAGCGTGCCGACCGGGGTGGCCTCCTTGCCGTACTGCTCGGCGACGGTCCCGAGGTAGGCGGGCAGCTTGTCGTCGAGCGACCGGTACGTCGTGTACCCCACCACCGGCGTCTCCAGCGTGAGCACCGCGTCGACGAAGCTCTGGTCGAGCGCCACCACCCGCTTCGGCTGGGCAGGGATCGCGGTCTCGCCCATGGCGTGTTTGACCGTCCTGAACGCGGAGGGGGCGGCCTCGGACTCGCCCGCGGACGTGCCGCAGGCCGCGAGCCCCGCCACCAGGACGGCGCCGACCAGCACGCGCAACGATCTCATCAAATCCCTTTCCCAGATCCAAAAGTAAGGTAACCCTAAATTAGGTTAGCCCTGCCTAAGCTGGCATACTTCTGCAGGATCGAGCAAATGTTGAGGAGGACGCGGGTGAGTGCGACCGCCGTGGCACCGCGCCTCCAGGGCATCCGGCAAAGGCGGCTCACCGTACTCCTCGCCCTGCTCGCCGCCCTGCTCGTCGCGATCGTGCTGAGCATCACGGTCGGCTCCAAGTCCGTGCCGCTCCCCGACGCCTGGCACGCCCTCACCGCCCCCACCGGGACCGAGAACGACATCGTCATCCGCTCGCTCCGCGTCCCCAGGACCGTCTTGGGGGTTCTCGCCGGGATCGCGCTCGGCGTGGCCGGCGCGCTCATGCAGGGCCACACCCGCAACCCGCTCGCCGATCCCGGGCTGCTCGGCGTCACGCAAGGGGCGGCGTTCGCGATGGTCTCCTCGATCATCCTGCTCGGCACCTCCAGCCTGCTCGCCTACATCTGGTTCGGCCTGGCGGGCGCGCTGATCGCCAGCGTCGGGGTGTTCGCGCTCGGCATGGTGGGCGGCAGGGGCGGCCCGACCCCGGTCACGCTGGCGCTCGCGGGCACCGCGGTGAGTGCTCTGCTGTACGCCCTGACCTCGGCCGTCGTGCTGCTGGACGAGCAGGCGATGGACGTGTTCCGCTTCTGGCAGGCCGGCTCGATCGCGGGCAGGGGCGCGGACGTGGTCTGGCAGGTGCTGCCGTTCATCCTCGTGGGCCTGGTGCTCGCAATGGTCAACGCGCCCGGCCTGAACGCGCTCTCCCTGGGCGAGGACGTGGCCAGGAGCCTCGGCCAGAACATCGCCATGACCCGCACCGTCGGCGTCGCCGCGGTGACCCTGCTGTCCGGCGCGGCGGTCGCGGCGTGCGGCTCGCTGGCGTTCGTGGGCCTGATCGTGCCCCACCTGGCCCGCCCGTTGTCGGGCACCGACCACCGTTGGCTGCTGCCGTTCTCGGGGCTGGTCGGCGCGGCGCTGCTGCTGCTCGCCGACGTGATCGGCCGCGTGGTGGCCCCACCGGGAGAGCTGGAGGTAGGCGTGGTGCTCGCGCTGCTCGGCGCGCCCTTCTTCGTCGCGCTCGTACGGCGCAGGAAGCCAGTGCGACTGTGATGACCGCTCTCCCCTTGCGCGTCGGCGGCCTGTCCTGGCGGCTACGACTGCGCGGCGTCGCCGTCACGCTGACGGGACTCGTCCTCCTCGTCCTGCTCATGGCCATGAACATGCGCATCGGCGAGCTCCAGATGACGCTGCAGGAAGTGGTCACCGGCACGTTCGACGTCAACAGCGCCGCCCACTTCGTCATCATGGAGCTGCGCCTGCCGCGCGCCCTCACCGGCGCCCTGGTCGGCGCCGCGCTCGCGCTGTCCGGCGCGATCATCCAGTCCATCGCGCGCAACCCGCTCGCGAGCCCCGAGATCCTCGGCGTCACCACCGGCGCCTCCGTGACGGTCGTGGCCGGCGTCGTGGCCAGCGGCAGCGCGTACGGCGGCACCAGCGGCCTGCTGGCCACCCTCGGCATCCCCGCGCTGGCCCTGCTCGGCGGCCTGACGGGCGCGGCCGTCGTCTACGGGCTGGCCTGGCGGCGCGGCCTGGACGGCTACCGCCTGGTGCTGGTCGGCATCGGCGTGGCCGCCGTGTTCACGAACATCAAGTTCTGGCTGCTGACCGTCGGCGACGTGAACGACACCGGCCGCGCCATGGTCTGGATCAGCGGCTCGCTCAACGGCCGCGGCTGGGAGCACGTGATGCCCACGGCGCTGGCCCTGGCCGTGCTCGTACCGCTGGCCCTGCTCGGCACCCGCTCGCTCGACGCGCTGCGATTCGGCGACGACACGATCGCCGGGCTCGGCGTCCGTACGAACCTGGCCCGCGCCCTGATGATCCTGGCCGCCGTGCTGCTGGCCGCCGTGGCCACCGCCTCCGCCGGTCCGATCGCGTTCGTGGCCCTCGCCTCGCCGCAGATCGCGCTCAGGCTCACCCGCTCCGCCCAGCCGCCGCTGCTGTGCTCGGCGGTCGTCGGCGCCGTGCTCACCGCCGCCGCCGACCTGATCGCCAGGACCGCGTTCTCCCCGCTGGAGCTGCCCGTCGGCATCGTCACCGCCGTGCTGGGCGCCCCGTACCTGATCCATCTGATCTGGAGGTCACGCAAATGAGGCTGCAGGCCGCCGGCGTCAAGCTCGGCTACGGCGACCGCCTGGTGGTCGCCGGCCTCGACCTCGGCATCGAGGCGGGCACCGTGACCACGATCATCGGCCCGAACGGCTGTGGCAAGTCCACGCTGCTGCGCGCGCTCGGCCGCCTGCTCAAGCCTCAGGGCGGCGAGGTGCTGCTGGACGGCAAGCGCATCGACAAGATCCCCACCCGCGAGGTCGCCAAGATCCTCGGCGTGCTCCCCCAGGCGCCCACCGCCCCCGAAGGGCTGACCGTGGCCGACCTGGTGGCCAGGGGCCGGCATCCCCACCAGACGTGGTACCGGCAGTGGTCGTCGGACGACGAGGGCGCCGTCGCGGCCGCCCTGGACATGACGGGCCTGGCCGACCTGGCGGAGCGGCCGCTGGACGAGCTGTCGGGCGGCCAGCGGCAGCGGGCGTGGATCTCCATGGCCCTGGCCCAGGGCACGGACCTGCTGCTGCTCGACGAACCGACCACGTTCCTGGACCTGGCGCACCAGGTGGAGGTGCTGGAGCTCGTACGGCACCTGCACCAGGAGGCCGGGCGCACGGTCGTCATGGTCCTGCACGACCTCAACCTCGCCGCCCGCTACGCCGACCGGCTGGTGGCCATGCGCGCCGGCAAGGTGATCGCCGCGGGCACCCCGCACGAGGTGCTCACCGAGGAGCTGCTACGCGAGGTGTTCGACCTGGACGCCAAGGTCATCGAGGATCCGGTGGCGGGCACTCCTCTGGTGGTTCCGATCGGGCCGCGGCCGCATCATGGAGAGCCGCGAGCCTGACCCGCCGCGGTGGCGAGCCGTCAACGCCCGCCCACGGGTCACGCCTCGGCGAGCGCCCTCCCCACGTCCTCGTCGTCAGGGGCCAGCTCCGCGGCTCTGAGCAGGTCCTGCCTGGCCTGGCCCGCCAGCCCCGCGGCCCGGTAGACCACGGACCGGTTGAACAGCAACTCGGCCGTCTCCCCCAGCTCGAGGGCGTGCGTCAGGTCGGCCAGCGCCGCGTCGTGGTCGCCGCGCTCGAAGGCCAGCTCGGCCCGTCCCGCCCAGGCCGCCACCAGCCCAGGGTCGATCTCCAGCGCCCCGTCGAACGCGGTCCGCGCCTCCGGGTGCCTGCCCTCGGCCAGCTCCACCTGCCCGAGCACGCACAGCAGGTGGGGGTCGCGCGGCGTCAGCCCCAGCCCGCGCACCACGTCCTGCCTGGCGCTCGCGTACTCCCCCTGACCCGCATGGATCCCGCTGCGGTTCACGTAGGCGGGCGCGAACTCGGGGTCCAGCTCCAGCGTGTGGTCCAGGTCGGCGCGGGCGCCGTCGAGATCGCCCGCGGCGAACCGGAGCTCGGCCCGGTTGTAGTACGCCTCGGGGAAGGGCGGGCTGAGCCGCATGACCGCCTCGTAGTCGGCCAGCGCCTCCTCCGGCCGCCCGAGCCGGTGCAGCAGGTTGCCGCGCTCGAGGTAGTAGTCGGGATAGCCGGGGTCGGCCTCGACGGCCCGCGTGTAGTCGGCCAGGGCCTCCTCCGTCCTGCCTGCCATGGCCAGGAGCTGTGCCCTGTTGGCGTACAGCACGAGCCGATGGATCGGGTGCTCGCCGGGGAGGTCCGCCTCTGCCAGGTCGATGGCCTGCTGTACGAGCTGCATCGCGGCCTCGTAACGGCCCCTGCGCACCTCCACCAGTGCCTTGCCGTTGAGGTCGAACCCGAGGTGGAAGGCGCGCTCGCGGCGGTCAGGCAGCAGCGACGTGATCGTGATCGCCTCGTTGATCCAGGCCAGGGCCTCCTGCGGGTCGCGCCGGGCCGGGTCGTGGTGGCGTACCAGGATCATGGCGGTGGCGTACGCGATGGTGGCGCGGTGTTTGGGGTCGGTGCTCTCGCGCCTGGCCCTGTCGTACAGCTCGCGGGCCTCCTCCTCGCGCTCGATGGCCTCCAGGGCGGCGGCGACGCGCTGCAGGAGCTGTTGCCAGCCCTCCGGGTCGTCCTCGTACGCCATCCCGCGCAGCGCCTCCAGGCCCGACTCCGCCATGGCGTGGTGGAAACCCTCGTCGCGAAAGCGGTCGAAATCCGCGCATAACGGCAAGGTGCTCGGAGCCGACGGCCCCTCGTCGATCCGGAGCAGCCCCGGGTCGATCCTGCGCCGCATAACCGCCACCAGCTCGGCGTCGGTGTGGTCGGCCTCGCCCAGGTTCGTCACGGCCACGGTGAGCGGACCCGCGCGGCGCAGGTGGTCGCGGACGAACTCGGCCAGCCCGTTCGCGACCCGGAGGCTGCGCCGGGCGCCCGGCACGAGGATGCGCTGCCCCCTGGGCAGGCTGCCGGCCAGCGAGGTCCTGCGCTCGGGCACGGCCTCCCGCAAGCCCGGCGCGGTGGCGCGGAGCTCGATGTCATGCGCGGCGACCAGGCTGGGCCAGTGCTCCAGGGCCTGGGGAACAAGGTGGCCGAGGAGCCCGGCCGCAAGGGTGTAGGGTCCGGCGATCCGGCGGTCGGCGTCGAGAATGATCGTGTCCATGAGAGACCCTGGGCCGGCGCCCCCAGCTGAGACGCCAGCCTTAGTGGTTCAGGCCTGGTGCCTCGGCGCGGCCGCAGCAGCTGGCTTCACGGTCCCGGGCCTGTGAACAACGATCTTCTTCATGGGCGCCCTTCCAAGTGTCTTCGATGACCGATCAATGTCAGCACATAGAAAAGTCGCCGATCAATGGTTATCGGGTAAGGGCTCTTCCACCGTTAATTACCGTATGCCCGGAATGCGGCTTCAGTCCCCCAGGATCGCGTCCACGAACACCTCGGGGTCGAACGGCGCCAGATCGTCGGGCCCCTCGCCCAGCCCCACGAGCTTGACCGGCACACCCAGCTCCCGCTGCACCGAGATCACGATGCCGCCCTTGGCGGTGCCGTCGAGCTTGGTCAGCGCGATGCCCGTGATGTTGACCACCTCGGCGAACACCTGAGCCTGGCGCATGCCGTTCTGGCCGGTGGTGGCGTCGAGGACGAGCAGCACCTCGTCGACCGTGGCCTTCTTCTCGATGACCCGCTTGACCTTGCCCAGCTCGTCCATGAGGCCGGTCTTGGTGTGGAGGCGGCCCGCGGTGTCGACGATGACGACGTCGGCCTTCTCCTCGATGCCCTTGGCGGCGGCGTCGAACGCCACGGAGGCCGGGTCGCCGCCCTCGGGACCGCGCACGACGTCGGCGCCCACCCGCTCGCCCCAGGTCTGGAGCTGGTCGGCGGCCGCCGCCCGGAACGTGTCGGCCGCGCCGAGCACGACCTTCTTGCCGTCGCCGACGAGCGAGCGGGCGAGCTTGCCGGTGGTGGTGGTCTTGCCGGTGCCGTTGACGCCCACGACGAGCACCACCGCGGGCCGCTCGCCGTGCCTCTTGACCTGGAGCGTGCGGTCGAGGTCGGGATTGACCTGGGCGAGCAGCTCCTCCTTCAGCAGCCCGCGCAGCTCTTCGGGGGTGCGGCTGCCCAGCACCTTGACCTTGGTGCGCAGGTCCTCGACGACGGCCTGGGTCGGCGCGACACCCATGTCGGCGCTGATCAACTTCTCCTCGACCTCGTCCCACACATCGTCGTCGAGCCGGTCGCGGGAGAGCAGCTCGAGCAGCCCGCGCCCGAGCGCGCTCTGCGAGCGCGCCAGCCGCGAGCGCAGCCGCACCATCCGGCCCTCGGACGGCGGCGGCACCTCGATCTCGGGGACGACGACGGCCGGCTCGGCGGGCTTGACCGGCGGCGGGAGCGTGGTGGTCGCGCCCTCGCCCTCCTCGCCGACTCCGGCGGGCCGCTTCTCCTCGGGAAGCACGGGGGTCTCGGGCGGCTTGACCGGCGGGGCCGCCTTGCGACCCGGCCGGAAGTACAGCAGAAGACCGCCGGCCGCCAGCAGGGCGACGACGGCCACGATCACTATGACGCCGAGGTAACCATCCACAAGATGTCAGTTTTCCAGATCGACCGGCATGGTCATGCCCAAGGCCACACCGATCAGCCCCAACTCACGTTTCTTCCGGGGCGGGGTGTCAGGCCGACTCGCGCTCGCGCAGCCGCTGGCTGACCACCTGGGTCACGCCGTCACCGCGCATCGAGACGCCGTAGAGCGCGTCGGCGATCTCCATCGTGCGCTTGTTGTGGGTGATGACGATCAGCTGCGAACTCTGCCGCAGCTCCTCGAACAACGTCAGCAGCCGCTGCGTGTTGGTGTCGTCGAGCGCGGCCTCGACCTCGTCCATCACGTAGAACGGCGAGGGCCGCGCCTTGAAGATGGAGACCAGGAACGCCACGGCGGTCAGCGAGCGCTCGCCGCCCGACAGCAGCGACAGCCGCTTGACCTTCTTGCCCGGCGGCCTGGCCTCGACCTCGATGCCGGTGGTCAGCATGTCGTTGGGCTCGGTCAGCACCAGCCGGCCCTCACCGCCGGGGAACACCCTGGTGAAGATCTGCTCGAACTCCCTGGCCACGTCCTCGTAGGCCGAGGCGAACATCTGCTCAACCCGGTCGTCGACCTCCTGGACCACGGTCAGCAGGTCGCGCCTGGTCTTCTTGAGGTCTTCGAGCTGCGAGTTGAGGAACGCGTGCCGCTCCTCCAGCGCCGCGAACTCCTCCAGCGCGAGCGGGTTGACCTTGCCGAGCTGGTTCATCTGCCGCTCGGCGGCCCTGGCCCGCTTCTCCTGCTCCTCGCGCACGTACGGCACGGGCGGGTCGCCGGGGACCTGGGCCTCGGGGCCGTACTCGGAGATCAGGGCCTCGACCTCGACCCCGAACTCCTCCAGCGCCCGCTGCTCCATCTGCTCCAGCCGCAGCCGCTGCTCGGTGCGGGCGACCTCGCTGCCGTGCACGCGGTTGACCAGCTTGTCCAGCTCCTGGCCGAGCTCGCGCACCCGGAGTCGGACCTGCTTGAGCTCGGCGTCGACCGCGACCCTGGCGAGGTCGGCCTCGTCGCGCTCCCTGGAGGCGAGCTGGACGGAGGATTCGAGCGCTTTGAGCACCTGCCTGGCGCCCTTGCTGACGGACTCGGCCACGGCCGCCTGCTGGCGGCGCCTGGCGCGCTGGGCGGCCGCCTGGGCGCGCTCCTGGCGCTCGCGCTGGGCGGCCCGCATGAGGCCGTCGGCGCGGCCCTCGATGCCCTTGACGCGCTCCTCGGCGGTGCGGACCTGCAGGCGGGTGTCCATCTCGCGCTGCCTCGCGGCCTCGCAGGCGCCCGCCAGGTCGTCGCGGAGGTCGGTGGTGGGCTCGGACTCCAGCTCCTGGGCGTACTCGGCCTCGGCCAGGCGGATCTCCAGCTCGGCCAGCTCCTCCTGGCCTTCGGTACGCGACTCTTCCGCTCTGGTGACACTCTTGGTGAGGCGCTCGGCCTCGTCGCGGGCGGCGTTGGCGGCGGCCTCGACCTGGGCCAGGCGCTTGGCGGCGGCGGCGTTGCGCTGGTCGGCCTCCCGCTGGCGGCCCCTGACCTGGTCGAGGGCGCCCTGCGCGGCGCTCACGCCCGCCTGGGCGGTGGTGACCGCGGTCTGGGCCTCGTTGACCTTCGCCTGGGCGGCCTCCAGCGCCGCCTGGGCCGCCTGCTCCCGCTCGATCGCCTCATCCAGCGCCTCGGCCGTCTCCTCGGCCCTGCGCTCGGCCTCCGCCAGGTCGCTGACCGCCTCGTCGAGCGCGGCCCGCACCTGGAGCACGGAGGTGCCACCCTCGGCGCCGCCGCTGGCCAGGTGGGCGCTCACCAGGTCGCCCGCCTCGGTGACCGCCCTGAGCTCGCGGTGGCGGCCGACGACCGAGCGTGCGGCGTCGAGGTCCGCCACGACCACGACGTCCTCGAGCACGTGGTCGAGGGCGGGCCGTAGGTGGTCGGGGACCGTGACGAGGTCGGCGGCCCACTGACCGCCCTCAGGAGCCGCCGTACGCGTGCGCCGGGCTGCGCCGTGTCCGTCCTCCCCGGAGGACCCTGTAGCGCTCTCCGACGTCTCGGCGTCGTCCGTGCCCGCCTCGAGCGCCACCAGGAGGGTCGCCTGGCCCGCGCCCTGGGCGCGCAGCAAATCGAGCGCCTCCACGGCCGTGTCCAGGGTCTTGACCGCGATCGCCTCGGCGACGGGACCCAGCACGGCCGCCACCGCCAGCTCGGCACCGGGCGTGACCTGCATCGAGGCCGCCAGCGGCCCCAGCACCCCGGCCAGGTCCGCCTCCAGCAGCGCCGCGCCGCCGTCGCCCTTGGCGAGCCCCAGCTCGAGGGCGTCCCGGCGGGCGACCAGGGCGGCCACGGACCGCTGCGCCTCCTGGTCGGCGGCGCGCGCGGTGACCACCCCCGACTTGGCGGCCTGCAGGGCGGCGCGCGGCGCGTCGAGGCCGGACTTGGCCTCCTCCACCGCGGTCCGCGCCTCGTCGGCGACGGCCCTGGCCTCCTCCACCAGGGCCTGCGCCGTGGCAAGCTCCTCAGCGAGCGCGGGATCGACCGCGGGCTCCTCCAGCCGCTGCGCCTCCAGGTCCTCCCTGGCCTGCCGCTCGCGTTCGGCCGCGTCGGCCACGGCCTGCTGGAGCCGCCCGATCTCCTCCTCGGCGGCCCGTGCCCGGCTCCGTACGGAATCGACCTTGCCGCGCAGCTTGGCCAGCCCCTCGCGGCGGTCGGCGGCGGCCCGGGCGGCCAGGGCGAGCCGCTGCTCCTCGGCGCTCAGCTCGGCCTCGGCCGCGGCCCGCGCCGCGACGGCCTCCTCCAGCAGCTCCTGTGCCTGCTCCAGCTCGGCCTTGAGGATCAGCTCGCGCTCGCGCACCTCGGCCGCCTCGCGTTCGAGGTCCTCGGGGTCGCGGCCGCGGCGTTCGATGGCGGCGGCGTCGAGCGCGTGGCGGTGGCGCTCGGCGGCGAGCTGCGCCAGGCCGGTGATGCGCTCGCGCAGCGACGAGAGCCGGAAGAACGTCTCCTGCGCGGCGGCCAGGCGGGGCTGCGTCTCGGCCTCGGCCGCCTCCAGCGCCGCCTCGCGCTGCTGGCCCTCGGCCAGCTCGCTCTCCACCTGGTTGCGCCTGGCCATGACGGCGGCCTCGTCGGCGGCCTCGCGCTCCAGCGTCATGCGCAGGATGCACACGTCGTCGGCCAGCAGCCGCAGCCGGGCGTCGCGGAGGTCGGCCTGGATGACGGCGGCCTTGCGGGCGATCTCCGCCTGGCGGCCCAGCGGCTTGAGCTGGCGGCGCAGCTCGGTGGCGAGGTCCTGCACGCGGGTCAGGTTGGCCTGCATGGCGTCGAGCTTGCGCAGCGCCTTTTCCTTGCGCTTGCGGTGCTTGAGCACGCCGGCGGCCTCTTCGATGAAGGCCCGCCGGTCCTCCGGCCCCGCGTGCAGCACGGCGTCGAGTTGACCCTGACCGACGATCACGTGCATCTCGCGGCCGATGCCCGAGTCGGACAGCAGCTCCTGGATGTCGAGCAGGCGGCAGGTGTCGCCGTTGATCGCGTATTCGCTCTGCCCCGACCTGAACATCAGCCGGCTGATCGTGACCTCGGTGTAGTCGATCGGCAGCGCGCCGTCGGAGTTGTCGATGGTCAGCGTCACCTCGGCGCGCCCGAGCGGCGGCCTGGAGGAGGTGCCGGCGAAGATGACGTCCTCCATCTTGCCGCCGCGCAGCGACTTGGCGCTGTGCTCGCCCATGACCCAGGCGAGGGCGTCGACGACGTTGGACTTGCCCGAGCCGTTGGGGCCGACGACGCAGGTGATGCCCGGTTCGAAACGGAGGGCGGTCGCGGAGGCGAAGGACTTGAAGCCGCGCAGGGTGAGGGTCTTCAAATACAAGCGCGACCCCCTTCTCCCTGATGCCGGACTCGGGAAAGCCTACTGGGTCCTCACTGCCCCACGTGGGCACGTACATTCTGGACCGGACCGGCCTGGGCAAAGGAAGCTTTTCGAAAGTGCGCAAATAACAAGGGACGCCTCTCCGAGACGTCCCTGGGGTCTTGCGCTCCGATCACTCTCAGGTGAGTGCCGGCTCGCGCTCTTGCATGCGGCTTAGCGCCTCATCGCGAGTTTGCGCTGCAAGAGCGTCATTCGTGGCCTGAAGTCGGATGAGTTCTGCCTCCAGATCCCGGATACGCTGCTGCAGGCGGCGCATCTCCGAGACCATTCGAGGGTCAGGACCGCCGACGTGGCCGAGTAGAGCCTTCGCCATGGTAAAGGGTCCTCCACGCTGAGTGACCAGACTGGTTCGCGCACTTCTATTCCGCGGGAGGGGTGCGCGTGGTACCTAACAAGAGTCGCACCGGCAGTGTGGGCGGTCAAGTCGAACCAACCGCTGAGCCCTACTGATGGGCACTCCCGACATACAACTATACCCTATTTGGGCGGTTTAACGGAAGCTACTAGCGCTCTACAAAACCGCCCAAACTACCTCGGGCTTCGCTCCAACGTTCTACTACTCCATCCACCCTCCCCGGCGTGTCGCAACCTCTCAGCAGCTCCAGCAGCTTGACGCACGCCTCGCGGGGGCCCTCCGCGACCACTTCCACCCGGCCGTCGGCCGTGTTGCGCGCCCAGCCCTCGAGGCCCAGCTCCAGCGCCCGCGCACGGGTCCACCAGCGGAACCCCACACCCTGGACCCTGCCCCTGACCCAGGTGGTCAATCGGGCCTTCTCGCTGTTTTCCTGCATGTCCTCTCCCGTCAGGCCACAAGGGACTCCACCCCGAGTGCGTGCCCGACCGCCGCCTCGTTGAACGCCCTGATCGCGGCGGTCTCGGCGGCCTTCACCCAGGCCAGGCCCATGACGGACGGGCGCAGCCCGATGACTGGGACGAAGCTCACATCGGGCCGTCTGTGGTGGGCCGCCGTCGGGGTGCAGAACAGCATGCCACCCCGGTTGAGCGCCACCTGGGTGAGGCCCTCCTGGCTGGTGGCCACCGTACCGGCCAGGGGGATCGGGCGTCCTGAAGGGGTCACCGAGGGTGTCACCCGCTCCCGCCAGTCCCGCGGGGCGGGGCCGCCCAGCCCGATCAGCGGCACCTGCGACAGCTCCTCCGCGGCGATGCTCGCGCGGGCGGCCAGCGGGTGGCGGATGGAGACGCCCAGCTGGTAGGGGACCTCGTTCAGCCCTTCACCGGTCATCAGGTCGGGCTCGTCCACCGGGAGCAGCGTGAACGCGAGGTCCACCTGCCCGGCCCGCAACTTGCTGAAAGGATCCGAGAGCGGTATCTCGACCAGCTCCACCTCGCACGCGGGATACCTGCGTTCGAAGGCCTGCACGCTTCCCGTGACGACCTCCGTGGGCGTGGCCAGGAAGCCCACCTTGATCGCGCCGGTCACCTCCCGGGCGGCCGCCTTGGCCCGGCTCACCGCGCTCGCCAGCCCGTCGTACGCGGGCCGCAGGTCGGCCAGGAAGCGCTCGCCGAGCGGCGTGAGGCGCACCCTGCGGCTGGTCCGCTGGAAGAGCCTGCCGCCGATCCGGGTCTCCAGCGAGCCGATGAGCTGGCTCACCCTCCCGGGCGACAGGTAGAGGCGCTCAGCCGTACGCGCGAAGTGCAGCTCCTCGCCGAGCACCACGAAGCACTCAAGCTCCCTGAACTCCATCTCCACCACCTCAGGATCGGGATCGCTTAGCCCACCTAAACCAAGCCTTCGGACTTCGCCATTGTTCCCGCCGGCAGCCGCGCCGAGGCTGAGTGGCATGACCATTACCGAAGTCTCCCCTGATACGAGGGCTCGCTGGCTGGCCGTGTCGACGGTCGCCGTGGGCACCTTCACCATCGTGACCAGCGAGATGCTGCCCGTCGGGCTACTGTCCTCGATCGCCTCCGCCCTTGGCGTGTCAGAAGGGACCGCCGGGCTGATGATGACGGCCCCCGGGCTGGTCGCCGCCGTGTCCGCGCCCGTGCTGGCCGTAACCACCCGCCGGCTCGACCGGCGTGCCATGTTGCTCGGGCTGATGGCGGTGCTGGCGGTGGCCAACCTGGTGGGCGCGTTCGCGACGAGCTATCCCGTCCTCCTGGCGGCCAGGGTGCTGACCGGGGTGAGCATCGGCGGGTTCTGGGCCTTCGCCGCCGGACTGGCGACGCGCCTGGTGCCGGAAGGGTCCGTCGGACGGGCCACGTCGATCATCTTGGGCGGTGTCTCGGTGGCGTCGGTGCTGGGCGTGCCCGCGGCGACGTTCATCTCGTCGTTCGCGGGGTGGCGGACGGCGTTCGCCGCGATGGGGGTGGTGGCGCTGGTCCTGGTCGCGGTCCTGTACGCCACGCTGCCGCCGCTGCCGGGCGAGGCCCCCGACCGGACCTCGGGATCCCGGCGGGAGTGGCTCTCGGGGCCGCTCAAGACCGTCCTGGTCCTGACCGTCCTGATCGTGTGCGGCCACTTCGCCGCCTACACCTACGTCCAGCCGTTCCTCGAGCAGGTCTCGCACGCCGGTCCCGCCCTCATCAGCATCATCCTGCTCATGTACGGCGCCGCGGGCGTGGTGGGCAACTTCACCGCCGGGGCGTGGGCCGCCAGGAACCCCAAGCCGGTCCTGATCACGAGCGCCGTCCTCATCGCGCTGGGCACGGCGGCGCTGCCCACGATCGGCCTGCCCCTGGCCGTGCTGGTGGTGTGGGGCTTCGCCTACGGGGGCGTCGGCGTGACGCTGCAGCTGTGGATCATGCGCGCGGGCGGCGGCGAGCTCGGCACGGCGCTCTTCGTCGGCGCCTTCAACGTCTCCATCGCGCTCGGCGCGCTCGCCGGCGGCAGGGTCGTGGACGGGGTCTCGCTCTCGGCCGCGATGTGGCTGGGCGCGGGGCTGGCCGTGCTCACCGCGGCCGTCGCTGGCATTTGGGGCAGGAGTACGACGACCGGTTCATGAACGGCTCGCGCCTGATCGGGGTGCCGCAGCGCGAGCAGGGCAGATCGCGCCTGCCGTACACCTCCAGGGAGCGGTCGAAGTAGCCGCTCTCGCCGTTGACGTTCACGTACAGGCTGTCGAACGAGGTGCCGCCCGCCCGCAACGCGGACGCCATGACCGTGCGCACGGCGGCCAGCAGCTCGGCGATCTTGGGACGCGTGAGCGTCTGCGTGGGCCTGGCCCAGTGGAGCCGCGCAATCCACAGGGCCTCGTCCGCGTAGATGTTGCCGACGCCGCTGATCAGCGACTGGTCGAGCAGCGCCCGCTTGATCTCGGTGTGCTTGGCCTTGAGCCTGCGCGCGAACTCGGCCTCGTCGAACACCGCCTCGAACGGGTCGGGGGCGATGTGGGAGATCGGCTCGGGCACGCCGCCGACCAGGGGCGTGACCATGACGTGGCCGAACGTCCGCTGGTCGACGAAGCGCAGGTCGGGGCCGCCGTCCTCGAAGCGGACGCGTACCCTGAGATGCTTCTCCAGCGGCGAGTCCTGGTCGACCACCAGCAGTTGGCCGCTCATCCCCAGATGGGCCATGAGCGCCTCCTCGGCGCCCGACAGCCGCAGCCACAGATACTTGCCGCGGCGCTCGGCGGAGAGCACCTCGCGGCCCTTCAGCCGCGCCGTGAACTCGTCGGCGCCGGGCAGGTGCCGCCTGATCGCGCGGGGGTGCAGCACCTCCGCCGAGGCGATCTCGCGCCCGGTGACCCATTGCGCGAGGCCGCGCCTGACGACCTCGACCTCCGGTAGCTCAGGCACCTCAGCCCCCTAAAGCTCGGGCGCCGCGAACCTCCGGCCGCCCGGACAACCGGGCCTCCAGACGCTCTGGGCAGCAACTTCATTGTCGCCTCCGGACACATCCGGACGGCCGTTCAGCTCGCGGGCTGGCTCTCGCGCTGCTCGCGCCTGGCCCTGATGCGGGTCCAGGCCGCCTCGGCCGCCTGCTGCTCGGCCTCCTTCTTGCTGCGCCCGGTGCCCGACCCGTACGACTCGCCGCCGACCCGCACCATGGCCGTGAACGACTTGGCGTGGTCGGGGCCGCTCTCCTCGACGTGGTATTCGGGCACGCCGAGCGCCTCGGAGGCGGTCAGCTCCTGCAGCGAGGTCTTCCAGTCGAGCCCCGCCCCGAGCGAGGCAGAGCGGACGATCAGCGGGTCGAACAGCAGGTGCACCACCCGGAACGCCTCGTCGAGCCCCTTGTCGACGTAGATGGCGCCGATCAGCGCCTCGAGGGTGTCGGCCAGGATGGACGACTTGTCGCGCCCGCCGGTGCCCTCCTCGCCCCTGCCGAGCCGCAGGAACCGGCCGAGGCCCAGGTTTCTGGCCACGTCGGCCAGCGCCCGCATGTTGACCACCGCGGCACGCAGCTTCGCGAGCTGGCCCTCGGGCAGGTCGGGGTGGTTGCGGTAGAGGGTGTCGGTGACCACCAGGCCCAGCACCGAGTCGCCCAGGAACTCCAGGCGCTCGTTGGTGGGCAGGCCGCCGTTCTCGTACGCGTAGGAGCGGTGGGTCAGCGCCCGCTCCAGGATGTCGGGGTCGAGCCCGACCGACAGGACCCGCTCCAGCTCGTCTCTGGCGACCTCCACGGCCACCGGCTTAGGACCTGCGCCCACGTCTTTCCTCCTCGGACATCTTTCGCATGGCGCGCGCCGGCTGCGGAAGATGCCCGAAAACGTGGTGGGCGTCGGGGTAACGCGTAGCCCCGGCGTCCACCACGGCCGCGGGCGAACCGCCGCCGTACGCATCTGAGACGGTAACGCCGACCGAGGCACAATGGCACCCGGTCGGCATCACGTCAAGCAGCGGGATCAGGCGGACGGCTCGATGACCTGACGACGGTTGTAGGTGCCGCAGGTGGGGCAAGCGATGTGCGGCTGCTTGGGGGAACGGCACTGCGGGCAGCTCACCAGGGCGACAGCAGTCGTCTTCCACTGGGAGCGACGGTGGCGGGTGTTACTCCGCGACATCTTTCGCTTCGGGACGGCCACGTCACTTCTCCTGATCGTTATCTTTGTCGGTAATCAGACCTTGCAACGACGCCCAACGGGCATCGACCTTCTCGTGCCGGTGATCGTCGCCGGCCTCGGCCAGCTTGATCCCGCACTCCGTGCAGAGCCCCTCGCAGTCCTCACTGCACACCGGGCTCAGCGGCAGTGCCAGCACCACCGCGTCGCGGAACGTCGGCTCGAGGTCGAGCAGCTCACCGTCGAGCAGTGAGTCCTCCTCCGAGGCGTCCTCGTCGGAGTAGAAGAACAGCTCCTGCAGGTCAACCTCGATGTCCGAGGCGACCGGGTCGAGGCAGCGCGCGCACTCCCCGGCGAGCGGGGCCTGCGCCGTGCCTGACACGAGCACGCCTTCCATCACTGCTTCGAGCCGGAGATCCAGCTCGACTTCGGCGTCCTTGGGGACACCGATCATGTCGACGCCGAGATCTGCCGGTGCCGGGAGGGTCAGGGTCACCTGCCGCATCGTGCCCGGCCGCTTTCCCAGATCATGAGTGGAGATCACCCACGGGGAGCGGGGGTCGAGGTGCTCAGTCATCCTGCTCTCGCTAGGCATGGCGAGATGATCGCCGTCGTACAAGGCCGAAATGAAAGGATAGCAGGTCGCGCTCAGCCCCTGAGCCGCTCGATGAGCAGCTTGTGCACAAGATCGGGTACGAGGCCCGACACGTCCCCACCATACCTGGCGATCTCCTTCACCCGGCTGGAGGACAGGAACGAGTATTCGGGATTCGTGGGCATGAAAAGCGTCTCGACGCCTGACAGCCGATAGTTGAGCTGCGCCATCTGCAGCTCGTAGTCGAAGTCGCTGACCACTCTGATGCCCTTGACGATGGCGGGGATGTCGTTCTGCCTGCAGAAATCGACCAGCAGCCCATGGAATTTCCGCACCTTGACGTTCGGAAAGTCCTTGGTCACGGTCTGCAGGATCTCGATTCGCTCGTCCACCGTGAACAGGCTGCTTTTCTCGACATTGATGAGGACTGCCACGGTCACCTCGTCATACAGGCGGGCCGAGCGGCCGATGATGTCGAGGTGGCCATTGGTGATGGGGTCGAACGACCCCGGGCAGACTACGCGGCGCAAGACGCCTCCCAGGTCTACGGGTTCCCGGCGGCGCGACCGTACCAAACGGACGCTTCGCCATAACGACGGACCCTCTCCTCAACGTAGCCTTCTGGCCACATCAGGGCCTTTCCCCTGCTTTCCCTCTCGAATGCCACCAACGCCTCAGCCACCAGCCAGCCGTTGTCCCGCAGCAGCTCCAGGACCCGCCGGACCTCGTCGTCGGACACGGCATAGGGCGGGTCGGCGAACACGATGTCGTACGGCTCCCCGGGGATCTTCCCGAGCATCCGCTCCACCTTGTCCGCGATCACCTTGGCGCCTTGGAGGCCGAGCGTCTGGACGTTCGCCTTGATCGTCCGCACGGCTCTGGGGTCGGACTCGACCAGCACGGCCTCCTTCACTCCCCTGGACAGGGCCTCCAGGCCGATCGCCCCGGATCCGGCGTACAGATCGAGCACGCGGGCGCCCTCGAGTCCGTACAGCGAGTCGAGCGTCAAGAAGATCCCTTCTCTCGCCCTGTCGCTGGTCGGCCTCGTGCCACGCCCCGGCGGCACAGCGAGCCGCCTGCCACCCGCGATGCCTGCGATGATCCGCGTCATGTGACCCATTGTTCCGCATATTCATGCAGGTCAAGAGTGGACAAGTGTCTGCCTCGAGTACGCAAGGGTGATTCACATCGGCTCGGTCGGCCCGCATGATGAGTTCTGCGGCCTTCAAGGTGACCCACATGAAGGCCGACCGGCGTGATCGTGAGCCCTTCCGCACGCCGGTTCCCTCGGCACCTGACCCGAGGGTGGGCCCAGCCGGGGACGGCATTCGGGGGGAGGCCGTCCCCGCGGCTGGGCCTTTTTTCTTTGTCGTCATTTGCGCGGCGAGTCCGCCGCGTCAGGTCTTCTCCAGATAATCAGCGCGTTCGTCGGCCAGCAGGCGGGCGATCTCGGCCCTCAGGCCCTCGTGCGAGTCCAGGTCGGGGTCCTCGGCCAGTAGCGCGGCCGCCTCGTCGCGGGCGGTGGCGATCACGTCCTCGTCCCGCAACAGCTGCAGCAGCTTCAGCGACGACCGCTTGCCCGACTGCGCCGCCCCCAGCACGTCGCCCTCCCGCCGCTGCTCCAGGTCCACGCGCGACAGCTCGAACCCGTCCAAGGTGGCGGCCACCGCGTCCAGCCGGGCGCGGGCCGGGGTGCTCTCGGGGAAGTCCGAGACCAGGAGGCACAAGCCCGGCAGCCCGCCACGGCCGACGCGGCCGCGGAGCTGGTGGAGCTGGGAGACGCCGAAGCGGTCGGCGTCCATGATGATCATGACGGAGGAGTTGGGGACGTCGACCCCCACCTCGATCACCGTGGTGGCCACCAGGACGTCCAGCTCGCCCCGCGTGAACGAGCGCATGATCGCGTCCTTCTCCTCCGGCGGGAGCTTGCCGTGCAGCGTGCCGACGCGCAGGTCGTGGAAGGGGCCGCTCTTCAGCAGCTCGGCCACGTCGAGGACGGCGAGCGGCGGGCGGCGCTCGTCGTCGCCCGCCGCCAGGTCGCCCTCGTCGCCCTCCAGGTCGCCGATGCGCGGGCACACGATGTACGCCTGGCGCCCCAGGGCCACCTCCTCCCGCACCCGCTCCCACGTGCGTTCGAGATAGTGGGGCTTCTCGGCCGCCGGGACGACGTGGGTGGAGATGGGGGCACGCCCGGCCGGGAGCTGGGACAGCGTGGAGACCTCCAGGTCGCCGAAGACCGTCATGGCGACCGTGCGCGGGATCGGGGTGGCCGTCATGACCAGGACGTGCGGCCGCCCGCCCCCCGCCTTCTCGCGCAGCGCGTCACGCTGCTCGACCCCGAACCGGTGCTGCTCGTCCACCACGACCAGCCCCAGGTCGGCGAACTGCACGTGCTCCTGCAGCAGCGCGTGCGTGCCCACGACGATCCCCGCCGTGCCCGAGGCGGCATCCAGCAGGGCCGAACGGCGGGCGGCGGCGCCCATCGAGCCGGTCAGCAGCGTGACCGCCGTGCCCCCGAACATGCCACCCTGCGCCAGATCGCCCAGCATGTTGGTGATCGAGCGATGATGCTGTTGGGCCAGCACCTCCGTGGGCGCCAGCAGCGCCGCCTGGCCGCCCGCGTCGACCACCTGGAGCATCGCCCGCAGCGCCACGACCGTCTTGCCCGCGCCGACCTCGCCCTGCAGCAGCCGGTGCATCGGGTGCTCGCGCGCGAGGTCGTCGGCGATCTCCTCGCCGACCTGCGCCTGCCCCTCCGTCAGCGAGAACGGCAACCGCGCGTCGAAGTCGGCCAGCATGCCGTCGGAACGCCTGGGCCTGGCCTTGGCGGGCAGCGCGGTGGCGGCCTGACGCCGCTGCAGCAGCACGGCCTGCAACACGAACGCCTCGTCGAACTTCAGCCGCTTACGTGCCCGCCCCACCTCGGCGAAGTCCTTCGGCCGGTGGATGGCCTCCAGCGCCTCGCCCAGATCCTGCAGCCCGTGGCGGGCGCGCAGCCCGGCGGGCAGCGGGTCGTCGAGCGGGCCGAGCGTGTCGAGCACGACGCCGACCGCGCGCCTGATCGCCCACGGCGTGAGCTCCTTGCCTGCCGGATAGATCGGCACCGGCGCCGACGCGAACTCCTCCGCGCTCGCCTCGCTCTCCTCGAACAGCTCGAACTCCGGGTGCGCGAGCTGCCAGCGCGGGTTGGTGCGCGACCCGAACAGCCCCACCTTGCCCGCGAACATGCCGCGCCGCCCCGGCTTGAGCCGCGACTCCGCCACATGGGAGCCCTTGCCGAAGAACGACAGGTAGATCTTGTTGCCGTTTCCGTCGACGACCTCGACCTCCAGCCAGGTGCCGCCGCGGTTGCGCATGGGCTTGCGCATGAGCCTGGTCACCTCGCCGACCACGGTGACGTGCTCGTCGACCTCCAGCGCGTCGAGCGAGGTCAGCTCGCCGCGCTCGGCGTAGCGCCGCGGGTAGTGGCGCAGCAGGTCGCCGACCGTCTCCAGGTCGAGCACGCTGTGCAGGAGCTTGGCGGTCTTCGGGTCGAGCGCCTTCGTCAGAGGCTCGTCGAAACGGCTCACGGCATTAAGTTCTACCGCCTCAGCCCGACAGGAATCCCGTTCATCGCCGTCGTCAGGTCACTCCACGCCGATCAGGAGCGGGTAGCCGCCCTGCTCGCCGTCGTACACGACCAGGTCCACGTCCGGCCGCGTTCGCCTCAGGTGCTCCTCCAGGCCCTCCGCCAGCCCGGGCGGCGCGTCCGCGCCCGTGACCAGGGTCACCAGCTCGCCGCCGCCCGCCACCATCCGGTCCACGACCATGGTCGCCACGCGGTCGAGCGAGCCGCCGATCACCGCGACATCCCCGTCGATCATGCCGAGCACGTCACCGGGGCGGCACACCCCCGCGCTCGTGACCGCCTCACGGTCCGCCACCGTCACGTGCCCGTACCGCGTGTGCCCCGCGGCGTCGGTCATCGCCACCACGTCGTCGTCGAAGCGCCGCAGCGGGTCGTGCACGGCCAGCGCCGCCAGCCCCTGGACGGTCGCCTCCGTGGGCAGCACGCTGACCGTGACCCCGTCCTCGCGGGCGATCTCCGCGGCCGCGGCGGCGATCGACCTGACGCCCTCGTCGTTCGGCAGGACCGCGACCTCGGTGCCGGCCTGCCTGATCGCGGCCAGCATGGCGGGAAGCGTGGGCCGCGTGCCCGGCGCGCGCCGCACCACGACAGCGCCGGACTCCTCGAAGAGCGCCGCGATCCCGTCGCCCGCGGCCACCGCCACCACGCCCCTGCCCGCGTTGCCGCGGTGGGTGCGCTCGGCCAGGTACGTGATCCTGATCCGGTGCGGCCGGCCCGCCCGCACACCGGCCTCCACGGCGGGACCGGCCTCGGCCACGTGGACGTGCACGTTCCACAGGCCCCCGCCGCCGACCACGACCAGCGAGTCGCCCATGGCGTCGAGCTCCTCGCGCAGCGCGGCCACCGCGGCGTCGTCGGCCTCCAGCAGGTACATCACCTCGTACCCCGCACCCACTTCGGCCATCGGCGAGACCTTGGCGGTCGGCGCCGGCACGTCGTAGTGGTCGGTGTAGGAGCCGGTGAGCACGGCGGCCAGGGTCTCCAGCACGATCGCCGCCCCCGCGCCGCCCGCGTCCACCACGCCGCTGCGGGCCAGCACCTCGAGCTGGCCGGGCGTGCGCCGCAGCGCCGCGCGGGCCTCGCCCGCCGCCTGCCGCGCCACCTCGGGCAGATCGTCCCCGTCCACCTCCTGTACGGCCCGCGCGGCGGACTCCAGCACGCTCAGCACCGTGCCCTCCACCGGCCTGGCCACCGCCTCCCTGGCCAGCACGGCGGCCCTGAGCAGCCCGGCCCGCAGATCGGGGCCGTCCTTCAGCACCTCGGCGAGACCGCGTAACGCCTGACTGACGATCACCCCGGAGTTGCCGCGGGCCCCGACCAGGGCGCCGTACGAGAGCGTCTGCCACATCACGGCCGCGTCCACGTCATCCGGCAGCGACTCCACGGCCTCGGCCGCGGACAGCATGGTCAGGTGCAGATTGGTGCCGGTGTCACCGTCGGCCACCGGGAACACGTTGAGCGCGTCGATCTCAGCGCTGGCCTGGCCGAGCGCGTCGGCGGCCAGGCGGGCCCAGCGGCGCACCGCGGGCGGGTCGAGGATCTTCATCTGCACCCTCCGAAACCAGCGACCCCGACCAAATGCGCTACTGTTGCCGAAGGAGAATATCGCTGCCGGACCTCCGGTCCAGCGTTCCAGTTCGCGCCCATCGGTGTGGATCGGATATTCTCGTCTGGCTGGCCGGTTGTCCCGGCACGCCCTCCGCCCGGAAAGCATCAGCGGACAGGGCTACATCGACTGTTTTAAGGAGCGAACCGTGGCTTCCGTCTGCGATGTTTGCCGCAAGGGCCCGACCTTCGGCAACAACGTGTCCCACTCGCACCGCCGCACCCGCCGTCGTTGGAACCCCAACATTCAGACGGTTCGCGCGGTCGTCGGCGGCACGCCGAAGAAGCTGAACGTGTGCACCTCGTGCATCAAGGCGGGCAAGGTCACCCGCTAGTCCCACACTTCTCGCGCAAGCCCGTCGCTCTCTCGGGGAGCGGCGGGCTTGCGTGCTTTCGTTTCCAGGCGGCCACGGACCGCCCCCTCGTCGGCCGGCCGCTTCGCGCACCGGCCCACCGCCCGTGGTCCGCGCTCCCCAAGGGGCACTGTCTCGGAGGCGACGAGCACTGCCGCGCGCGAGCGGCCGCGGGGCGGCTCGCGCCCCGAGAGGACGGCGTGAAGTCAGCGCCAGCGCCAGGCGTGGTCCACCGGGCCGATGCCGCCGCCCAGGGGGAAGCCGCGGGCGATCGCGCCCGTCACGTACTCCTTCGCCTTGCCCACCGCCTCCGGCACCTCGTCGCCCAGCGCCAGCCGGGAGGCGATGGCAGAGGCCAGCGTGCAGCCCGTGCCGTGGGTGTGGCGGTTGTCGAGGCGTTCGGCGGCGAAGCGGTACTCGCTCGTGCCGTCCGTGAGCAGGTCGACCGGCGCCCCGGGCAGGTGACCGCCCTTGATCAGCGCCCAGGAGGGCCCCAGCTCCAGCACGGCGTCCGCGGCCCGCCGCAGCCCGTCCTCGTCCTCGACCTTGACGGAGGTGAGCTGCTCCACCTCCCACAGGTTCGGCGTCGCCACGGTGGCCACGGGCAGCAGCAGCGTCCGTACCGTCTCCACGGCCTCGGGCGCGAGCAGCGAGTCGCCGTGCTTCGACACCCCGACGGGATCCACGACCACCGGGGCGGCGTACGAGCCGAGCACGCCGGCCACCGTCTCGACCAGCGCGGGAGAGGCCAGCATGCCGGTCTTCACCGCCCGCGCGCCGATGTCGCCGAGCACCGAGTCGAGCTGCGCCCGCACGGCCTCGGGCGGCAGCTCCCAGTAGCCCTGGACGCCCAGCGAGTTCTGCGCCGTCACCGCGGCGATGACGCTCATGCCGTGAACGCCCATGGCCATCATGGTCTTCAGGTCGGCCTGGATGCCCGCGCCGCCCCCTGAGTCGGAGCCGGCGACGGTCAGCACACATGGAGGAGTCAAAGCCGTCATGTCCCCCATCCAACCACTCAGCTGACGGCGCAATCCCCGCTGACCAGCCCGCAGTTCGCGGCCTTCTCACCCTTGCCCGTGGCGGTGAACGAGACGGCGGCCGAGTCACCCGCCGCCAGCGACGCCGACAGGTCGAGGATCAGCAGGTCGCCGTCCTGCGTCCACTGGGCGCCGGTCACGCTCACGACCTTGCCCTCGACCGGGACGGACACGGTGGGGTTCTCGAGCGTCTGCTGGGACGTGTTCGAGAGCGTCATGTCGGCCTTGTAGGTGAGCACGCCCTGCCTGATGCTCTGCCGGACGTTCATCGAGCCGCCCTGCCCGGACCCGAAGGTGGCCGTGGCGGTGGGGGCGGCCGAGACGCCGCTGGTGGGCGCGCCGCCGGTGTCGGAGTCGTCCAGCGTCGAGGGCTCCGCGGTCGGAGTCTCGGACACGCTCTCCTCGACGGGCGGCGTCGGCTCCTTCGTCGGCTTCGCGGACGTCTTCGCCTTGGTCCTGGTGGGCGTCGGCGTGGCGGACGAGGTGCGCCGCGGCGTGCGGGCGCTGTAGGAGGCCGTCGGCGACGGAGCCGTGGAGGGCGTGGCGGTGTCCTCCTCGCTCGGCTCCTCCGTCGGCTCCGCCTCGGGCTCGGTCTGCTCCTCGCTCGGCTGGGCGACCTCGGGCCCCGGCTGGTTGCTGGACGCCTGTACGGCGGCGCAGGTCGTACCCGCACACTTGCCCGGCTCGCTCGACGAGCTCATGAACTTGACGCCCGCCACGGTGCCGCCCAGCACGACGGCCACGGCGGCGACGGACAGCAGCGCGACCCGGCCCTTGCCGCCGCCCGAGGTGGGCGCGGCGAGCACGTCGTCGCCGCCGCGTCCGCCTTTACGGCGCCCGCGCCGGCCCTTCGGGTCGTCCGGCCCGTCGAAGCCGGAGCCGGCGCCGGAGTCGGATGACCAGTCGGAGCCGAGAAACCCGGTCTCGGCGTTCGCCCAGGCGGGAGCCTGCACGGCCGTCGGCTCCCCGGCCACTTTGACGTCCCCCGGCTCGGGCGGGCCGGGCGACACGGGAACATCGAACCTTCCGGTGCGCTCGCCGGGCCCTGAGCCATCGCCGCGAGGCCCGCCTGGCGCGTCAGGACCGCCGAAGAAAGCCGTGCGCTCGGCAGGACCCGGCGCGTCCGGGCCGTCAAAGAAGGCCGTGCGCTCAGCGGGACCTGGCGCATCTGGACCGTCAAAGAAGGCTGTGCGCTCAGCGGGACCTGGCGCGTCCGGACCGTCAAAGAAGGCTGTGCGCTCGGAAGGACCCGGCGCATCTGGACCGTCGAAGAAGGAGGTGCGCTCCATGGGCCCGTCAAAGGGACCCGGCGGGTCGAAGGGGCCCCGCCCGGCGGACGGGCCCGGTGCGCCAGAGCCGGGCATCGGGCCGGGGCCGGGCGTCCGGTCGGGGCCGCCGAAGACGGCCGTCTGGTCGGCGGGGCCGTCAAAGGTACGGTCGGCCGGCGGGCCCCACTCCGACGGGCGGGCGAAGGCGCCCGTCGTCTCGAACGGCCCGGCCTCCTCCCCCGGCCTCCGCGGGAAGGCACGCGCGGGGTCGTCGGCCGGGGGGAAACCGCCGGCGGGGTCGTTGGGCAGCGCGAAGGCCCCGGTGGTCTCGAACGGCTCGGACTGCGGCCCGCGCGGCGGCGGCCCGTCCGTGCGCCGCGGCATGGGAGCCCACTGGCCAGTCACCTCGGGTTCGTCCGGCAACGAGGGCCAGCCTGGCGGCTCGGCCTGCTCGTCAGGACCCCAGAATGCGCTGTTGTTCCCCCGTTCATCCCCGTCGTCGGATCCACCTGTGCCGTGGCGGCCCATGGCTGCCCTTTCTCGCGGTTACAGTGGCCGCCAATCTTCATAACACCTTTGCTACGCGGTTGTCACAGCAATCCCCGGAGTCCCACCACAAATCAGGAAAATTTCATGTAAATCGGGACAAGTCGTCACTCAAAGTGATCCCAGCCACGCCGGACGATCTTCCGCCCCTGCACCAGAACGCCCTCACCCGTGACCACCCGGCCCACGACCTGCCACGACGGCGGCAGCCGTACGTCTGAGGGGAAAACCGCCGCGAGCGCGTGATCCTCACCGCCTGTGAGCACCCACTCCAGTGGATCGGCCCCCAATTCCTTGGCCGCGACGGACACGGGCTCCCCCACCGCGAACGCCCGCGGATCCAGCTCGACGCGCACGCCGCTGGCCTCGGCGACGTGGCCGAGGTCCTGCAGCAGCCCGTCGCTGACGTCCAGCATCGCGCTCGCGCCGAGCTCGGCGGCCCGCGGCCCCATCTCGTACGGAGGACACGGCCGCCGATGCGCGACCACGGCCTCCTCGAGAACGGGGTTCAGCGGCACCCCGGCCTCCAGCAGCGCCCACCCGGCGGCGGCGTACCCCAGCCGGCCGGTCACCGCCACCACCTGCCCCGGCCTGGCGCCCGAGCGCGTCACAGGCGCCCGGCCGCCGAGGTCGCCCAGCGCGGTCACCCCGATGACCACCAGGTCGCACTTCGTGATGTCGCCCCCGGCCACGCTCGCCCCGACCACCGCGCACTCGTCGCGGAACCCGTCCGTGAGGTCGTCCAGCCACTTCAGGGGAAGGTCGGCGGGCATGCCCAGCCCGACCACGATGGACGTCGGGCGGGCGCCCATGGCGGCCACGTCGGCCAGGTTCTGGGCCGCGGCCTTGCGGCCCACGTCATAGCCGCTGGACCAATCGCGCCGAAAGTGTCTACCCTCGATCAGCAAATCCGTTGAGACCACGACACGGCCGTCGGACGCGCCGATGACGGCGGCGTCGTCACCCGGGCCTAGCATTACCGCCGCGCCCTGGGGCAGACGTCCGGTAATACGATTTATCACTCCGAACTCGCCGAGATCTCCGACTGTGATGACGCACCTCCTGACGCACACAGGGTACGGTGGCCCTTCGGCGTGATCCAATCGCCTGGGAGGACGTGATGGTGCAGGCCTACATCCTTATTCAGACCGAGGTCGGCAAGGCCGCTGCCGTGGCTCAGGAGATTTCCGGGATTCCCGGCGTCACCCAGGCTGAAGACGTGACAGGGCCCTACGACGTGATCGTTCGCGCGGAGGCCAACAACGTCGACGAGCTGGGCAAGCTCGTGGTGGCACAGATTCAGGCAGTGGAGGGCATCACGCGTACTCTTACGTGTCCGATCGTCCATATCTGAAGGTAGTCGTCGCATGCGTGCCGCCGCCGTCCTGCTCGTTCTCCTCGCACTCGCCGGTTGCGGCGGCACCGTACAGGTCGATCCGCCCAAGCCGCAGGGCGACGCGGTGGCGGCCTGCGACAAGCTGGCGACGCTGCTGCCCCAGACGCTCGACGGCGACCGGCGTGGCACGTCCACGCCGGAGTCGCCGTACGTGGCCGTCTGGGGCGAGGCCGCCATCGCGCTGCGCTGCGGCGTGCCCAGGCCCGCCAGGATGGCGCCGACCGACCAGCTCCAGGAGATCGGCGGGGTGGGCTGGTTCGCCGACCCGGACAGGCCCACCCTGTTCACCGCGGTGACGGACACGGCCTATGTGGAGGTCACGGTCGGCGGCGAGCACGTGGCCGCCGAGGTGCTCGCGGACCTGTCGAAGCCGATCTCCCAGGTCTCGACGCCACCCCGCTGAGCCGTCAGCGCAGCCGTGTCCGCGCGAGCCCGCCGACCTGTCAACGCAGCCGTGTCCGCGCGAGCCCGCCGACCCGTCAACGCAGCCGTGTCCGCGCGAGCCCGCCGACCCGTCAACGCAGTCCCGTCGGCCGTGACAGCGCGAGCTGGATGAGCCTGTCGACCAGCGCCGGGTAGTCCAGGCCCGAGGCGGCCCAGAGCTGCGGCGCCACCGACAGCGACGTGAAGCCGGGCATGGTGTTGATCTCGTTGAAGATCAGCTCGCCGTCGGGCGTGTAGAAGAAGTCGACCCGCGCGAGCCCCTCGCAGTCGAGCGCCTCGAACGCGCGCACGGCCATCGCCCGCAGCTCCGCGACCGTCTCCTCGGGAATGTCGGCGGGCACGGTGAGCGACATCTGGTCGGGGTAGTACTTCGCCTCGAAGTCGAAGAACTCCTGACCGCCTTCGACCTTGACCTCGCCGGGCAGCGACGCCGCCGCGGGCTCGTCGCCGAGCGACTCCAGCACCGCGCACTCGATCTCGCGGCCCTCGATCGCGGCCTCGATCAGCACCTTCGGGTCGTGCTGCCTGGCGAACTCCACGGCCGACTCCAGCTCGGCCATGTCGGAGGCCTTGGAGATGCCCTGCGACGAGCCCGCCCTGGCGGGCTTGACGAACACCGGCCAGCCGAGCGACTCCGCCTCCTTGAGCACGCGGCCCCGGTCGAGCCGCCAGTCACGGTCGCGTACGACGACGTAAGGGCCGGTCGGCAACCCCGCGGCGGCCATCACGGTCTTCATGTAGGCCTTGTCCATGCCCACGGCGCTGGCCAGCACGCCGGAGCCGACGTAGCGCACCCCGGCCATCTCCAGCAGCCCCTGGATCGTGCCGTCCTCGGCGAACGGCCCGTGCATCACGGGGAAGACCACGTCCACAGCGCCGAGCTCCACGGGGATGCTGCCGGCGTCGTACGCCACCAGCGAGCTCCCGCCGGACGGCAGCGCCAGCGCCGCGCCCGAGGTGTCGACGACGGGCAGCTCGCCCGACTCGATGGCGTACCGCTGGTCGGAAGCTGCCAGCACCCACCTGCCGTCCTGGGCGATCCCGACGGGGATGACCTCGTACTTGCTCCTGTCGATCGCATCCAGAACGCTGCCCGCGCCCATCAGGGACACGGCGTGCTCAGAATTGCGGCCTCCGAAAACGACGGCGACGCGTGGCTTGCTCATGGTGTCCGAATCTACCGGGGTGTTCTGGTCACAGCGAGCCGAGCACGCCGTAATCAGGTCTTTCTCCCACCGTAAGCTCAGATTCCGTAGCGTTCCGGCTTTGGTGAGCGGGACATGAGCAGCATGCCCGCCTCGGCGGGAGACATGCCGTCGTGCACGACCCCGACGACGACCTCGGTGATCGGCATCTCGACGTCGTGCTTCCTGGCCAGCTCCAGCACGGACTCGCAGGACTTCACGCCCTCCGCGGTCTGCTTGGTGGCCGCCACGACCTCGTCGAGGGTCATGCCCCTGCCCAGGTTCTCGCCGAAGGTGCGGTTGCGCGACAGCGGCGACGTACAGGTCGCCACGAGGTCGCCCATCCCGGCGAGCCCCGCGAACGTGTGCTGGTCGGCCCCCAGCGCCGCGCCGAGGCGGGAGATCTCGGCCAGTCCCCTGGTGATGAGCATGGCGCTGACGTTGTCGCCCATGCCCATGCCCGCGGAGACGCCCACGGCCAGCGCGATCACGTTCTTCACCGCGCCGCCGAGCTCGACCCCGACCACGTCGGGGTTGGTGTAGGGGCGGAACCACGGCGGCAGGTGGCAGATCGCCTGGAGGCGGGCGGCGACCGACTCGTCGGTGCAGGCGGCGACCGTGGCGGCGGGCTGGCGTTCGGCGATCTCCCTGGCCAGGTTGGGGCCGGAGATGACCGCGACCCGCTCCTCGGGCACCTCGGCGACCTCGCGGATCACCTCGCTCATCCGCTTGGTCGTGCCCAGCTCGATGCCCTTCATCAGGCTCACCAGGACCGCGTTCGGCGGGATGTGCTCGCGCCAGGCGGCCAGGTTGGGCCGCAACTGCTGCGACGGCACGGCCAGCACCACGAACTCGGCCCCGTCGAGCGCACGCGCCGGATCGGTCGTCGCGCGCAGCCTCTCCGGGAGGGCGATGCCCGGCAGGTAGTCCGGGTTGACGTGGTCGCGGTCGATCGCCTCGGCCAGCTCCCGCCTGCGCCCCCACAGCGTGACCTCGTTGCCCGCCTCCGCGAGGATCATCGCGAACGTGGTGCCCCACGAACCCGTGCCGAACACGGCCACCTTCGTCATGCCATCACCGCCCGGCCGGGTCGTAGGGGGTCTCAGGTGCCTTCTCGCCACGCAGCTCGGCGAGCTGCTCGGTGATGGCCGCCATGATGTCGGCCGTCGCCTCGCGCAACACGCTCGCGTGCAGCGGCTTGCCCTCGTACTTCGACAGGTCCACCGGCGGCCCCACCGTCACGTGGAACGTCTTGCGCGGGAACAGTCTGGGCTTCTTCTCCCCATATGGCAGGAGCTCATGCGCGCCCCAGTGGGCCACCGGGATGACCGGCGCGCCGCTCTCCAGCGCCAGCCGGGCCGCGCCCGTCTTGCCCACCATGGGCCACAGGCCGGGATCGCGGGTGCACGTGCCCTCCGGGTAGAACAGGATCGCGCTGCCGTCCTTGAGCCGCTGAGCGGAGACCTCCAGCGACTTGGCCGCCTCGGCGCTGCCGCGGTAGACCGGGATCGCGAGCAGCCCTATCACTGCCCTGCCCAGGACCGGCACCTTGAACAGCGCGGCCTTGGCCAGGATCACCGGCCAGCGGCCGTTGTTGTAGAGGAAGTGGGACAGCAGGACGGGATCAGTCCAGGAGAGGTGGTTGGCCGCGATGATCACGCCGCCGGTGCGCGGGATGCGCTCTCCCCGGCGCCAGTCCTTCTTGACCAGGAGCCGGGACAGCGGTTTCACGATAACTACTGCCAGGGTTTCCCAGAAACGCGACGGTCTCGTGGGGCGGCTCATGGTCTCCTCCAACACGTACGGGGTGCGCCCCAAGTCTCCCGGGTGGCCGCGCGGGATGTCGAGGCGGGATGCTTAAGACTATGAGCATCCGCTGGTCACTGGTGATCCCGGTGAAGACGCTGGTCGCGGCGAAGACAAGGCTGGCCGCGGCGACGGGACCGCATCGCATCCGGCTGGCAGTGGCGGTGGCCAGCGACACCGTGGCGGCGGCGCTGTCATGCGCGCAGGTCGCCCGGGTGATCGTGGTGACGGCCGATCCCGCCGCCGCGGGGCCGCTGGGCGCGCTGGGGGCCGAGGTGGTGCCCGATCCGGACCGCGGGCTGAACACCGCCTTACGGACAGGGGCCGCCCACGCCGTACGCGTCGCGCCCGGCGACGCGGTGGGGGCGCTCCAGGCGGACCTGCCTGCCCTGCGATCCTCGGAGCTGGGGGTGGCGCTGTCGGCGGCGGCCGAGCTGGACCAGGCCTTCGTGCCGGACGCGCTCGACGTGGGGACGACCTTCTACGGGGTACGGCCCGGAATGCCGTTCACGCCCAGGTTCGGCGGGGAGTCGCGGGCCAAGCATCTGGCGGTCGGGGCCAAGGAGCTGTGCCTGCCGGGGATCGAGTCCGTACGGCGGGATGTGGACACGCCCGACGACCTGCGCGCGGCCATCGCGCTGGGCCTCGGCCCGCACACGGCCGCGGTGGTCTCCGAGCTGTGGCCCTCCTCATGACAGAGACACGGCCTCATGAGAGGGACGCGGGCGCCTTCATGATGGCGGGCGAGGTCACCACCGCCAGGTGTGACAGGCCCAGCAGGGCCACGCCCGCGGCGAAGACCGTGTAGCCGCCGAACCACTCCCCCAGCGCGCCGCCGATCAGGCCGCCCACCGGGAAGGCGCCCCACATGAGGAAGCGCATGCTGGCGTTGACCCGGCCGAGCAGATGGTCGGGGGTGATGCGCTGGCGGTAGCTGAGCTGGGCGATCCCGAAGATCGAGGTGGCCACGCCGAACAGTGACCCGGCCACCGGGAAGATCAGCAGCCGCCAGCCGGGGCCGGTCGCCAGCGCGGGCAGGTAGAGCACGGTCGCCAGGACGGCGGAGCCGTACAGGGTGCGGCCGGTGCCGAAGCGGGCCGTGACGCGGGGCACCAGCACGGCGCCGACGATGGAGCCGACGGCGGTGGCCGACAGCAGCAGCCCGTACTGGGCGGAGCCGACGCCGAGCTGCTTGACCAGGTAGAGCGGCAGGCCGACCGTGCAGATGCTGTTGGCGATCATGACCAGCGCGCCGCCGACCGCGATCCTGCGCAGCACTCGCTCTCTCGCGACGAACTTGACGCCTTCCGCCACCTCGTGCCGCAGTAATCCGCGCTCGCCGCGCCGCGGACTCTCCTGAGCCCGCACGCCCGACAGCAGGAGCGCGGAGGCGAGATAGCTGACGGCGTCGGCGAGCAGCGCGATCGGCGCGGTGAGCGCGGCCGCCATCCACCCCCCGAGGCCCGGTCCGGCGAGCACCGAGACGTTCCTGGTGACCTCCAGGAGGCCGTTGCCGCGTTCGAGGCGCTCCTTGGGCACGATGGCGGGCAGGAAACTCATGTGGGCGACGTCGAAGAACACCGTGCCCACTCCCAGCACCAGCGCGACGACGTAGAGCTGGGGCAGCGTCAGCACGCCGAGCCAGGCCGCCACCGGGACCGACAGCAGCGCCACTCCGCGCGCGACGTCGGACCAGATGAGGATGGGGCGGCGCCGCGCCCGGTCCACCCACACGCCCGCGGGCAGGCCGATCAGCAGGAAGGCGAGCATCTGGGCCGCCGAGAGCAGGCCGAGCTGGAACGCGCCGGCGTCCAGCGTGAGAAGCGCCGTCAGCGGCAGGGCCACGACCGTGACCTGAGTGCCCATTTGCGTGACGCCGTTCGCCCACACAAATCGCCAGAAGTCACCCGCACGTGCCATGATCCGCGATTCTGGTGGCCTCGCCGGGTGAGGGGCAAACCAATTACGCTGATCTGCGTGCAGGGAACGGTACGCAGCTTCGACGAGTCCACGCGCTCGGGCACGGTGTTCCTGGACGACGGGACCGTGCTGGAGTTCGGCACGCCCGCCTTCGACGCTGGGCCGCTGCGGCTGCTGCGCACGGGCCAGCGGGTCAACCTCGCGATGTCCGGCGGGGAGATCACCTACATCACGCTCTCGACTTTCCCGGTCCCCGACGCATTCGCTCAGCCGCGGCCGGCGAACGACACGGAGTAGCGGTCAGGGCGGGCACGAGGCGGCGGCCCGGCGGCGCTTTACGGCGGATTGCGGGAGGCAAATGCGAACGCCCGGGCCGACGGCCCGGGCGTACTGGTTCGCTGGGATTACTTCTTCTTCCCGGCTTTCTTGCCGCCCTGGTTGACCAGCTCCTTGAAGTCCGACCCCGGGCGGAACTTCGGCCCCCAGCTCTCGGGAACGTTGATTTCCGCGCCGGTCGACGGGTTCCTGGCCGTGCGGGCGGGCTTGTGCACCATCTCGAACGCGCCGAAGCCCGTGATCGAGACCTTGTCGCCGCTGGCCACGGCTTTCTGGACGGCGTCGATGACCGCGTTTACGGCCTCGGTGGCCGTCTTCCTGTCGCCCACCCGATCCGTGATGGCCTCGACGAGTTCTCGCTTGTTCATGAAAGTTCTGCTCCCCCAGTTACGGCTCGGGGTTCCAGCTCACGAGTTCGACGTAGAAACCCCTTACGCGCTCGAAAGTAGGCTGGATCGCGAGGGAACTCAATCACCAAGCGTATTTTCGCCACTACGTGGCGTGTCGAGAGCGGCCAGAAAGGCGTCCAAACGGGCGGCGGCTCTTTCCGGATCCCGCTTCGCCAGGTCGCAGATCGCGAGGTACCGGCGACCCAGGCGGGCCTTCTCGGTGGCGGGGAGCATGCGGACGCGGCGGTGCGCCTCGCGCAACCGCCGCGCCAGTTCGTCGTCTTCTAGACGGTCGTCGGCAGCCATGGCTGCCGACCATTCTCGTACGCCGCCACATCGTCGGCGTGACGCAGGGTCAGCCCGATGTCGTCAAGGCCCTCCATGAGCCGCCAGCGGGTGTAGTCGTCGATCTCGAACGGCACGACCTCGCCGGCCCAGCGCACCTGGCGTTCCACCAGGTCCACGGTGACCTCCAGCTTCGGGTCCGCCTCGACGGCCGCCTGCAGGGCCTCGACCTTGTCGCCGGGCAGGACGACCGGCAGCAGGCCCATCTTCGTGGAGTTGTTGCGGAAGATGTCGCCGAAGCGGGCGGCGATCACGACGCGGAACCCGTACTGCTGCAGCGCCCAGACCGCGTGCTCGCGCGAGGAGCCGGTGCCGAAGTCGGGACCGGAGACGAGGATCGAGCCGCCCTCGTAGGCCGGGTCGTTCAGCACGAACGTGGGGTCCTCGCGCCAGGCCGCGAACAGGCCCTTCTCGAAGCCGGTGCGGCTGACCTGCTTGAGCCAGACGGCCGGGATGATCTGGTCGGTGTCGACGTTGCTGCGGCGCAGCGGCACCGCCGTACCGGTGTGGGTGGTGAATGCTTCCATCGGTGAGCTCTCCTTACAGGTCGGCGGGCGCGGTGAGACGGCCGGTGACGGCGGTCGCGGCGGCGACCTGCGGCGACACCAGGTGGGTACGGCCACCCTTGCCCTGGCGGCCCTCGAAGTTGCGGTTGGAGGTGGAGGCGCTGCGCTCGCCGGGCTTGAGCGTGTCGGGGTTCATGCCCAGGCACATCGAGCAGCCGGCCTCGCGCCACTCGGCGCCGGCGGCCTTGAACACCTCGTGCAGGCCCTCCTGCTCGGCCTGCAGCTTGACCAACATCGAACCGGGCACGATCAGCGTGCGGGTCTTCACCTGGCGGCCGCGCAGGATCTCGGCGGCCGAGCGCAGGTCCTCGATGCGGCCGTTGGTGCACGAGCCGACGAACACCGTGTCGACCTCGATCTCGCGCAGCGGCGTGCCGGCGGTCAGGCCCATGTACTCGAGCGCCCGCTCGGCGGCCGAGCGCTCGACCGGGTCGGAGAAGCTCTCCGGCGCCGGGACGGACTCGCCCAGCGGCAGGCCCTGCCCCGGGTTGGTGCCCCACGTGACATACGGGGTCAGCGTCGAGGCGTCGATCTCCACGACCTTGTCGAACACGGCGTCGTCGTCGGTGCGCAGCGACTTCCAGTATTCGACGGCCTGGTCCCACGCCTCGCCCTCGGGCGCGTGCGGGCGGCCTTTGAGGTACTCGAACGTGGTCTCGTCCGGCGCGATCATGCCGGCGCGGGCGCCCGCCTCGATCGACATGTTGCAGACCGTCATCCGGCCCTCCATGGAGAGCTTGCGTACGGCCTCGCCGCGGTACTCGACGATGTAGCCCTGGCCGCCACCGGTGCCGATCTTGGCGATGATGGCCAGGATCAGGTCCTTGGCCGTGACGCCGGCAGGCAGTTCGCCGGAGACCTCGATGGCCATCGTCTTCGGCCGGTACGCGGGCAGCGTCTGCGTGGCGAGCACGTGCTCGACCTCGGAGGTGCCGATGCCGAACGCGATGCCGCCGAACGCGCCGTGCGTCGAGGTGTGCGAGTCGCCACACACGATCGTCATGCCCGGCTGCGTCAGCCCGAACTGCGGGCCGATGATGTGCACCACGCCCTGACCGGCGTCGCCCATCGGATGGAGCCTGATGCCGAACTCGGCGGCGTTCTTGCGCAGCGTCTCGACCTGCGTCTTGGACACCGGGTCGGAGATCGGGCCGAGCACGGTCGGCACGTTGTGGTCCTCGGTGGCGATCGTGAGGTCGGGCCGCCGCACCTTCCGGCCGGCGAGACGGAGCCCGTCGAACGCCTGCGGGCTGGTCACCTCGTGAATGAGGTGCAGGTCGATGTAGAGCAGGTCCGGTTCGCCCTCGACGCGCCGGACTACGTGTTGCTCCCAGACCTTCTCGGCCAGTGTGCGGCCCATGATTCTTCCTCCCGTTTGTTAGCGATGCACCGTCGCACCGCTCGCTTGGGGTCCCAATCTCCCCTCGCGTGGAGTTTGCCTCCGACTTGCTTTCTCATATGTCGAGACGGCAGTATCGGTGTATGGACAACTCTAGCGGAGTCGGAGTACTCGACAAGGCAGTTCTTGTACTCAATGCCCTAGAAGCGGGACCCGCTTCACTGGCGCAGCTCGTCCAGGCCACCGGTCTGGCCCGCCCCACGGCCCACCGGCTGGCCGTCGCACTTGAGCATCACCGCATTGTGAGTCGTGACACACAGGGCAGATTCGTACTTGGTCCCCGGCTTTCCGAGTTGTCCACCGCAGCCGGCGAGGACCGGCTGCTGGCGGTGGCCGCACCTGTACTGATGCAGCTGAGGGATCTCACCGGGGAGAGCGCGCAACTCTACCGCCGCCAGGGCGACGAGCGCGTCTGCGTGGCGGCCGCCGAACGCGCCAGCGGTCTGCGGGACACCGTGCCGGTCGGCTCCGCGCTGCCCATGACGGCGGGCTCGGCCGCGCAGATACTGCTGGCCTGGGAGGAGCCGGACCGGCTGCACCGGGGCCTGCGCGGCGCCAAGTTCAGCGCCGCCACCCTCGCCTCCGTACGCCGCCGCGGCTGGGCCCACAGCGTCGGCGAGCGCGAGCAGGGGGTGGCCAGCGTGTCGGCCCCCATCAGGGGCAGCGGCGGCAAGGTGATCGCGGCCGTGTCGGTCTCCGGCCCCATCGAACGGCTCACGAGGGCCCCAGGACGGCTCCACGCGGTGCCCGTCATGGCAGCCGCCGAACGTATAACGGAGGCAATGCGTCGCACGTCATGATCGGAGAAAGCAGGTATTTGGGGAGCCGAGTGCCTCGTGGGCGCACTAGCCTGAGTGCGTGACAGATCGCATCGAGGTAGCCGCCACTGAGCTGCGACCCCTGCTCGAAGAGTTCATCATGTGGGCGCGTGCGAACGCCCCCGGAAGCGACCCCGAGCTCGTGGGGCCTGCAGCACTCTGGCACCGTCTCGCCTTCTCGCAGGACCTCGGCACCTGGAAGCGCGCCGACCTGCGTAACCTGCTGCTCGATCGCATGCCCAAGGTCGTGGAGGATCCTGACGCCGCCGCCGACGGGATGCTCCCGGCCGTGGACGCGTACCTCACGTTCCTCTCCCAGACCGGCAGGCTGGCCAAGGGCTCGGACTCCCTCGCCGATCTGCAGGCGGAGCTGGACGACGTCGAGGACGAGTTCGTCGACCTCATGGAAGAGCTGCTCGACGACACCGAGGGCGACGACGACGAGGAGGACGAGGTCGGCGACCTTGGCGATTTCGAGCCGTTCGCGGACGAGCTCGCCGATCTCGACACGATCCGGTTGCGGCCCGACTCGGAGCTGGCCGCGGCGGCCCGGCAGGCGCCGCTGGTCGCCAAGGCCCGCGACCTCGCCCTGTGGGTGGGCTCCGGCCGCCGGGTGGGCGAGGAAACGCTGCTCACCGACGCCGAGGTGGACGAGGCGCTGGCGGCCACCGGGCTGCCCAGACCCGAGACCGACGGCCCGATCGCCGAGGCGGTCCCGCAGCTCTGGAACATCTGGAACCTGGCCGTGGACCTGGAGTTCCTCCAGCCCGGCGAGGGCAACACGGTCGCGGTGCAGGACGACACGTCGGAGTGGCCGTTCGACGACGACGAGGACGTGCTCGACGCCTGGATGCTGGGTCTCCACTCGGTCGACTACGGCGACCCTGAGCTGGACGACGAAGACCTCACGATGGCGCTGGCGGGCCTGACCCGCGGTCTGCTGGTCCGCCTGCTGCTGGCGGGCGGCTCGCGCGAGCTGGACGAGCTGGCACAGGACCTGGCCGAGGCCGCCGCCGACCTCGACGAGCTGGGGTCGGACGCATGGGAGGCGGCGGGCGACCCGCTGACGCCCGCGATCGACTGGCTGATCGGCTACGGCATGGTGGAGCGCGACGGCGACACCGTCCGCCTCACGCCGCTCGGCACCGAGGGCGTCGTCCACCTGGTGGACGACGCCGACATCGAGGTGGACGCGCGGCCCGCGATCGAGTCCATGAGCGCCCACGAGCTGCTGGCGCTCAGCGCCGAGCTGCCGGAGGACGAGGCCGACGCGGAGTTCGCGGCCTGGATGCGGCTGCGGGAGCCCGGCAAGGCCGCTGAGGAGCTGCTGGAAGCGGCGGCAGAGGACGAGAGCGACGCGCTGATCAGGGTGCAGGCGGCCAGCGTGGTCGGCACGCTGGGCGAGGCCGCCATCCCGGCCTGGCAGGCGGCGCTCAAGCAACCCTCGCTGCGGCCCTACGCCGCCACGCATCTGAGCCAGCTGGAGGTCGAGGGGGCGCCTGAGCCCACGCAGGACGACACGCACTGGCTGATTCTGGACATGTGGACGATCTCTGCCGGTCTTGGACGGTCGGAGTTCGTGAGCAGCCTGCGGGACATCGGGCCTGAGATGGTCAACAGCCTGCTCGAGGTGGTCTGGCGGATCCCGCACGCCCACGTGGAGGAACTGCTGGACCTGATCTCCCAGGTCCACCCGGACAAGCAGATCGCCAAGGCGGCCCGGCGCGCGCTCTTCAAGGCCCGTTCCATGTGAGCCGCCGCTTCTCTGAGGCCCTCGCCGTTCGCGGCGGGGGCCTTTTTTCGCCCGGAGCCCTCTTCGGCCGGAGCCTTATTCGCCCGGAAAAACAAAACGCTCCGGAGCTGTGCGCTCCAGAGCGGTTGTGGTAGACGTAGTCCCGACCGGATTCGAACCGGCGCTACCGCCTTGAGAGGGCGGCGTCCTGGGCCACTAGACGACGGGACCTTCGCGGGGCTTGTGACAAGTGGTAGTCCCGACCGGATTCGAACCGGCGCTACCGCCTTGAGAGGGCGGCGTCCTGGGCCACTAGACGACGGGACCCTGTCCACAAGCTGGTGATGCCGGGCCTCCCCGGCAACGCAGGTAACTCTACCGCACCCCGGAGACCACTCCAAACCGCTTATCTGCCCATCAGATCGGGCCTGTGGCGCCGGACCCAATCCCCCATCGGCCCTCGTTCCCACAGCGGATCAATCTCCCCCAGCGGGATCGCCACCTCCGGGCGACCGGTCACGGGGTCCACGGGGACGCGGGCCAGCCGGTCCCGCATCCAGCCCGGTATGCGGGGCGGCACCGTCCGCTCGCCCCATCCGATGAGCCCCGCGGAGCGCAGCGCCTGCGCCCGCACCCGCATGCCACCCAGGCGGCCCATGACTCTCGGGTCGGCCAGTTGGGTGTCCACGATGTCGATCCTGGTGATGTCGGGCCAGCGGAGGTGGACGCGGAAGCCGTACGAGTCGGTCAGCTCCACGCCGTCCTCCGCGAACCGGACGACGGTTCCGGCGGTCAGGCGGCGGTGCTTGACCGCGAGCACGGCCAGGAGCACGGCGGTGGCCAGGGCGCCGATGACCACGCCGAGCGGGGTGCTGCCGGTCAGGATGGCGCCGAGGAGGAGGCATACGGCGAAGAAGAGGACGAGCGGGGCGATAAACGCGGCGACGAAGCGCGGGAAGCTGCCCGCGCGAACACGAAAGACATCCATAAGCCGGGCGGACTCTACCCAAATCACCACCCCGCCACCACCCGGGCCAGTAGCGGCAGGCCGGACCCAGGACATGCCACACCACCACCCGCATTCCCGCACACGGGCCGGTCGTGGCGAGCCAGGCCCAGGACGCGCCACGCCACCACCGCACTCCCGCACATCCGCACCCGGCCGACCGGGTGAAGCGCGCATCGACGGGACACCTTGAGAGATCAACGCAGGTCAGTGGACGGAGAGAGCCAGGTGATGGAGGGCGGGAGTGAGTCAGTGGGTGAGGAGGCCGCGGCGGTAGGCCTCGGCGACGGCGGAGGCGCGGTCACGGACGTCGAGCTTGGCGTAGATGTGCAGCAGGTGCGTCTTGACGCTGGCCTCGCTGATGAACAGGCCGGCCGCCGCCTCCTTGTTCGTCGCTCCCCCCGCCACCAGGCGCAGCACCTCCAGCTCGCGCTTGCTGAGCCTGCCTCTGGACGGCTTGCGGAGGTGGTCGGCGAGGCGGCCCGCCGCGGCGGGGGCGAGGACGGTCTCGCCCCTGTGTGTGGCTCTGACTGCCCGCACCAGCTCCTCCGGAGGGGCGTCCTTGAGCAGGTAGCCGGTGGCGCCCGCCTCGAGGGCGGGCAGGACATCGGTGTCGAACGTGGTGAGCACCAGCACCCGCGGGCCCGTGCCGCGGAGGCGGCGAATGGCGGTGACGCCGTCCATGCCGGGCATTCGCAGGTCCATGAGAACGATGTCGGGCTCGAGCTCGGCGGCCAGGCGGACGGCCTCCTCGCCGTCGGCCGCCTCCGCGACGATCTCGAAGTCGGGCTCCCCGCCGAGCGCCGCGCGCAGGCCGTCGCGCACGATGGGGTGATCGTCCGCTATCAGCAACCTCACCGGCATCAGTCCCCCTCCCCCAGGCGATCGTCCCTCGCCAGGGTCTCATCCAGCGCCCTCTCCGCAGGCCGATCGCCCGCCCCGGAGGCCCGAAGACCCCGTCGCAGCATGGCCTGAGGATCGATCGCTTGCCCTGCCGCCGCGGCTCGGCCGGCTCCCCCGTGGATGGCGTCGGCACTCTCACGGGAGCCCCCAGCGGGCACGGCATCGGCACTCTCACGGGAGCCCCCAGCGGGCACGGCATCGGCACTCTCACGGGAGCCTTCGGCGGGGATGGCGGGGATGGCGGCGGCCACGGCAGTGCCATGGCCCGGCTCGGACTCGATGTCGAGCGTGCCGCCGACGCCGCGGACGCGTTGCCGCATCCCGTCCAGGCCGAAGCCGTCAGCGGGCTTCTGCGGGTCGAAGCCGGTCCCGTCGTCGCGAATGTCGAGGAGGACCGTTTCGTCCGTGTAGGACAGCGTGAGGCCCGTCCTGGTGGCTCTGGCGTGCTTGGCGACATTGGCCAGAGCCTCCTGGGCCACGCGGAACAGGGTGGCCTCCACGTCGGCGGCCAGGGCGACCGGGGTGCCGGTGATCTCGAGCATCAGGTCCACGCCGGCCGCCCGCGACCACGACTCGGCCATGCCGGTGATCGCCTCCGGGAGTCTCGCACTCTCCAGCGGCTCGGGGCGCAGGGCGCGTACGGATCTGCGAGCCTCGGACAGGCTCCGGCGGGCCAGCTCGGCGGCCTGGTCGAGGTGGCGGCGGCGCGCGGGGGCCGCGGAGGCGCGGTCGGCGGCGTTGAGCTGGCCGATCAGGGCGACGAGGTCCTGCGCCACCGTGTCGTGGATCTCGCCCGCCACGCGGTGCCGCTCGTCGAGCACGCCTGCCCGCCTGGCCTGGTCGAGGAGCCTGGCGTGGAGATCGGCGTTCTCCGCCATGGCGGTACGCAGCCGCTCGACCAGGCGGCGGCGCTTGTCGTGCTCGCCGGAGACGTACCAACCGGCGATGACCAGCGGCAGCGCCACGCCCGCGAGCACGGCGAGAAGGGTGTCCCGGGCGCCCGGGCCCACCTGGGCGGTCACGTTGACGATGGCGGTCGACGTCACGCCCGCCATGACCAGCCTGGCCGGGAGCATGGCGATGGCCAGCGGGTAGCCGATCGCGGCGAACAGGATGAAAGCAGGGCTCGCGGCGGTCAGCACCCCGGCGAGGACGATCAGGACGAGGTAGTGGCTCACGACCAGCACGCGGTGCTTGTCGCGGCGAGGGTGGAGCCACGCGATCGGCGCCAGCCACACCGCCGCGACCAGCGCCGGCACGGGCCACCCCACCACAGGCCAGATCAGCACGGACGACGTCAGGGTGAAGGGCTCCGGTGGGAGCCACGTCGTGGTCAGAGCGCCGGCGGACAGGGCGCCGGTGGCTGGTTCGGTCGTCGTCGCGAGCCAGGTCGCGAGCGGGCCCGCCAGCCAGCGGAGGATCGGCCAGGGTGCGGTGGTGGGCGCGTCCGCGAGGGCGGCCGCGGTCGCGGAGATCGCGAGCAGTGCGTACGCGAGCCCCGGGAAAGCCCAGCGCTCACGGCCGTCGAGCCAGCTCATGGCCTCAAGCCTGACACGTCATCGGCCGATCGGTGGATGCCGGGCGTCCACCGCACGATGAGCCGGGCAGGCGATGCGCACCTCGGCTGAGCAGGGCGAACATCGAGACATGAGCTTTCCGACCCGTAGAGACATGTTCCAGTACGCCGCCGTGGCGGGGGCCGGCGCCGTGGGCGCCTCGGCGGCCAAGCCCAGGAAGGACGTGACCACGTACGTCTTCGTGACCGGCGCGAACGGCATGGCCGCGGCCGATCCGGAGCTGACGTTGCGCGGCCACCGCACCGTGGGCGTGAACCTGCCCGGCCACGGCCCCGAGGAGCAGTTTCACCTCGCCTACCAGGCGCCGCAGGACCTTGAGCAGTTGGCCACGCTGCCGTCGCCGGTGGCCAGGGTCACGCTGGACGACTATGTGGAGGCCACGGTGGATGTCGTGCGCCGGGCCTCCGCCCACGGCCCGGTGATCCTGGTGGGCGGCAGCCTGGGCGGCGCGACGATCACCAAGGCGGCCGACGCGGTGCCCGACCTGATCGACCTGCTCGTCTACGACACCGCGTTCTGCTGCACGAAGCTGCCCTCGCCCAACGACTATCTGGCGACGCCGGAAGGCAAGCAGAGCCTTGCCGCGAGCATGGCGGAGAACGGCATCATCGCCGACCCGCGGGTGATCGGGGCCATCCGCATGAACTGGCGCACCAAGGACAGGAAGTTTCTGGACGCGGTCAAGGCGGCGTTCATGGCGGAGGCGAGCGAGGGCGAGGTCCTGGCCATGCTGAACACGTTGCTGCCGGATGAGAGTCTCCTGGTGGGAGGCGCCGACGCTCGGGGGCGCAAGGAGGCGTGGGGACGAGTGCCGCGTGTCTACATCAGGCACACGCGGGACAGGATGATCCCGCTCGCGCTGCAGGACCGGATGATCAAGGAAGCGAACGCGGCTACGCCGGACAACCAGTTCAAGGTCTTCTCGGTGAGGGCATCCCATGCGCCGACGGCGAAAACGTACCGGGAGATTACCGAAATCCTGCACAGACTGGCGAAATAAGAAGTGCTGGGGTACCAGGACTCGAACCTAGACTAACTGAACCAGAATCAGTCGTGCTGCCAATTACACCATACCCCACCGCTGGCGGCCCCTCTCGAGGCGCGCTCTTGGCGACGTCCGAAAGAATAGCCCAGCTCTGGGGCTAAGACCAAAACGATTACTCGGCGGCTCACAGCACGGGCCTGATCGTGCCAAGCTGAAGGGGACAAAACACCACGTGGAGGAGCCCCACCGTTGGCCGGTAACCCGTTCTTCGCCCCCAGCACCCTGCCGTACGAGCTGCCGCCCTTCGCGGACATCCGCGAGGAGCACTACCTGCCCGCGTTCGAGCGCGGCATGGCGGAGCAACTGGCGGAGGTCGACGCGATCGCAGGCGACTCTGAGCCGCCGACCTTCGACAACACGATCGCCGCGCTCGAGCGGTCGGGTCGGATCCTCGACCGCACGGCCACGGTCTTCTTCAGCATCGCCGCCTCCAACACCAGCGACGGCATCATGGAGATCGAGAAGGAGATCTCTCCCCAGCTGACCCGCCACATGGACGCCATCCGGCTCAACCGGGCGCTGTGGGCGCGGATCAAGCAGGTGACGACGGAGGACGCCGAGGAGTCCTGGCTGCTGGAGAAGTACCGGGACGACTTCATCAGGGCCGGTGCCGACCTGTCGGAGCCGGAGCAGGACCGGCTGCGGGGCCTCAACGAGGAGTTGTCGAAGCTCTCGACGGAGTTCGCGCAGAGCCTGCTGAAGGCTTCGACGGAGTCGGCGCTGGTCGTGGAGGACCCCAAGGAGCTCGACGGCTTCGACCAGGCCAAGATCGAGTCGCTGCTCAAGGACGGCAAATACGTCCTGCCGCTGCTCAACTTCACCGACCAGCCTGGCCTGGCCCAGCTCACCGACCGCGACGTGCGCCGCAGGCTCTATGAGCTGAGCGTGGGGCGGGCGCCGGGCAACTTCGAGCTGGCGGCCAGGATCGCGGCGCTGCGGGCCGAGCGGGCGGCGCTGCTGGGCTTCCCCAGCCACGCCGCGTACGTGGTGGCCGACCAGACCGCCAAGACCGTCGAGGCGGTCGAGGAGATGCTGGGCCAGCTCGTCGGCCCCGCCGTGCGCAACGCGCGGAAGGAGGCCGAGGAGCTGACGGCGCAGGCCGGGTTCGAGATCGAGCCATGGGACTGGTCGTACTACTCCGAGAAGGTGCGCCAGGCCCGCTACGACTTCGACGCGGACGCCATGCGGCCGTACTTCGAGCTCAACCGGGTCTACCGTGACGGCATCTTCTTCGCGGCCGAGAAGCTGTACGGAGTCACCTTCGCCGAGCGCCCCGACCTCGGCGGATACCACCCCGACGTGACGGTGTTCGAGGTGTTCAACGAGGACGGGAGCCGGCTGGGGCTGTTCGTGCTCGACCCGTACGCGAGGGCGACCAAGCGCGGCGGGGCGTGGATGAACAACCTGGTGGACCAGTCGTTCCTGTTCGGGCTGGCGCCCGTGGTGATGAACAACCTCAACGTCACCAAGCCCGTGTCCGGGCCGACGCTGCTGACGTACGACGAGGTGAACACCGCCTTCCACGAGTTCGGCCACGCGCTGCACGGGCTCTTCTCGCAGGTACGCTTCCCGCGGGTGTCGGGCACCAGCGTGCCGCGCGACTTCGTCGAGTACCCGTCGCAGGTCAACGAGATGTGGGCGACCTGGCCCGAGGTGCTGGCCAACTACGCCAAGCACCACGAGAGCGGCGAGCCGATGCCGGCCGAGCTGGTGGAGAAGCTGAAGGCGGCGGAGAAGTTCAACCAGGGCTTCAAGACCGTCGAATACCTGGCCGCCACGCTGCTCGACTGGGCCTGGCACAAGCTGGCGCCCGGCGAGACGGTGGCCGACCCCGAGGCGTTCGAGTCGGCGGCCCTGGAAGCCGCCCAGATCGCCGTCGCGCAGGTCAGGCCGCGCTACCGGACCAACTACTTCGCGCACATCTTCTCCGGCGGCTACAGCGCCGGCTACTACTCCTACATCTGGAGCGAGGTGCTCGACGCCGAGAGCGTGGAGTGGTTCAAGGAGAACGGTGGACTCACCAGGGCCAACGGTGACCACTTCCGCCGCGAACTGCTCTCCCGCGGTGGCAGCCTCGACCCGCTGACCGCCTTCCGCAACTTCCGCGGGCGCGAGCCCAGCATCCAGCCGCTGCTCGCCCGCCGCGGCCTCGACTGAGACCGCCTTAGCCGGGCCTTCCGCGCTTTGCCCGCGCCCCTCCATCCACCGCACTTCGGTAGAGGTCCTTTGGAAGAAGGACAGAGGGGCGCGGGAAGCGTGCCCAAAGCGGCCGGAAGAAGGGCACGCCAGGGCGACTCACCGCCGGGCCGCCGGGCCCTTGGGCGTCGGGCCACCGGGCCGCCAGCCCCTCGGCCGCCGGGCATCGGGCCGCCAGGTTGTCGGGCGGGCGCCGTCGGGGTCAGCCCTGCAGGCGGGCCAGGGCGGCGCGCAGGCGTTCCTCGGCGCGCTCGCGGCCGAGCACCTCGATCGACTCGAACAGCGGCAGGCCCACCGTCCGGCCGGTGATCGCCACGCGTACCGGCGCCTGGGCCTTGCCGAGCTTGAGCCCGTAGGCCGTGCCGACCGCCTCCAGCGCCTCCTTGAGCGACTCGGGGTCCCAGCTCACCGTCGCCAGCCGGGCCAGATAGTCGGTGAGGATCTCCACCGGGGAGTTCTTCATCGCCTTGTCCCAGGACGCCTGGTCGAAGACCGGCTCGCCGAGGAAGAGGAAGTCGACGTTCTGCCGGATCTCCGACAGCACGGAGATGCGAGTCTGGGCCAGCGCCGCGACCTTGCTGAACAGCTCACGGTCCCAGGAGCCGTCGAGGTAGGGCGCGCAGCGCTCCTCGAACGTCTCCAGCGGCAGCGCCCGGATGTACTCGCCGTTGAACGCGCGCAGCTTCTTCTCGTCGAAGAACGCGCTGGCGGAGTTGACGTCCTCCAGCTTGAACAGCGGCGCCATCTCCGACCACGGCATGATCTCGCGGTCCTCGCCCGGGCCCCAGCCGAGCAGCATCAGGTAGTTGACCATGGCCTCCGCGAGGTAGCCCTCCGCGCGGTAGTCCTCCAGGGCCACCTTGTCGCGGCGCTTGGACAGCTTCTTCCGCTGCTCGTTGACGATCACCGGCAGGTGCGCCCAGACCGGCGGTGTGGCGCCCAGCGCGGGCCACAGCAGCATCTGCTTGGCCGCGTTGCCCAGGTGCTCCTCGCCGCGGACGACGTGGGTGATGTTCTGGGTGATGTCGTCGACCGCGTTGGCCAGCACGTAGAGCGGCGAGCCGTCGGTGCGGGCGATGACGAAGTCCTCCTGCGCCTCGTTGGGGAACTCCACGTTGCCGCGGACGAGGTCTTCCACGACCGTGACACCCTCGTCGGGCGTGCGGAACCGGACCGCGCCCTCGGTCAGGCCGCGGTCGCGGCAGTAGCCGTCATAGCCCCTGTGCTCGGAGCCGGTGCGGGCCACCAGCAACTCGCGCGTGCAGTCGCAGTAGTAGGCCCGGCCGTCGGCCAGCAGCTTCGCCACCGCCTCGCGGTGCTGCGCCTCGTACGCCGACTGGAAGTAGGGCCCCTCGAACGCCGGGTTGCCACCGTGGATGCCGATCCAGTCGAGCGCGGAGATGATGCCTTCCGTCCACTCCGGACGGTTTCGCGACGCGTCGGTGTCTTCGATGCGCAGCACGAAGCGGCCGCCGGACTGCTCGGCCAGCGCCCAGTTGAACAGCGCCGTGCGGGCGCCGCCCACATGAAACATGCCGGTTGGGGACGGGGCGAACCGCACCCGTACTTCAGTCACGGGAGACCACCTTGTTCGTGAGTGTGCCGATGCCTTCGATGCCGACGCTGACCTCGTCGCCGACCTGGAGGGGGCCGACACCCGCCGGGGTGCCGGTCAGGATGACGTCGCCGGGGATCAGGGTCATGACCGCGCTGACGTAGGCCACCAGCGCGGGAATGTCGTTGATGAGCTGGCTCGTGCGCCCGCTCTGCCGGATCTCGCCGTTGACCGTGGTCGTCAGGGCCAGGTCGCTCGCGTCGAGGTCGGTCTGGATCCACGGCCCGAGCGGGCAGAACGTGTCGAACCCCTTGGCCCGGGTGAACTGCACGTCCTTCTTCTGCAGGTCGCGGGCGGTGACGTCGTTGGCGCAGGTGTAGCCGAAGATGACGTCCTTGACCCGCTCGACCGGCACCTCGCGGCACAGCCTGCCGATCACCACGGCCAGCTCGCCCTCGTAGTCGACGCGGTCGGACAGCGTCGTGGGGTACGCGATGTTCTCACCGTGGCCGATCACCGACGTCGACGGCTTCATGAAGATGAGCGGCTCCTCGGGGACCTCGTTGCCCATCTCGGCCGCGTGCTCGGCGTAGTTTCTGCCGATGGCGATCACCTTGCTCGGCAGCATGGGGGCCAGCAGCTTCACCTGGGACAGCGGAAACCGCTCGCCGGTGAACTGCACCTGACCGAACGGGTGGCCGGCGACCGTGGAGACGAACTCCTCGCCCGGACCGCCCTCGACCACGCCGAACGACACGCCTTCGCCTGTGGAGAACCTCGCTATACGCACCCGACAAGGCTATCGCCGCCACCGCGGGGCTCCGCCCAGCGCACGCCGCCCTCGCGCCACGTCCAAGCGAACGAGTCAGGAATTGTCGATAAATGCCCCCAAAGTCCGTTTTGTTGGGTATCAGCCGTGTCCATGGTGGTTATCAGTCCCTACTAGAGAGGACAAACAGGGGGGTGACGGTCGTGTCGGACACAATGTCTAACCGGGGCGCCGAGGCCAGTCAGGCCGCGACCGTACCGAGGGCCAGGACGTACGAGGGCGGCCCCGCGAGCGCGCTGGTGACCGAGAAGGGCACCACCACCATCGCCGACGGTGTCGTGGCCAAGATCGCCGGACTGGCCGCTCGCGAGGTGTCCGGTGTCTACGCCATGGGCGGAGGTACGGCGCGCGCGCTGAGCAGCATGCGCGGCATGGTCGGCGTCGAGGAGAGCGTCTCGCAGGGCGTGTCGGTCGAGGTGGGCGAGCGGCAGGCCGCCATCGACCTCGACCTGGTGGCCGAGTACGGGACGGCGATCCCCGATCTGGCGGGCGCCGTGCGGAAGAACGTCATCAACGGCATCGAGCGGATGTGCGGGCTCGAGGTGACCGAGGTCAACATCAGGATCGACGACGTCCATCTGCCCGAGCAGGACCGTGAGCGGGAGACCGGAATGACGCGCGAGCGGGAGACCGGCATGACCCGCGGCGGGCAGCAAAGGACGGACACCGAGACGGAGCCGCGGGTCCAATGACCGAAACCGGCCCGGCCCCGGGGGCCGACGCCGGGACGGGCACCACGAGCGGTGGCGTGGACGAGCCGCGGGCGATCGCCGAGCGGGCGCGTTCGTGCCAGGGCGTGGCCGGGCTCTCCGGCGGCCCGTTCGGGACAGTGGCCACGTACCTGCCGGGTGACCGGCTCATGGGCGTCTCCGTGAACGACCGCGCGGTCGAGATCGCCATCGTCGCCACGATGGAGCGCCCGCTCCCGGAGACCGCTGAAGAAGTGCGGCGGGCGGTGACGGACCTGGCCGGAGAGCGCCGGGTGAACGTGCGCATCGACGACGTCGTGGAGGGATCATGAACAACCAGTGGATGCCGGTGATCGGCATGGCCGTCGGCATCATTCTCGGGCTCGTCGCGGCGTTCGGTGGGCTCTTCGCGTTCCTGCTCGTGCTCGTGCTCGGCGCGGTCGGCTTCCTGGTCGGCCGGATCGCCGAGACCGGCCAGCTGGACCTGTCGAGGCGGAGATGACCACTGCCACCGGCGCCGGCACCGTGACTGTGCCCGCGCAGCGCCCGGCGCCCCAACCACCGCCGGAGCTGCGCGGGCGCACCGAGGTCACCGGCCGGGTGGTCGCCAAGATCGCTTGCTGCGCCGCCGTGGAGGTCCCGGAGGTGCGGGAGGCGCATCTCGGGGGACTGCCGTGGACGCGTACGTCGGGCGCCGAGGTACGGGGCGAGCAGGCCGTGGTCTGGCTGAACGTGAGCGTCGCCTACCCGTCGCCGCTGCGCGCCGTGGCGGCGCGGCTCAGGGAGCACGTGATCGGCCGCGTCGCCACCCAAACCGGCCTGCACGTCACCCGCCTGGACGTGACCATGACCGACCTCGGTGGGGAGTCGCCATGACCGAGCCTGCAGAAAGCGGGCCTCCCGAGGGCAGGGGCACGCGGAGGGCGACGACGCGCGACAGGGCCGCCGACCGGGCGGTCGTGCGGGCGTTCCGGCCGTACCGGCGGGTTCCGGCCATCGTGGTGGCCGTCCTGCTGACGCTCCTGAGCTTCCTCGTGGCCGCCGAGACGATCTCCGCGCTGGTCGGCCGTCCGCTGCGCTGGGTGCCGTACGACCGGATGCTCGGCTGGGCGTCCGCCACGCTGTGGTCGAACCCGCTGTTCCTGCTGGCCTCGGCGGTCGTGGCGCTGCTCGGACTGGCGCTGCTGGTCACCGCCCTGATCCCGGGGCGGCCGAGCATGGTGCCCGTACGGAGCGGTGACCCCGATGTGATCATCGGCCTGCGCCCCAAGACCGTCAGCAGGGCCCTGGCGCACGCGGCCGAGGAGGTGCCGGGCGTGCACTCGGCCCGCGCCACGATCCGCGGCCGCACGGTCGCCGTCACGCCGGCGACATCCGGGTGGGACAAGGAGAGGTTCGCCCAGGAGGTACGCACCGCGGTGCTCACCAGGCTGGCCGGGCTGGACCCCGTGGAGCCGTACCGGGTGGCCGTGAACGTCAAGGAGCGCAAGTGAACAGGAAGACCAGCCGGGGCAACCGGTGGGGACTGGCACTGGTCGGGCTGGCGCTGGCCGTCCTGGGCGGACTCGCGCTGGCCCGCGGGCTGGGCGTATGGGGAACCGCGCGGACGCCGATCGTGGACGACGGCGTACGAGGGTTCTTCACGCGTAACAGTCCGGGCATCTGGTGGCTCGTGGCGCTCGTGTCGGTCGCGGTGGCGCTGCTGGCGCTGCGGTGGCTGTTCGTGCAGGGGCGCAGGGAGATCACGCACGGCGCGGTACGGCTGGAGAGGTCGCCGACCGGCACCACCGAGGTGTCGGCGCCCGGGATGGCGCACGCGGTCGCCGCCGACGTCGAGTCCAGCCCGGTCGTGTTCCGCGCCGCCGCCGACCTGGTGGGCTCGCCGACCCGTCCCGAAGTGCGGCTACGCGTGGTCGCCGACGAGTCCGCCCCCATCAGCGAGCTCAGCCGGCACCTGTCCACGGTGGCGCTGCCGCACATGCGCGACGCGCTGGACCGGGATCATGTGCCGGCGGTGGCCCGCGTTAGCCTGGAGCCGTCACCAGCCCCGCACCGGGTGGTGCGCTGACGAGAGAGGGGTTCCCCGTTGTCCGTCGTGAAGATCAACGTGCTGAACGTGCCCGCCGAGATGCGCCAGGAGCTCGAGCGCCGCTTCTCCAACCGCGCGGGGATGGTGGAGTCGGCCGACGGGTTCGAGTGGTTCGAGCTGCTCAGGCCGGTGGAGGGCACGGAACGGTACCTCGTCTACACGCGTTGGCGCAGCGAGGAGGACTTCCAGAAGTGGCAGCAGGGTGAGGCGTTCCAGCGCGGGCACGCCCAGGCGGCGCAGGCCGCCCAGGGGCAGGGCCACGGTCACGGCCACGGACAGGGGCCCGCGGCGACCGGATCCGAGCTGTGGACGTTCGAGGTCGCCGAGAGCACCGGTCCCAAGCCGGCCGAGGGCTAGGCGTCCAGCGGGTTGCGGGCGATGCGGTCCACGATGCCATTGCGTACGAACTGACCGGCGAGGCTCGACGGCTTGCGCGCGCCCTGCTCGGAGACGCACGCACTGAACTCCTTGGCGATCTCCAGCCGCGGGTAGCGCTCGAGGACCTCCCGCCGTATCCCCTCGGGGATCTCGTCCGTACGGCGGCCCGAGATGTCCATGCCGGTCGAGAGCTCCAGCAGGTGGCCCTCCGGGTCCTCCTCGACCGGCACCTCGTCCCACATGTGCCTGATGATCACCTCGCGGGCGCGTACCCTCCGCTCGGGCGACCACCCTGCACCGGCGCAGAAGACCCACGCCACGTCCCCGCCGGACTCCTCGAAGGGCAGGTTGTGGCTGTCGAACTCGGCGACCAGCCCGATGTCGTGCAGCATGGCCGACACGTACAGCAGCTCCGCGTCGAACGCGATGCCGTGGTCGCGCGCGTACGCGGCCGCCCACAGGTAGGCGCGGATCGAGTGGTTGAGCAGCGAGGGCGTGTGGTAGCGGGCGGCCACTTCAAGAGCGCCACGGCAGGCGGGCGTGTCCGGGATCACGAGGTCGTCGAATGTCACGGGACAAGCATGTCCCGACTTGTACGGTCTCCGCCATCCAGGACACCCGCATGTCGCCACCTCGTTCGGGCATCGGGCGTCTAACGAATCCGACACGCAACTTGACCGGTTGATCGCGATTCGGACAGCATGTTCCGCCTTCACTTTTTTGTCCCGAAAGGAACTGGCGTGCGCCAGCTTGCGATACCTCTTGCTCTCATGCTGGCACTCGGCGGGTTAGTGAGCCCCGCGCATGCCGACAAGGTGACCCGCACCTCGGAGTGCCAGGGCGACTGGCTGCCCGGCACGCCGACCGCCGACGACGTCATGAAGGGCGAGATCTCGCTGGTGGGGCTGCCCGCGTACAAGCTGGGCAAGAAGATCAACTGGGGCGCGAGCCCGTACAAGAACCGGTCGTGGGAGTTCGTGTTCCAGTCGCTGCGCTGGATGGGCACGCTGGTCGTCGCGTACGAGAACAGCGGAGAGCGGCGCTACCTGGATCGTGCCACCGAGATCACCAAGGACTGGGTCGCGAACAACAGGCACGGCGCGCGCGGCACGAAGCCGTACGTGTGGAAGGACCACCCGGTCTCGCTGCGCACGCAGCCGCTGCTGTGCCTGAGCATGCACGTCAAGGAGAGCTGGCTCAAGGACAGCCTGGCCGAGCACGCCAAGCTCCTGTCGGACTCGCGGCTCTACAAGAAGGGCCACAACCACGGCATCGACCAGGACATCGCGCTCATGGGCATCGGCTGCCGCTACGGCCGCAAGGACTGGGCGAACCTGGCCTCCCGCCGCCTGACCGGCACGGTCAAGCTCGACGTCGACTCGCAGGGCGCGCTCATGGAGCAGGCGCCCCGCTACGCCGTGTACGTGTACGACCGGCTGCAGGTCGCGATGACCAACATGAAGGCGTGCGGCAGGAAGGTGCCCGGCGAGATCGCCAAGCGAGCCGACGCGCTGAAGGACTTCGTCGCCCACGCGACCATGCCGAACGGGTACATGGTGCCCATCGGCGACGGCACCGCCGAAACCGAGCCCAAGATGGACACGGGGACGCCGAAGCAGGAGGTCAAGGCGTACCGGGCCGGTTACGTCTTCGGCCGCACGGCCTGGGGCAAGCGGGACTCGGCGTACTACTCGATCCGGTTCGGTCCGGGGCTGAAGTTCCACGGCCACGAGGACCACCTGGGCGTCACGTACTACGCGCAGGGACGCGACATCCTGGTGGACGGCGGCTTCCACTCGTACGAGAAGAGCTCCTACCGCTACTGGACGCTCTCACCCGAGGCGCACAACGTGCCGACGGTGATCGGCGCCCGCTTCCGTCCGCGCACCTCCTCCAAGCTCGTCGGTACGAAGTACGGCCAGGACCGGCAGTCGTTCAAGCTGACGGACAAGGCGTACGGGGTGAGCCGTACCAGGTCGGTGCTGGTGAACCACGGCGATGACCTGATGGCGGTGCTGGACACGGCGTCGGGCGGCAAGAAGATCAGGAGCCTGTGGCGCTTCGACCGGTCGCTCAAGGTGCTCTCCAGCGGCGGGGGCAAGGTGGTGCTCGGGGACGGCAAGTTCAAGGTCACGCTGCTGCAGTTCGGGGCCTCGTGCGAGCGGGTCGGGGGGCAGAAGGTGGAGCGCGGCGGGAAACTGGGATGGGTCTCGCCCACGTACCTGTCGAAGAACCCGACCAATGTGGTGGTGTCACCGGCGGCCAAGTCGCTGCTGACGGTGATCGTGCCGGGCACGGACTCGCCCAAGGTGTCATGCTCGGGCCGGAAGGTCACGGTGGAGGGCACCGCATTCCCCTCCACCGCGTTCTAGGCGGTCACCGGTCGCCCTAGAGGGACAGCATGGTCCTCCGCGACGGGGCGCGCTTCGCGCGAGGGGGCTTCGGGCAGCGTCTCCCAGGGGGGCTCACGCCCCCCTTCGACCCCCCGAAACCCCCGCTCGCTTCGCTCGCCACGCCCGCCCGTGACCCGGTTACCGGCTGGGCCTGCTGGAGCCCACCCCGGGCGAGGGGCCTGCCGGCCCCTCGCGCTCCCCGGCCCTGAACCGAGGAAGCAGAGCGCCCGGTCCACGTCATCGATCACCATCGTGGATCCGGCAAGAATGATGTATTGGAGTCACATGCCGGGGGCGTCCAGGCAAATCTTCGTGGCGCCGACCGACACCTGATACACAGGACAGTGCCTCTTGGATGTGTCCCCCTTTTTCGCGCACCGGCGGCATGCTGGTGCGCGCGGGAGATGGTCGAGTCGACCGAGACATCCCGGATGGATCACTCGGGCGATCCACTGCTCACAACAGGCCCTAACGTTGGCCCATGTCCGGAATGCCATCACGGGTCGAACTGCACCCACTCGCCCTCTCCGACCAGGACGAGTTCTGCTCGCTCGTGCAGGCCAGCACCAAGCTGCACCTGCCATGGATGCAGCTGCCCGCGACCGCGGAGGAGTTCCAGGTCTGGATGCGCCGCTTCGATGACGGCACCAACCTGGGCTTTCTGATCCGTGTCCGGGAGACCGGCGCAGCCGCCGGCACGGTCAACATCAACTCGATCATCCGGGGCCGCTACCAGGGCGCGTCCCTCGGCTATGCGGCCTTCACCCCGTGCGCAGGGCAGGGCTACATGACGGACGGGCTCACCGTCACCCTGCAGCACGCCTTCACCGACCTGCGGCTCCACCGGCTGGAGGCCAACATTCAGCCGGCGAACAAAGCATCCCTGGCCCTGGCCCAGCGCCTGGGCTTCCGTTACGAAGGGCTGTCGCCCGCCTACCTCTACATCGACGGGGCCTGGCGCGACCATGAACGCTGGTCCATCACCGCACCAAACCCCTGGAAACCCGATCCCTCCCTTCCAGAGGTATGAGCCACACGGCACCGCCTGTGAAACAGCCCCGGAAGTCGTGAAGCCACGGCGCCAGTCCCGGTGCTCACGTCCCGGTCGTAGAGGTGTGCGCCTGTGAATGCAGTGGTGCCGAAGCCGACTGGCGACGCTGCTCTCGCAGGAGAGCGCGGATGCGGGCGGTGATGATCATGATCCCGGTTGCCGCGGTCAGGCCGGCCGTGGCGAGGAAGGTCGGCCAGATGTGAGACAGCAGGACAAAGGTGACGCCGCGGCCGCCGGCGATCAGTTCCAGGATGCGCGGCAGGAAGGCAAGCACCGGCAACGGCAGCAGATAGGGGACCAGCCGGAGCGTCGTCCTCCAGGGAGCAGCGGTGGCGCGGCGCTGCGCCCAACGTCGCGCTCGGCGAGCTTTGACGGCCCCGCCGGCTGCGATCGCGATCGCGGCGGTGAGGGCGGTCAGGTCAGCGATGAAGGCGAGCGGGAGCGGGGCGCCCGTGCCGGGCGTGCCCTGGGTCAAGGCGATGAGGTCTTCCATGATGGCCTCGACGTCGGCCTCCAGCGGCATGCGGCTGTTGGACATCAGCGCGATGCCGTACCCGCTGCCGGGCAGGAGCACCATGGTGGCCGTGGAGGTGAAGGACGATCCGGGGTGCGTGATCTGCCGGGGCCCGTTGTGGGGGTCGGGGTTGTCCCAGCCGAGGGCGTAGTGTCCGTCGGGTGCGCTGGGCCGGTGCAGCTCGCGCAGCCCCTCCTTGGACAGGACGGTGCTCGCCGTGCCACGGGTGTGCAGGGCCAGCCACTTGGCGAGGTCGTCGGCGGTGGTGACGATGCCGGCCGAGCCGGCGACGAACCGGTCGGGCTCGGTGCGTGGCCAGGTGATCCCGACAAAGCGGTTGTGCCCGTCGATGAGGCCGGGGACCGGGTCCTGCCAGTTGTCGACGGTCACGGTCGAGGTCATCCGCAACGGGGTGAACACCCGCTGGGTGAGGTACTCGGCGAAGGGCAGCCCGCTCACCACTTCCACCAGCCGGGCGGCAACCCAGTAGTTGGGGTTGTGGTATTCGTGTCGCCGGCCTGGCGGGGCGGCCAGCTTGGCGCGGCGCAGGTCCGCCACGGCCTGGCGCAGCGAGTCCGGCTGAGGTAGACCGGCCTCGGGGTAGGTGGTATCCGACATGCCGGAGCTGTGGTCGAGCAGCTGGCGAATGGTGATCTGCTCGGCTCTGGGGTCGGCCAGGGAGAATTCCGGCAGATGCCGCACGACGGGGTCATCGAGCCTGAGGTCGACGACCTCGGACAACTGCATCACGGCCAGGGCGGTGAACGACTTCGACAGTGACGCGATCCGCATCGGTGTCCGGCTCGTGACCGGCTCGCCACGCGCGTCATGCCCGTATCCGCCGGTGTGCAGGACGCGCCCGTTCTTGACGAGTGCCACCGCGACGCCGGGCAGGCGAGTAGGGCCGAGGTTGGCCTCCACGACCCCGGCGATCGCGGCCGGGTCCGGTTGCGCCGCCGCGGCGGCGGGTGAGACCGGCGAACCGAGGCAGAGCACCACCACGGCGGCCGCGCTGGCCATGAAGTGCCTTGTCGTCAGGTTCACACGTACTCCTGTGCAGAGGGTCGGAGGGAAGAGGGCAGGGCTGAGCGACCGGGCGGCCCTGCCGGCCGTCCAGTGATCAGATCCGGGGGTTAGTCGTTGAGGAAGCGCACGATGGCCAGGACCCGGCGGTTGTAGCCATCGGCATGGGCGAGGCCGAGCTTGTCGAAGATGGAGTTGGCGTGTTTCTCCACCGCGCTGCGCGACACATGCAGCCGTCCGGCGATCGACTCGTTGGTATGTCCCTGTGCCATCAGGGCGAGCACCTCGTGCTCGCGCACGCTCAGCCGGGCCAGGGATGTGGTGTCGCGGGCGCGGTTGAGCAGCCGCCGGACCACCTCCGGGTCGAATGCCGTACCGCCGGCGGCCACCCGCCGCAGCGCCTCCAGGAAGTCGCCGACCTCGACCACCCGGTCCTTGAGCAGGTAGCCGATCCCGCGTACGCCACCGTCGACGAGCTGGGCGGTGTAGCGGGTGTCGACGTACTGCGACAACACCAGCACGCCGATCCCAGGGTGGCGGCGCCGAACGGCGAGCGTGGCCCGCAGGCCCTCGCTGGTGAAGGTCGGCGGCATGCGCACATCGGCGACGACCACCTCCGGCCGATGCTCGTCACACGCGGCCACCAGCCCTTCCCCGTCGCCGACGGCCGCCACGACCCGGTGGCCGTCCTCGCTCAGCAGCCGGGTCAGGCCCTCGCGCAGCAGCGTGCTGTCTTCGGCCAGGACTATCCGCATGGCAGCTCCACCCGCAGCGTCGTCGGCCCTCCGGCGGGGCTGTCGAGGTCGAAGCGGCCGTCGTAGGCGGCTACCCGGCGGGCCAGGCCGGACAGGCCGCGTCCGTCGGGGCGGGCGCCGCCGACGCCGTCGTCGCTGACATGTACGCGCAACATGCCGGCGGCTTGGCGGACCTCGACCTCGACCCGTTGAGCCCGGCTGTGTTTCAGCGCGTTCGTCACCGCCTCGCAGATCACGAAGTAGGCGACCGTCTCCTGGGCCGGGTCCAGCCGCATCGGAACGTCGTAGTCCAGGTTGATCGGTACGCTGGAGCGTTCGACGAGCGACTCCAGCACCGCCGGCAGCCCGCCGTCGTCCAGGGCCACCGGGTAAATCCGCCAGGCCACCTCCCGCAACTCCTCCAGTGCGCGGCGGGATTCCTCCCGCGCCTGCCGGAACAGCGCGGCGGCAGCGCCGGAGTCATCGAGGCGATGGGCGCGGCCGAGCAGCATGCCCAGCGCGACCAGTCGCTGCTGCACGCCGTCGTGCAGGTCCCGCTCGATCCGCCGCCGCTCGTCGTCGACCGCCTCCAGCACCTCTGCCCGCGTCCGCGACAGTTGCTCGACGCGGCTGCGCAGCACCTCCTTGTCGCTGGGCGCGAGTCCCCATTCCGCCAGCCGTCGTTCCAGCGCCGCCAGGCCGATCAGGGCCTGCGCCGCCAGGAAGATGACGAGGAGTCCGAACGCCGTCCAGGTGATCGGGTCGTACCAGCTCATCTCGGCACGTTGCCCGGTACCACCGGAGAGCGCCCGCCAGCTCAACGTCACCCAGATCCCGACAAGCACCAGCACCCCGCCACCGAGCCCGCCGACGATGCCGCGCATCGCCACGTACGCCAGCGCACGCCCCCCTGCCAGACATGGGGCGACGGTGCCACCCAGCCAGCGATTGACGCGGACCCGATCGGCCTCGGCCAGCCACCCGGCGCCACGGAACGACCAAGGCCGGGTAGACGGCATGGCCAGCAGCGGCATCGCGATGACGACCCACGCCAGCTCGACCACGGCCATCACCGCCCCGAGCACCAGCCCGACCATGCCACGTACTGCTGCCCACGCCACAACCATGGTCACGAACTCTAGACAGCCGCCCAGCGACAACACATTGAAGGTTTCCACAAAGCCGGCCAACCGCGAGTGTCCTGGGCGGGGGACCTATTCCGCCGTACCGGTTCACCTCAAGCCGGGCCGTGGTACCGGCTGTAGATGAGACCGAGACTGTTATCACACACAGCTACTTTGGGGCTGGTCGCGCGGACCGGAGTGGGGCCCTTCGAAAGCCCAGAGTTCACGCGAACTGAAGGTTCTTAGTCACCTGAGTCGGCCCTGGAACTTCGGGCTTGCACTCCGTATCAAGGCCTGGATCCCATCCCGGTGAAGAGGGCCTCGATCACGCGGTCGACGTATTCGTGCGTCAGCGGCTTCTGGGTGATCAGGGCCCGGAAGTACAGCGGGCCCGACAGGACGTCCATCGCCAGATCCAGGTCGAAGCCGGGCGACAGTTGCCCTTGGTCGCGGGCCGCCTTCAGCCGGGCGAGGGTCTTTTCCGCCTGCGGGGTGATGAAGTGGTCGTTGAGCGCCGCGGCGACCTGGGGGCTGAGCAGGGCCTCGCCGATCAGGGCTCGATACAGAGGGCCCACGGGTGGCTGGTCCAGCAGGTTGATGGCCGCGTGGATCTGCTGGCGCAGGTCGGCGATGATGTCGCCGGTGTCGGGGTAGTCCAGATCGGACTTGTTCAGCGACAGGAGCGAGTCGAGGAACAGGGCGCCCTTGGACGACCAGCGGCGGTAGATCGTGTGCTTGCCGACGCCGGCGCGGGCCGCGACCGCTTCGATGCTGAGCTTGGCGTAGCCGATCTCCTCTCCCAACTCCAGCGTGGTCCGCATGATGGCCTCGGTCCGGTCGGTGGCACGGCTGCCGCGCTTGTCGGTCATCTCACCACCGTATCGGACGGCACGTGCCGTGTTGACAACACTGTCACCCTCCAGCATGCTCCCTAAAAGACACGGCACGTGCCGTTCATAAACAAGGAGGCGCTGTGGGGCCATCAAGTACAGACACGGCGCTTCGGCTCGCCGCTCTGACCAAGAGCTTCGGCCGCAAGGCGGTCGTCGACCACATCGATTTGGAGGTGCCGCGCGGGTCCTTCTTCGGCCTTGTCGGCCCCAACGGGGCCGGCAAGACGACGTCGTTGTCGATGGCAGTGGGGCTGCTGCGTCCCGACGGCGGGCGGGCCGAGATCTTCGGCCTCGACGTGTGGGCCGACCCTGCGCGGGCCAAGAAACTGATTGGCGTGCTGCCCGACGGGTTGTCCATGCCCGAGCGGCTGACCGGCCGCGAGCTCTTGTGCTTCACCGGTCTGCTGCGTGGCATGGACCTCAAGGAGGTCGAGCGGCGGGCGGGCGAACTGCTGGAGGTCTTGGAGCTGGACAGGGCCGAGCGCACCTTGGTGATGGAGTATTCGACCGGCATGCGCAAGAAGATCGGTCTGGCCACGGCGCTGCTGCACGCGCCGAGGCTGCTGGTGCTGGACGAGCCGCTGGAGGCCGTCGACCCCGTCTCGGCCGCCACCATCAAAGTGATCTTGCAGCGGTTCGTGCGCGGCGGCGGTTCGGTGGTGTTCTCCAGCCATGTGATGGCCGTGGTCGAGCAGTTGTGCGACCACGTGGCGGTGATCGCCTCCGGCCGGGTCGTGGCCTCGGGCCCGCTGGGAGCCGTGCGGGCGGGCCGGAGCCTGGAAGAGCGGTTCGTGAGTCTGGTCGGCGGCCAGATCCCCGAGGTGGGTGAGCTGGCGTGGCTGTCCTCCTGATCCAGATGAAGCTGGCCGTGCTGCGGCACTCCATGACCGGCCGGCGCGCCGCCCAGATGGTCACCGGCGCGCTGACCGGGTTGGCCCTCGCGGGGGGTCTGATCGTGCTCGCGGGGCGCGACTACCCGCTCGCGTCGCTGCCGTTCGACCTGCTGGGGGTGGGGTTCGCGCTGTGGACGGCGGGCTGGCTGCTGGGCCCGGCGCTGTTCGGCGGCGGCGATGAGACGCTGCGTCCCGAGCATTTCTCGTTGCTGTCGTTCACGCCGCGCCGCTTGGCGGCCGGGCTGGCGGGGGCCGCGTTCGTCGGTGTCGCACCCTTGGTCACGTTCGTGGCCTTCTCCGCGCTCGTGGTGGTAGCCGTCAAGGCCGGGCTCGGCGGGGCGGCCACGGCGGTCGGCGTGCTCGCCGTCGTCCTGCAGCTGGTGGTGTGCGTGCTCGCCTCCCGGCTGGTCACCGCGGTGCTGGGCCAGGTCATGCGGTCCAAGGCGGGCGCGGCGCTGGCCGCGCTCGTCAGCGCCGCCATCTTGGCTGGGCTGCATTCGAGCTGGGTGCTCTCTCCCCTGGTGCAGACCGCCCTGCGCACCGGGTTCCCCGACCCGTTCTCCGCCTGGGTTGTGGCGCTGCCCTCCGGCTGGGGTCTGGTGGCCGTGCGGGCGGCCGGGCAGGGACAGTGGCCGACGGTGGCCGCCGCCCTGGCGGGGCTGGCCGCGCTCGGCGTGGTGTGCTGGTACGGCTGGGCCGCCTTGCTGAAGCGGCGGCTGACCACCCGGCGCGCGAGCGGGCGCCCGGTCCGGGTGGCCTCCGGCGGGTGGGCCACGGGCCCGGTGACGGCAGTCGCCGCCCGGGAGCTACGCACCTGGTCTCGGGACCTGCTGCGCTTTCACTACCTGGTCTTCGCCCTGTGTTACGCCTTGGCGTTCTGCCTGCTGCCGCTGGTCATCGACGCGCCGATCTTCCTGCCCTGGACCGGAGCGGTCTTCGCCCTGTGGGTCGCGGCCATCTCCGCCAACCTCTACGGCGAGGACGGCACCGAGCTGTGGGGCAAGATGATGGTCCCCGGCGCCGCGCGCTACGACGTGCGCGGCCGTCAGCTCGCCTGGCTGCTGGTCACCGCGCCGCCGACGCTCGTCTTGACCGCCGCCATGGTCGTCTTCACCGGCGAGTTGGGCCTGTGGCCCTGGTTGGCGGCGCTCGTGCCCGCGCTGCTGGGCGGCGGCGCGGGCGTGACCGTGCTGGTGTCGGTGCTGCGGCCGGTGCCCATGACCGATCCGCACCGCAGAGGCGGCAACCTGCTGGAGAACGGCACCGACTTCGCCCAGGTGCTGCTGGTGCTGATCCTCACCGCGGCGACCGCCGCCCCCGCCTATTTCGCGGTCCGGCTGGGGCCGGTCTGGGCGGGACCGGTCATGGGCCTGGTCGGCGGCGCCACGCTGGCTTGGCTGCTGGGGCGCCTCGCCGCAACCAGACTCGAATCGAGCGCGCCCGAGTTGCTCTTGCACCTGCGCACTGGCGTCTCACCCAAGCGGAGGCGACCGGCCCCGGCCCTGGATCTGGGGCGGCCGCACCCGCCCAAGCCCGACCTGCGCCTGGACAAGCTCGGCCTCGACCTGGCCCCGATGGGCCGACGCGCGTACGTCATCGCGAGCCTGACCCTGTGCTGGGTGCCCCTGGTGGCCCAGGGCATCGTGCCCGCACTCATGCTGACCACCGGACAGGTCACCCGATCGTGGTTTCTGGCCCTGCACCTGCCGCAGCATCTCCAATGGCCCACCATCATCGCCATGATCGCCCTCGGGCTCGTCCTGCTGACCACCGGACTGGGCATCGGCCTCTACTACCTGGCCACGTCACGGCGAGACAGCATCGAACCAGACGGTGGCCCGTGACAGCCCCCCTTACAGCAGCAAGTCTCATCACACAGAGTTACCTTGCGGCTAGTGACACCGACCCCGATGGTTATCTAGTGTTGTCAAGCGAACTGGCAGGTCAGCCGCTCGAAGGTCTGTCAGGCACGTCAGGCACGTAGGTTGGCCCCGGCTGCCGTGCCGGTGATCGTCGTGAGTGCCAAGTGCCGTCAGATGTCAGCGGGTTTGCCACCCGGATGTCAGTTCGCCGCGAAGGCGTCAGTAAGCCGGAGGGCATCCCATCACGGCCTGACCGCTGGATGGACAGATCATTTCTGGGCTGCTTGGGTGAATGTGGAACATTTCTGTGCGAACAACCCCGGAGCCGCGCGCTGGCGGCGGCTTGCCCCCAAGCCAAAGGAGACACATGCCCTCGGCGCTCACTGGTGCGGAGTTCAAGAAGCTTTAATCCGCAAGCAGTTGTCCGATTACAAGGTCAAGTCCAACGACTTGTTCGATGCGGTAACGGACAAACTGCTGGAGTTTGCGGACGCCCATCCCGACGACGACTTCCCGTGTGCGGCCGTCCCTCGGGCCTTCACGGGCCCGGCCGGTCAGATTGCGCTCTGCTGATCGTAGTCGCGCTGCATACGCAGCACGGTTGCGGGCGAGGGGTGACGGCCCCCTTTTTCGCGCCGCTGGCGATGAGGGGCCGTGTCAACCGGTGAGGTGCAGGAGTGTGCACGCAAGCCCTGGCAGGACGCGTCGGGCGCCGGGCGAGGCCCACGACCTGGAGGTGGAGGTGGCGCCCCTGGCAAGTCGTTCGTCCTCTCGGACAGCACCCGAGTCAGGGCCGACGACCAGCTCCTGGTGGTGACCACGGCGGCCTGCCGGGACCAGGTGGAGCGGCGGCTGCGGGCGGTCAGCCGCCGGAGCAAGCTGGCCGGGTGGTACGGGGAACGCGGCCTGGGGTAGGGCGGGGACCGTACGGACAGCCGTTCGTCATCGTCCTCTTCCCCGCCTCTTCGTCGTCGTCCTCGTCCTCCTCCGGTTCCGCCCGGCGGTGGCGGGCCGCCGCCACGACCCGACCATGGCCCGATCAGGGCCACCTCGGATCGAGGCCGAAGCGGTTACCCGCGAGGTCTCAGGCGCCGCCCCTCAGGCGGGCCAGCACGTCCAGCAAGTCCGCGCGGCCGGTGAGCAGCTCGGGGGTCGGGGCCACGTACAGCAGGATCGAGGTGACCCCCTCCTGCGCGAAGCGGGCGATCTGCCGATGGCATTCCGCCGGCGAGCCGTGGATCCACAGGGCGTCCACCAGGTCCTCCGGCAGCGCCCTGCCCGCCGCCTGCTGGTCGCCGGCGTCGAAGCGGCCCCGCGCCTCCTGGAGGCGGTCGCCCCGGCCGAGCCAGTCGTGGAAGGCCCGGTAGGGCGCCTGGTTGAGGATCCAGCCCAGGAAGGCCCGGCCGGCGCTCCTGGCGTGGTCCTCGTCGTCGGTGGGACAGACGAAGACCTTCACCACGATCTCCTTGCCCGGCGGACGCGGTCCGGCCGCGTCGAGGACCTGCGTGAGGTCGGCGGCCGTGAGCACATTCGTGATCACCCCGTCCCCCTCGCTCAGCCCGAGCTGCACCATCTTTGGGCGCAACGCGCCGACCACGACCTTCGGCCGGACGGTGGAGGTCCTCGGTAGCCGGAACCCGCGGACCGTGAAGGTCTCGTACTCCTGGTCGACGGTGTCGCCGCGCAGCGCGGTGCGCAGGAAGCGCAGCGTGTCCCGCAGACGGGTGACCGGTTTGGTGAACGGCACGTCGTTCAACGCCGAGACGTGGGCAGGAACCGAGGTCCCGATGCCCAGCGTCAGCCGCCCATCGGTGAGATCGGCCAGGGCGGCGGCGGTCTGCGCGATGACGGCGGGGCCGCGCGTGAAGATGGGCAGCACTCCGGTGCCCACGCCCAGTCCCGGGCTCCAGGCCGCGGCAGCGGCCAGGGGGGTGAAGGCGTCCAGGCCGCCGCCCTCGCCGGTCCACACGTCGCTGTAGCCGAGATCGGGCAGGGCCTCCACCGCCCTGCGGTGGTCGCGGAGCGCGAGGCCGGGCAGCGGCAGGTTCACGGCCCACCGGATGGGTTCGTCGCTGGCTGTCATGGCTGGCCTCCTCAGTCGCCGATGCGCACGGTGGTCAGGTCGATGAACCAGGACTTCGGCTGGATCACATCCTTGACTCCGGAGGCGAGGGCGCGCGGGTTGCGGTCGCTCACCACGAACAGGTACGGCGCCTCCGCGCTGATGATCTGCTCGGCCTGCTGGAACAGGGTGTTGCGCTTGGCGGGGTCGAGCGTGCGCTCCGCCTTCTCGGTGAGCGCGTCGACCTTCGCGTTATACCAGTTGCCGGTGTAGACGGGGGTGTCCTTGGCCCAGAACTTCCGCATCAGGGACTCGGCCTGGAAGGTGACGGTCGAGGCGCACTGCACGTCGGCGCCGAGGGCGGGCTTGCCGGCGTTGAGGTCGGCCAGCAGCGCCGACCATTCGACCTTCTCCAGTTTCACGTTGATCCCCACCTTGGCGAGCTGCGCCTGGAGGGCGGTCGCGATGGGCACGGGGATGAGGTTGCCCGAGCCTCCGGTCGGCACGGCCAGGGTCGTGCTGAACCCGCCGGCCAGGCCCGCCTCGGCCAGCAGGCTCTTGGCCTTGTCCGGGTCGTAGGAGTAGGTGTCGTTGGCGGCGACGTACTGTTCCGTCGAGGCGGGGGCGTGCTGGTAGGCCGGATCGCCGGTGCCCTTGAGCAGGTCCTTGGCGATGGACTCGCGGTCGATGGCGTAGTTGGCCGCCTGCCGCACCCGCACGTCGTTCCACGGCTTCTTGGCCTGGTCGAACGTGCAGTACCAGAGGTGGTCGTAGTTGTTGGACAGCAGCTGGAAGCCGGCCGACTTCAGTGAGTCGATGTCGTCGGGGCTGGGGTACTCGATCCAGTTGACCTCGCCTGAGCGCAGCGCCGCGGCGCGCGCGCTCGCGTCCGTCATGGGCCGCAGGATCACCTTGTCCAGTTTCGGCGCGCCGCCCCAGTACTTCTTGTTGGCCACCATCGTGAGCTGCTGCCCCGGCTTGAGCGACTCGAAGGTGAAGGGACCCGTGCCCGAAGGGTGCAGACCGAACTGCTCGTTGCCGTACTTCTTGACCGCGGTGGGGCTGGGAATGGTGAGAAATGTCAGGTCAGTGAGCAGGTGCCCGCTCGGCTTCTCGGTGGTGACGGTGACCGTCCGGGCGTCCACCTTCGCGTACGAGACGATGTCCTTGGTCCACAGGGACGCCGCGCCGGCCGCGGTCGGGTGGTAGAAGGGGCTGTCCTTCTTCAGCAGCCGGTCGAAGGCGAACACGACGGCGTCGGCGTCGAACGGGGTGCCGTCGGAGAAGGTGACCCCTTCCCGCAGGTCGAAGGCCCAGGTGCGCCCGTCCTTGCTGGTCTCCCATGAGGTGGCCAGGCCGGGCACGATCGACGGCGTCTTGTCCGCCTGCTTCAGGTCGTAGCGGGTGAGGCCGTCGTAAAGCTGGAAGTTGACGAAACGCTCGCCCTCGAAGCCTTGCGTGAACGCCAGGACGGTGTCGGTGCCGGGGATGTCGGAGGCGGTCATGCCGATCACCAGGGTGCCGCCGGAGCCGGAGCCCGACCCGTTGGTGGAGGCACCGGAGCCGCAGCCGGCGAGGGCGACGACGAGGGCGAAGGAGAGGGTGGCCGGGATCAGGGTGGAGCGTTGCCGGAAGTCCATGAGGGTCTCCATAGGGGAGTCAGGTGATCGAGGGGATGGACGACAAGAGCGTGCGGGTGTAGGGGTGGCGCGGTGCCGTCCAGATCTGGTCGGCACCGCCCTCCTCGACCAGCCGCCCCAGGTACATGACGGCGACGCGGTCGGCGATGTGCTCGACGACCGACAGGTCGTGGGAGATGAACAGCAGGGCCACGCCGGTCTCCCGCTGGAGCTCGGCGAGCAGGTTGAGCACCTGGGCCTGGATGCTCTTGTCGAGCGCGGAGACCGCCTCGTCGCAGACGATCAGCTCGGGGTCGGTGGCCAGGGCGCGGGCCAGGGCGATCCGCTGGACCTGGCCGCCGGACATCTCGTGCGGGTAGCGGCCGGCGTCCGCCGGCGACACCCCGACCCGGTCGAGCAGGTGGGCGACGCGGGCCGCGATCGCCCGTCTGCGCCAGCCGTGCGCGCGCAGGTTGAAAGCGATGGCGTCGCCGACGGTCATGCGCGGGTTCAGCGAGGTCTGCGGCGACTGCGGGACCACCTGCAGCCTGGCCCGCAGCGCCCGCAGCTCGGAGCCCCGCGCGCGTGCGAGGTCGTGCCCCGCGAAGACCACCTGCCCGGCGTCCGGCCGCAGGAGGCGCAGGATCAGCTTCGCGGTGGTGGACTTGCCGCTCCCCGACTCGCCCACCACTCCGAGGGTCTCGCCCTCGTGCAGGGTGAGGCTGACGTCGTCGACGGCGAGGACACCGTTGGCGAACCTTTTGGTCAGGCCGGTGGCGACCAGCAGCGGTTCGGTCATCCTGGACTCCGTTCGGTGGCGGGGGCGTCGGCCCACGGCACGGGGCAGGCGGACGAGCCGCCGTCCGCGACGGGCCCGAGCCGGGGCAGCGCGGCTGAGCAGGCGGCGACGCTGTGGGCGCAGCGTGGCACCAGCGCGCACCGGTCCTCGATCGTGGTCGTGGCCGACGGCGGCAGGCCAGGCAGCGCCACCAGCTCCCCGCGGGGGATCCCGGGGCGGGGCTGCGCGCCGAGCAGGGCAGCGGTGTACGGGTGGGCGGGCCGGTCGATCACCCTCCGGGCCGGCCCCTGCTCAACAACCCGGCCGGCGTACATGACCACCACCGAGGAGCCCATCTGCCGGGCGACGCCCACGTCGTGCGTGACCAGCAGGATGGCCATGTCCAGCTCACGCTGGAGTCGGCCGAACAGGTCCAGGATCCTGGCCTGGACCGTCATGTCGAGTGCGGTGGTGGGCTCGTCGGCGATGAGCAGGCGGGGCCCGCAGGCCACGGCGGCGGCAATGGCGACCCGCTGCCGCATGCCGCCGGACAGCTCGTGCGGGTAGCAGCGGGCCACACGGGCGGGGTCGGTGATCCCGGCGTGGGTGAGCAGCTCTTCCACCCGGTCGCGGCGGGCCGCTCGCGACGCCACGGCGCGGTGCGCGCGCAGCACCTCGCCGATCTGCGCGCCTACCCTGCGCAGCGGGTCGAGCGAACCGTTGGGGTCCTGCGGCACCAGGCCAATGTCGCGACCGCGCAGGTCCCGCATGGCGCGCTCGTCGAGGGCGAGGAGGTCGGTGCCGTCGAACCGGACGGAGCCGCGGATCGTCGCCCGGCCCCCCACCAGCCCCATGACGGTCCGTGCGGTGACGGACTTCCCGCTCCCCGACTCGCCGAGGACGACTGTCGTGCGGCCGGCCTCGACGGTGAGGCTGACGCCGCGGACGGCGTGGGCGACCCTTGGGCCGGCGGCGAAGTCCACGGTCAGGTCGTCGATCTCCAGCAGCGCGCTCATACCGTGTACCTCGATCGCACGTCGAAGTGCCGGCGCAGTCCCTCACCGAGCACGTTGAACGCCACGGATGCGAGGAAGATCGCCGCGGCCGGGATCAGGGTGAGGAGCGGCGCGACGAAGATGTGCTGTCGGACGTCGTCCAGCATCGCGCCCCACTCGGCACGCGGCGGCGCGACGCCCAGGCCGAGGAACGACAACCCGGCGCCGAGAACGATGGACAGCCCCACCAGTGCCGAGCAGTACACGGTCACCGGCGGCACGATGCCGGGCAGCACGTGCCGCAGCGCGATCGTCGGCCAGGTGGCCCCGCTGGCCTGCGCCGCCTGCATGAAGTCGAGCTCGCGCAGCCGAGCCACCTCGGTGACAACCACCCGGGCGACGGCGGGGACGAGGATGGTGGACAGGGCGATGATCAGGCTGGTGAGGCCGGCGCCGAGCGAGGCGGCGATGGCGATGGCCAGGAGCACGGCGGGGAAGGCGAAGAGGACGTCGAGGCTGCGCATGACGGCGTTCTCCAGGCCGCGCCCGCCGAGCCCGGCGACGATGCCGAGGAGGGTGCCGATGACACCGGCGACCAGGACGGGCAGGAATCCCACGACCAGCGACGGCTGGGTGCCCCACACCAGGCGGCTGAGCAGGTCGCGGCCCTGCCCGTCGGTGCCCAGGAGGTGACCGGGGGAGCCGGGCGGCAGCAGCCGTTGGGCGAGGGAGCCGGTGTCGGGGTCGGGCAGTGGCAGCAGCGGCGCGAGCGCCGCCGTCAGGACGAGGGCCAGGGTCATGAGCGCGCCGGCGACCAGGGCCGCCGGGAGGCGACGTCGTCGGGGCCGGTCTCGTGGAGGGTCAGGGGTGGTGGTGTCGCGGGCGGGTGAGATGTCGTCCACGGCTATCTCCGTACACGGGGGTCGATGAGGGCGTGGGCGCCGTCGACCACGATGTTGATGACGACGAACGAGACGGCGATGACCAGGACGCCGCCCTGGACGAGCGGCAGATCCCGGGAGGCGATGGCGTTGTAGAGGGCCTGGCCGAGCCCCGGCCAGGAGAAGATCGTCTCGACGAAGACCACGCCGCCGACGAGGTAGGCGAGCTGGAGCCCGGCGATCGTGAGCAGCGAGGGCAGCGCGTTGTGCAGCGCGTGCCCGGCGATCGCGGCCCGGCTCAGGCCGCGTGCCCTCATGGCGGTGATGGGGTCGCCGGACAGGACCTCGGCCAGCGTGGCCTGGAGCATCCGGGCGATGACCCCCATCGGGATCACCGCCACGGCGATCGCGGGCAGGATCAGGTGGCGCAGCAGGTCCGCCGTGCCGCCGCCGTTGATCGGATCCTGCATGCCGCCGGCGGGCAGGACGGGAAACCCGACGGCGAAGACGACGACGAGCAGCAGGGCGACCGAGTACGGCGGCACCGACATGGCCAGGAAGGACAGGCCGGAGCCCAACCGGCGGGGTCCTGAGCGGGAGGAGAACGCGCCGGCGGAACCCAGCGCGACGGCTCCGGTGAACGCGATCAGCGCGCCGGCGAACGCGAGCAGGGCCGTGTTGCCGAAGGCGGGCACGATGACGTCCAGCACCGGCAGTTGCAGCTGGATGGACGTCCCGAGCCGGCCCTGGGCGAGGTTCCACAGCCAGGTGCCGAACTGGACGGCCACCGGCTGGTCCAGGCCGAGGCGGCTGATCAGTTCTCGGCGCGCCGCCTCCGGCGCGAGGGGGCCGACGAGGCTGGCCACCGGATCGCCCGGTACGAGCTTCGCGGTGACGAAGACGATCAGGGAGACGCCGAGCAGTGTCGGCACGGCCAGGAGCAGGCGACGGCCCAGGAATCTCAGCATCGTTCCCACTCGGGCGCCGTCGCTCCGGAGAGCGCGGCTTGGCGGACCGCGATTTCAGGGACCTTGGAATGCAGCTCCACGTCGTTCCTCCTGTGGGCGTGACCGGGGTGGTGGGGGGAGCGCCACTCGGGGGCGGTGTACCGGCCGCTTCACCGTGAATGATTTTGTGCGCCATACGCACGATTGTGCGGATAGTACTCAGTGTTCCGGATTCAATGCAATAGGTGCATCCGAAATTGTGCGTATGGCGCACAGCTGTGCGCACTGTTACCATTCGCCTGTCCGTAGCGCCGTCCGGCACGACGAGGCGAGAGGAATCCATGTGAGTTCGACGACCGAAAAGGCGCTGCCCACGCTGGTGCTGGTCCACGGGGCCTGGCATGGCGGCTGGGCGTGGGACCCCGTGGTCCCCCTGCTCACCGAGGCGGGCCTGACCGTCAGAGCCATCCAGCTTCCCGGCCTCGGCCGGGGCCCCGGCCCGCACGACCTCGCGGGTCATGTCGCGTTCCTGCGCTCCGAGCTCGCCGCTCTGGACGGCCCCGTGACGCTGTGCGCGCATTCCTACGGCGGAGCAGTGATCACTGAGGCCGCGGCCGGGGCGCCGAACGTGGCGTCATTGATCTATCTGACGGCGTTCCTGCTCGAGGCCGGCGAGTCGTGCGCCGACGCCAACACCCTGACACCGCCGCCGCCCGATCCTGCGCTCGCCCCCACGGCCGAGGGCGACTACCTGCACGTGTCGGAGGCGGCCGCCCGCCACCTGTTCTACGGCGGCTGCTCCCCGGAGCAGGTGGCCGCCGCGACCGGCCGGATCACGCCGGAGCACATCGGCACCGTCACCACCCCCGTGAAGCGGGCCTCCTGGCACGACATCCCGTCCACCTACATCGTCTGCGCCCGGGACGTGGCCCTGTCACCGCAGGCGCAGCGGGCGATGGCCGGTCGCGCGACCCGGCAGGTCGAGATCGACAGCGCTCACTCCCCCATGCTGTCGCACCCTCGGGAGCTCACGACCCTGCTGACCGAAGCGGTGCGGCATGCCTGAAATGATCAGTCATCCGACGTTCCGGCGGCCTCTATCCTGGGGACGCCGCCGCGGTCCTCCGCCGGGGCGGATCGGGGACCCCCATATGAGCGAACAGGGAGCGTGGCAGTGGTGGCGCGAATCGACGGGGACCAAGCCGAGCAGCCTTCGCCGGCTCAGGAGCGGCCACCGTACTTCGTCCAGTCCCTGGAACGGGGACTCGCCGTCATCAAGGCGTTCGACCACACCCGGCCGCAACTGACCTCCACCGAGGTCGCAAAGATCACCGGCCTGGACCGGGCGGCCGCGCGGCGCTTCCTGCTGACGCTCGTCGACCTGGGGTACGTGATGACCGACGGGCGCCTGTACTCCCTGCGCCCGCGCATCCTCGAGCTCGGCTACGCCTACCTGTCGAGCCTCAGCCTCCCCGAAGTGGCCCTGCCGCACATGGAGCAGCTCGTGGGCGAGATCCACGAGACCTGCTCGCTCGGCGTGCTGGACGGCAACGACGTCGTGTTCGTCGCCCGGGTGCCCGTCAAACGCCTGATGACCGTCCCCATCATGGTCGGCAGCAGGTTCCCCGCCTACCCGACGTCCATGGGGCGCGTGCTGTTGTCCGGGCAGTCCGGGCAGCAGCTCGACGACTATCTCGCCGCTGTGGAGCTGGAGCCCATCACCGAGCACACGGTGACCGATCCGGACCGGCTCCGGGCCATCGTGCGCGAGGCCGGCGCCCAGGGGTGGGCGATCGTCGACCAGGAGATCGACGACGGATCGCGCTCGATCGCGGTGCCGGTCCGCGACGCGGCGGGCCGGGTCCTGGCCGCGCTCAACGTGTCGATGCTGGCCGGCCGCGGCAGCGCCGAGGCCATGAGTGACTTCCTGCCCGCCATGAGGCGCGCGGCAGCCCAGATAGAAGCGGACCTGCGCCACAACTCCGTCCACCAGGAGTTCGGCCTCCTCGGATAGGGGCCTCCTCGGACGAAGGAGGTGCGGCCCGGAAAGGACTTCGTGTGACCGTCACCTCCCACCGCGCCGAACTGGACGGCGTCGACATCCACTACCGCCGGTCCGGCACGGCGGACCGGCTCGTGGTCCTGCTGCACGGCTGGCCCCAGACCGGCCACTGCTGGCGGCACCTCATGCGACCGCTCGGCGAGCGGTTCACCGTGATCGCCCCCGACCTGCGCGGCTACGGCGCATCGGGCAAGCCCGGCTCCGGCTACGACAAACGCACCACGGCCGCGGACATGTCGCGACTGATCAGGACGCTCGGCTTCGACAAGGCGCACGTCGTGGGCCACGACCGGGGCGCCCGCGTGGCTCACCGCTGGGCGCTGGACCGGCCCGGGGACATCGACCACCTGGCGCTCCTGGACATCCTGCCGACGCGAGAGGTGATGGGCTCCTTCGACAAGGATTCCGCCGCGGCCATGTGGCACTGGTTCTTCCACCTCCAGCCCGGGCTGCCGGAGCTCCTGATCGCCGGTAACACCGAGGCCTACCTGCGCTTCTTCCTGGAACGGCAGGCTCTGCTGCCGGACGCGGTCGGCGAGGAGGCGGTGGCCGAGTACGTCGCGGCCTTCAGTGATCCGGACTCCCTCCACGCCTCCCTCGAGGACTACCGGGCCGGGTTCCGGCAGGACCTGGACGCCGACGAGCGCGACCACCTCGCCGGCAACCGCCTGACGCAGCCGCTGCTCCTGCTGTGGGGCGCCGACGGGGGGCTCGGCGGCAGTGACGTGACGCGGATCTGGTCCGGCTACGCCGACCGGGTCGCCGGAATACCCATCCGGGACTGCAAGCACTTCCTGCCCGAGGAGCAGCCTGAGCAGGTGCTGGAGCGGCTCCTCGCGTTCCTGCCCGCCTGACGGGATGGCCGGCTCATTGCACGGGCATCCTTGTGGCGTTTATTATCCGCACAAATGTGCACATAGCGCACAGAATGGAGCGACATGACGTCGGCATATGCGATCACGCTCTGCGCCATGACGTTGCGGCGCGCCTCGTTCACCGAACGACTCCAGGCCGCCGCCGAAGGCGGCTTCGACGCGATCGGGCTCACCCTCGACCAGTACCAGGCCGCCCGTGAGGGCCGGGACGACGTGTCGCTGCGCCGCCTGCTCGCCGCGCACGGGCTGCGCGTCGCCGAGGTGGAGACGTCCTGGGACTGGGCCGCCGACGGCCCGGACCGGGACGACGAGGGACGGCTGCTCTTCCACGTCCTGGAGACCTTCGGCTGCGACCAGCTCAACGTGGTTCAGTTCGCCGCGCACCCGCACGAGCGGCTCGTCGGGCGGCTGGCCGCGCTGTGCGAGCGGGCCGCCGTCCAGGGCGTACGGATCGCGCTGGAGTACATGCCGTTCAGCGAGATCCGCACACTGCCGCACGCCTGGCGGCTGGTCCGCGAGACCCAGGCGCCCAACGCCGGGCTCTTGCTCGACAGCTGGCACCACCATCGCTCCGGCGGCTCGCCGGGCGACCTCGCCGACATCCCGCCGGAGCGGGTGCTGTCGGTGCAGCTCAACGACACGCGGCCCACCGCCCATGACGACCTCCGCTATGAGGCCCGGCACCTGCGCCTGCCGCCGGGAGCCAGAGCGACCGCCTTCGCGCGGGAGCTGCGCACTCTCGGCGTGACCGCCCGCATGTCCGCCGAGGTGTGGTCCGACGAGCTCGAACTGCTCCCTCCCGCACAGGCGGCCCGCCTCGTCCACGACGCCACCGCCGGCGCCCTGGCCGCGGCCGGCTGGCCTCTCCCCCACCAGCACGACCACCACAAGGAGTCAGCGTGAACACCACCGATCAGGCAGAGATCAGGCAACTCGTCGAGGACTGGGCCGTCTGGCGCGACGCCGGCCGATGGGATCTGTTCGCCACGCTGTGGCATTCCGACGGCGTCATGCAGGCCACCTGGTTCCAGGGCGGCTACCGTGACTTCATCGAGGTCAGCCGCCAGGGGTGGGAACGCGGGGTGCGCATCTGGCACTTCCTGGGCGGCACCTCTGTGGAGACGGCCGGTCATCGGGCGATCGCCCAGACAAAGATGACGATCACCCAGCGAGCCCTCGTGGAGGGCGTCGAGTGCGACGTCGTCTGCACCGGGCGCTTCTACGACTTCCTCGAACGTGGCGACGGCTGGAAGCTGGTCCTCCGGCAGCCCGTCTACGAGCGTGACCGCATCGACCCGGTCGACCCCGCGGCGAGCCTGCGGCTGGACCAGGACCTGCTGAAGAGCCTGCCCGACGGCTACCGCCACCTGGCGTACCTGCAGACCGGACTCGGCTACCAGGTGAAGACTGACATGCCGCAGCTCACCGGTGAGGCCGTCGAAGCGCTCTATCAGCGGGGACGCGCCTGGCTCCGCGACGGCCGATGACGGCCCGCTCCGCGGCGGAAGGCCCCGCCCCGTCCTTCGTCCACGAGCAGGGAGCCTCGCGCGTGGTGTTCGGCCCCGGCGAGGTGACGCGCGTCGGAGCCGAAGCCGCACGGCTGGGAGCCGAGCGGATCCTGCTGATCTCCGACCGGCGCTCCCGCGGGGTCGCCGACGCGATCGCGGACCTGGTCGACGGGCGCGTGTGCGGCCGCGTCGTCGAGACCGCCACGCACGTCCCGCACCAGGAGGCCGAGGACGCCACCCGGCTGGCCCGCACGCGGGAGGCGGACCTGCTCGTCTGCGTGGGCGGCGGCTCGGCCACCGGGCTTGCCAAGGCCGTCGCGTTGCGCACCCGGACCCGGATCCTGGCCGTGCCGACCACGTACGCGGGCAGCGAGATGACCCCGATCTGGGGGATCACCCGCGACGGGCACAAGCGGACCGGCCGCGACCCCGTGGTCCAGCCCGTCACGGTTGTCTACGACCCGGAGCTCACCTATGGGCTGAGTCCGGGGTTCTCCGCCGCGAGCGGCATGAACGCCGCCGCCCACCTCGTGGAGGCGTCCTACGCCCCACGGGTGTCGCCGGTGACCGCCGCGATCTCCGCGCAGGGCCTGCGCCTGCTGGCCGGCGCGCTGCAGAAGGTGACCACCGCGCCGCGGGATCCCGTGGCGCGCGCGGACGCTCTGACGGGGGCCTGGCTCGCGGGCTGGGCCCTCGGCTCGGCCCTCATGGGCCTGCACCACAAGATCTGCCACGTGCTCGGCGGCGCGTACGGGCTGCCGCACGCCGCCGTGCACTCGGCCGTGTTGCCGTACGTCGCGGCGTACAACCGGTCAGCGGCCCCCCAGCCCCTTCGCCGGGTGGCCGAAGCGCTCGGCGGCGACGACGCGGCGGGGGCGCTGTGGGACCTGCGCCGCGCCATCGGCGCCCCGGCCGCCCTGGAAGCACTCGGATTCACCGCGTCCGACCTCGACCACGCCGCCGCGCTCGTCGTCGAGGAGCGCCCCGTCAACCCGCGGCCGGCCGACGTCGCCGGTGTCCGCGCCGTCCTGCGCGCCGCCCTCGACGGGCGGCGCGCCACCGAGATCCCGTGAGGAAGGGAAGAACGTGATGGACCCGGATCCGCGGACGCAGCACGAGCTCACCCGCGCGGTGCTGGAACGCGTGCAGGCCACTCCCGACCCCCGGCTGCGCGAGCTGATGAGCTCCCTGGTGCGACACCTGCACGCGTTCGCCCTCGAGGTCGGCCTGCGGGAGGAGGAATGGCTGGCCGGCATCGAGTTCCTCACCGAGACGGGCCGGACCTGCACGCCGACCCGGCAGGAGTTCATCCTGCTGTCGGACACCCTGGGCCTGTCGAGCCTGGTCGACGACCTCGGCCATCCCGCGGGCGACGGCGCCACCGAATCGACGATCCTCGGCCCCTTCTACGTGCCCGGCGCGCCGTTCCGCGAGAACGGCGCCTCCATCGCGGCCCCCGACCTCGACGGCGAGCCGCTGCTCGTCACCGGCGAGGTCGCCACGACCGCCGGCCGGCCGATCGCGGGAGCCGTCGTCGACGTCTGGCAGACGGCCCCCAACGGGCTGTACGACGTGCAGGACGACAGCCAGCCGGAGTTCCACCTGCGCGGCCGGTTCCGGACGGACGACGCCGGCCGTTACGGCTTTCGGACCGTGCGCCCCGTCAGCTATCCCATCCCGGCCGACGGCCCGGTGGGACGCCTCCTCACGGCCACCGGCCGCCATCCGTGGCGGGCCGCCCACATCCACGTCATCGTCTCGGCCCCGGGCCACCACCCGCTGACCACGACGATCTTCGACGCGGAGGACCCCTACATCGACTCCGACGCCGTCTTCGGCGTGAAGCGAAGCCGCAGGCGCGTCCTCCGGCGAAGCCCGGACGGAGGACTCCTTCTCGAGGAGCGCATCCGGCTGCGGCCCGAAACCCCTGACAGCACCACATGAAGGAGTGACCACGTGTCCCGATCACAGCACTTCGACCTGGTCGTCGTCGGCGGCGGCCTCGGCGGCGTGTCCGCCGTCCTGGCCGCCGCCCGCCTCGGCCTGCGCAGCGTGCTGGTGAGCGAGTGCGACTGGGTCGGCGGCCAGGTGAGCAGCCAGTGCATCCCGCCCGACGAGCATCCCTGGATCGAGTCGGTCGGCTGCACACGCACCTACCGGGACTTCCGGGACCGCGTCCGCTCGTTCTACCGGCGCAACTACCCGCTCAAGGCCGAGGCCCGCACCGCCGGCCGGCTGAACCCCGGCTCCGGCAACATCGGCCCGCTCAGCCACGAGCCGCAGGTGGCGCGGCTCGTCCTGGAGGAGATGCTGGCGCCCTGGATCAGCAGGGGCCTGGTGACCGTGCTCCGCGACCAGCGGGCGGCCGAGGTCACCACCGAGCACGACGAGGTCCGCTCCGTGCTCGTACGCGGGCCCGAGGGCGAGGAGGCGGAGCTGACCGGCGCCTTCTTCCTCGACGCGACCGACCTCGGCGACCTCGTCGACCTGGCCGGGGCCGAGCACGTCTTCGGCGCCGAGAGCAGCTCCGAGACCGGCGAGCCGCACGCGCTCCCCGGGCCCGCCGACCCTTACGACCAGCAGGCGATCACCTGGGCGATGCTGCTGAGCTGGAATCCCGGGACGGACAACACGATCGACCGGCCCGCCGACTACGCGACGTGGCGCGCCTACCAGCCGCCCGAGTGGCCGGGGCCGCTGCTCAGCTGGGAGGTCAGCGACCACGTCACCCACCGGCCCCGCCTGCGTCCGCTCTTCACCGAGCAGGAGTCGGCCGGCGGCGTCCGCTACGACCTGTGGCACGCCCGGCGGGTCCTCGACGCCGCGCACCTCGAACCCCAGTGGGGTGACATCACGGCCGCCGCCTGGCCCATGATGGACTATTCCCGGCTGCCTCTCATCGGCGTCGACGCGCCCGCCAGAGAGCTGGCCCTGCTGGAGGCGCGACAGCTCTCCCTGTCGTTCCTGTACTGGATGCAGACGGAGGCGCCGCGGCACGACGGCGGGCGGGGATACCCGGAGCTGAGGTCGCGCGGCGACCTGACCGGCACGCCCGACGGCCTGGCCAAGATGCCCTACATCCGCGAGAGCAGGCGCATCCGCAGCGAGTTCACACTGGTCGAGCAGCACATCGGCGTGGCGGCCCGGGCCGGGCTCGAAGGCGCCGAACGCTTCCGCGACAGCGTCGGCATCAGCGCCTACCGCATCGACGTGCACCCCTCCACGAGCGGGCGCCCCACGATCGACATCGACACCTGGCCGTTCCAGATCCCGCTGGGCAGCCTCGTGCCGGTACGCCTGCGCAACCTGCTGCCCGCCGCCAAGAACATCGGGGCGACCCACCTGACCAGCGGCGCCTGCCGGGTACACCCCGGGGAGTGGACCGTCGGCGAGGCCGCGGGCGCGCTGGCCGGATTCTGCGTCCGCCGCAAGGCGCTCCCGTCCCAGGTGCGCTCCGACCCCGGCAAGCTGGGCGAGTTCCAGTCCGTGCTGGCGGAGGTCATCGGCGTCGAACTCGAATGGCCGCGCTACGAGGCGCTCACCCCCCGCCACAGGTTCGGTTACGTCCTGGAGAGCACCCCCGCCCTGTCCGAGAGGACGCCGTGATGCGCGCGGCCCCGCTCCTCGGCCTGCTCACCCGGCACGGCGGCCTGTCCGGTCTGGCCGCGGCGGTGCGCGCCGGGGAACTGCGGCCGGAGGACCTCGCGCGGGCCGCGCTGTCCCGGATAGCGGAGCTGGACGGGAACCTGCACGCGTTCACCCAGGTCTTCGGCGAGCCTCCGGGCTCGAGTGGCGCCCGTGGGGCACTGGCCGGGCTGCCCGTCGCGGTGAAAGACAACATCGACGTCGGCGGCCGGGTCACGACCTTGGGCCGCCCGGCCCGCGAACGCCCGCCCGCGGCGCGGGACGCCGTGGCCGTGAGCCGGCTGACGAAAGAGGGCGCGTTCGTCATCGGCAAGACGAACCTGCCCGAACTGGCCAGCTCGGCCGTGACCGCCAACGCCCACTACGGCGACGCCCGCAACCCGTGGGACCCCGCGCGCACCGCCGGCGGGTCGAGCGGCGGCTCGGCGTCCGCCGTCGCCGCCGGCATGGCGGTCGCCGCGCTCGGTACGGACACCGGGGGGTCGGTACTGATCCCGTCCGCGCTCACGGGCGTCTGCGGGCTGCGGCCCACGCACGGCCGCGTCAGCACGGAAGGCGTGGTGCCGCTCAGCCCCACGCTCGACACCGTCGGCCTCGTCGCCGTCACCCCCGAGGACCTGTCGCTCCTGCTGGACGTCCTCCTGGGCGACCGGGAGGAGGTGCCGCCGGAGGTGCCCGACGGCGCCCGCCCACCCCGCGCGCTTCCGGAAGACGGCCTCGCGGGCCTGCGGGTCGGCGTGCTCACCGGCTGGTTCGACGACCCGGCCGAGGTCGACGAGGGCGTGCGGCGGCAGGTCGCCGTCGCGGCGCGGGGACTGACAGCGGCCGGCGCATCCGTCCAGCCCGTCGAGCTGCCCTCCGCGCCCGCCGTCCACCAGCACGCGCGGACCGTCTACGCCGTCGAGGCCGCCGCCGCCTTCGCGGAGCTGCTGGAGCCGGGCAGAACCTACGCGCCGACCGTGGAGGCGCGCCGCGCCCACCGGTACGGCCCCGACGACCTGGCCCGCGCCCGGGAGTTCCGCCGGGCCTGGCAGGCCGAGCTGGCCGCCGCCTTCACCGGCGTGGACGTCCTGCTGACCGCCACCACCCCGGTCACGGCGCCGCGGCTCGACACCGCGACCGAGGCGACCACGACGGCTCTCGTCCGCAACACCTACCCGTTCTGCTTCGCCGGGACGCCCGCCCTCTCGCTGCCCGCCGGGACACACGACGGGCTCCCGATGGGCATCATGCTCGCCGGGCCGCCCGGCACGGACCGCAGGCTGCTGTCCATCGGCCGCTCCGCCTGCCGGCTTCTCCCACCCTCCGCCTCCTGAGGCTTTTGGAAGGACGACACATGCCCATCCACCCGCACCAGACCGACACGCCCGTGGCGCTGATCACCGGAGGCGGAGGCGACATCGGCGGCGCGGCCGCCGCCCGGCTGGCCGCCGACGGATGGACGGTGGTCGTCGGCGACCTCGACCTCGCCGCCGCCCTCGCCACCGCCGAGCGCATCCCCGGGGCGGTGCACGGGCGGCGGCTCGACGTCGCCGACCCGAGCGACATCAGCGCCTTCGTCGAGGGCGCCGGGGCCGAGCTCGGGCGCATCGACGCGGTCGTCTGCGCCGCGGGGATAGAGCCGGCGCAGGACCTGGCCGGCATCGACGTCGACGCCTGGGACCGGACGCAGCATGTCAACCTGCGCGGCCCCGCCCTGATCGCCCAGGCCGTCCTGCCCTGGTGGGCGCGGCAGCGGTCGGGGGCCCTGGTGAACATCGGGTCACGCACGTGGCTGGGCGGCGGGCACCCGGGCTACGCCGCCTCCAAGGCCGGGCTCGTCGGCCTGACGAGGTCACTGGCGATGGAGCTGGCGCCCCTGGGCGTCCGGGTGAACGCGGTCGCGCCCAGCTTCGTCCGTACCGGCTTCAGCAGGCAGCGGGGGGACGAGCGCATGCTCGACGCCTACGCGGAGCGGGTGCGGGCCGTGACGCCGATGGGTGAGCTGGTACGACCTGAGGACGTCGCCAACGCCGTCGCGTTCCTGGCCTCGGAGCAGGCGGCGCGGATCACCGGCGAGGTCCTCCACGTCTGCGCCGGCAGCCAGCTCCCGACTTTCCTCTGACCGCCGGCGTCCCGGGCGCCGGTACCTCACGCTTGGCGGCCGTCAGCACCGCGCCCCTGGGCGCGGCGCTGACGGCCCTGAGCCGGATCGGCCCTCGCTCATGCGTTTTCCGCGGACATCTCGGAAAGGACGCGCTGGGCGACGCCGAACGCCGCGTTGGCGGCGGGTACCCCGCAGTAGATCGCGCTCTGCAGCAGCACCTCGCCGATCTCGTCTGGGGTGAGACCGTTGCGCAGCGCGGCGCGTACGTGCAGGGCGAGCTCGTCCAGGTGGCCGTGCGCGACCAGCGCGGTGAGGGTGACGCAGCTTCTGGTGCGCCGGTCGAGGCCGGGCCTGGTCCAGATCTCCCCCCACGCGTAACGCGTGATGAGGTCCTGGAAGTCGCGGGTGAAGCCGGTGGTGCGGGAGACGGCCCGGTCCACGTGGGCGTCGCCGAGCACTTCGCGCCGTACCCGCATGCCCGGGGTCACGGGTAGGTGCGCGAGCAGCGCGGAGGTGACCTGGCCGGGCCGGTCGACGTTGGCGAGGTGGGCGGCTTTCGAAACCTCCACGAGCGCGGCGCCCGGGATGCCGTCGGCCAGTTGCCTGGCGTGCGCGGGCGGGGTGGCGGGGTCGTCCCGTCCTGCCAGGACCAGGGTGGGGGCGGTGATCCTGGCCAGGTCGGAGCGCAGGTCGAAGCGCGCCAGGGCGTCGCAGCAGGCGGCATAGCCGGCGGGGTCGGCGGCGGCCAGGTCGTCGAGGAGCGACTGGACGGCGGGCCCGGCGAACCACCGCTCGGCCGACGCCTCGATCAGCGGTCCGGTGCCTCGGTCGCGGACCAGCGCCGCCCGTTCACGCCACCCGTCCGGCTCGCCGAAGCGGGCCGAGGAGCAGATCATCGCCAGCGACAGGACTCTTCCGGGTCGGCGGGCGGCCAGGGTGGCGCCGATCGCGCCGCCGAGGGAGATGCCCGCGTAGTGGAAGGCGTCGAGGCCGAGCGCGTCGGCGAGCTCCAGCACGAGCCCGGCGAGGTCGTCCACGCTGCTGACGTCCTGGACGGGCGAGCCGCCATGGCCCGGCAGGTCGAAGCGGACCACGCGGAACCGGCGCGCGAGCGCGGTGAGCTGCGGCTCCCACACGCGGGCCGAGGTGCCGAGCGACGGGCCCAGGATGATCGGCGAGCCGTGTTCCGGGCCGTCCAGCCGGTGCTGCAACAACGTCACTTCTCCTCCAGCGCCCGGTCCACGAGGACGGCGGCGGCGCCGGGCGTACCGGCGACGGCCAGGTTGGCGCGCATGCGGGCGGGGTGCACCCGCAGGCCGGCGACCAGTTCCGCGGCGTCGCGGGCGGCGCCGGCGACCAGGCGCAGCGCCTCGCGCAGCGGCTGCCACTCGGCGTGCCAGGCGCCGGGCGGGCGTTCGTCCTCGGCGGCGAGTGAGGCGTACAGAACGGCGGACAGCGCGGGCACCTGCCGGGCCGCCGCCGCGATCATCGTGGCCCGCACGGGGTTGTGCTTGTGCGGCATCGACGACGATCCGCCGCCGACGCCCTCCGACACCTCGCCGATCTCGGTACGGGACAACACCAGCACGTCGGCGGCGAGCTTCCCCAGCGCCCCCGACGCGAACGCCAGCGCCCCGGCCAGGTCGGCGACCGGGGTGCGCAGCACGTGCCAGGGCAGCGGCAGCGCGGCGAGGCCCAGCTCGGCGGCGAACCGGGCGGGCGCGGCCGACGCGGTGTCGCGGTCGCCGAACTGTTCCAGCGTTCCGGCCGGGCCGCCGAGCTGGGCGGGCAGGGCGTGGCGGACGGCGCTGAGGCGGTCGCGGGCGTCGATCGCCAGGGCACGCCAGCCCGCCGCCTTGAGCCCGAAGGTCGTGGGGACGGCCTGCTGGGTGAGGGTCCGCGCGGCCATCGGGGTGTTGCGGTGCGCGGCGGCCAGCGTGGCGAGCCCGGCGATGACGCGCTCGACGTCGTCAAGGACCGGGCCAAGGGCCCGATGGGCGATCAGCATGAGGGCGGTGTCGAGGATGTCCTGGCTGGTCGCGCCCTTGTGCACGTGGTCGCTGTGGGGGCCGGCGGCGGCGCGCAGGTCCTCCACCAGCGGGATGACGGGGTTGCCGCCCGAGCGGGCTCGCTCGGCGAGGCCGGGCAGGTCGTAGGCGCCGGCGCGGGCGACGGCGGCCACGGCCTCAGCCGCCTCCTCGGGCGCGAGCCCGAGCGCGGCCCGCACCCGCATCAGCGCCGCCTCCGCGTCCAGCATGGCCTGCAGGAACGCCACGTCCCCGGTGGCCTCGACCGCACCCCGCATCGGAGCGAGCAGCCCGAAGTCCTCCGAGCCCACGCGGCCGGCCGGAGTCCGTGCGGGATCAGCCGAAGTCAAGGAAGACCGTCTCCTTCTCGCCCTGCAGGTGGATGTCGAAGCGGTAGACGCCCTCCCGCTCCTCGGCCGCCACCAGCGTCCGCGCGCGCTCGGGCGGCAGCGAGTCGAGGAAGGCGTCGTGCTTGAGGTAGATGCGGGTGTAGAGGTGGTGCAGCAGACCGCGGGCGAACACGCACACGCTGATGTACCCGTTCCCGGGTTCGAGCGTGCGCAGCGTCCAATGGCCGTCGGCGTCCGTGGGGACGCGGCCGAAACCGGTGAAGTCGACGCCGTTCCTGCCGATGATCGAGCCGTCCACGGGGTCGCGCCGGAGCGTGCCGGGCGCGCCGGACAGGCCGCCCGCAGGGTCGGCCTGCCAGAACTCCAGCAGCGCGTCGGGGACCGGGTCGCCCGCGCCGTCGTACACCCGGCCGTGGACGGTGATCCCGCCGAGCGCGATGTCGCCGCCGCCAGGGAAGGGCAGCGCGTAGCCGTAGAACGGGCCGACGGTCTGCGAAGGGGTGGGCTTCATCGGCCTTCCTCCATCCATGTCGCGGCGGGGCCGTCGAGGACGATGTCCCACCGGTAGCCGAGCGACCACTCCGGCTCGGACAGGTCGTGATCGTAGGCGGAGACCAGCCGCTGCCTGGCGCGCTCGTCGGTGACGGACTGCAGGATCGGGTCGTACGGGAACAGCGGGTCGCCCGGGAAGTACATCTGCGTCACCAGCCGCTGGGTGAAGGCGGTGCCGAACACCGAGAAGTGGATGTGCGCCGGCCGCCAGGCGTTGACGTGGTTGCGCCAGGGGTAGGCGCCGGGCTTGACCGTGGTGAACGCGTAGCCGCCGTCGTCGTCGGTGAGGCAGCGGCCGACGCCGGTGAAGTTCGGGTCGAGCGGCGCGGGGTGGTCGTCGCGCTGGTGCGGGTAGCGGCCCGCGGCGTTGGCCTGCCAGATCTCCACGAGCTGGCCGCGCACCGGACGGCCCTCCCGGTCGAGGACGCGGCCCTGCACGGTGATCCGCTCGCCCAACGGCTCGCCGAGATGCTGCCGGGTCAGGTCGGAGTCGAGCGCCGTCACGTCCGTGACGCCGAACACCGGCCCGGACAGCTCGGCAGCCTCCGGATCCTTCAGCGCCACCAGCGGCTGCTTGGGGTGGCGCAGGACGGTGCTGCGGTACGGGGCGTAGTCGCGCGCGGGGTGATCGGCCCGCCGGTCACCCTGGGCCGTGTTCAAGTCGGCGATCTCGCGGTCGATGTCGGCCTGGGTGAGGGGTGTGGACATGACGCTACCTTTCGAGTACGACGGCCAGCCCCTGGCCGACGCCGATGCAGAGAGAGGCGAGGCCGGTGCCCGAGCCGGCCGCGGCCAGCCGGTGCGCCACGGCGCCGACGACGCGGGCCCCGGAGGCGCCGAGCGGGTGGCCGATCGCGATCGCGCCCCCCTCGGGGTTGACGATCCCGGGGTCGAGGTCGGGCAGCTCGGCCAGGCAGCCGAGCACCTGCGCGGCGAACGCCTCGTTCAGCTCGACCGTCGCCAGGTCCCCGAACCGCCTGCCCGCCTTGACCAGCGCCTTGCGCACCGCCTCGACCGGGCCGAGCCCGAAGTAGCGGGGCTCCAGCGCGCTCGCGGCACTCGCGGTGACGCGGGCGAGCGGCTCGCGGCCGCGCAGCCCCTCCTCGTCGGTCAGCAGCAGCGCCGCCGCGCCGTCGTTGAGCGGCGAGGAGTTGCCCGCGGTGACCGTGCCGCCGTCCTTCCTGAAGACGGGCTTGAGCCGGGCCAGTGCCTCCAGCGAGGTGTCGTCGCGGATGCCCTCGTCCCTGGTCAGGTCGTCAATCGCGATGACCTCGCGGTCGAGGCCGGCCTTGGCCGCCTTCCGGTGGCTGGCCAGCGCGAACGCGTCCTGTTCCTGGCGGGTGATGCCGTGCTTGTCGGCGATCAGCTCCGCGCCCTCGCCGAGCGCGACCGTGTGCTCGGCGGGCATCCTGGGATTGACCAGCCGCCAGCCGAGCGTCGTGGAGACCAGCTCCTGGCCGCCCGCGGGAAATGCCTTGTCCGGCTTGGGCAGCACCCACGGCGCGCGCGTCATGGACTCCACGCCCCCGGCGATCATCGTCGAGGCGTCGCCGACCGCGATGGCGCGGTACGCCTGGATGACGGCCTCCATCCCGGAGCCGCACAGCCGGTTGACCGTCGCTCCCGGAGTGGTCACGGGCAGGCCGGCCAGCAGCGCGGCCATGCGGGCGACGTTGCGGTTCTCCTCGCCCGCGCCGTTGGCGTTGCCGAGGATCACCTCGTCGACGCCGTCCTGCCCGGTGCGCTCCACCAGCGCCCGGAGCACGTGGGCGGCGAGGTCGTCGGGACGGATCCCGGACAGCGCGCCGCCGTGACGGCCGAACGGCGTGCGTACGGCATCGACGATGTAGACGTCCTTCATGTCAGAACCTCCGCGTCGGTGCGCTCGCGCAGTTCTTCCACGCTCACGCCCGGCGCGCACTCCACCAGCGTGAGACCGTGCTCGGTGATGTCGAGGACACCGAGGTCGGTGACGACCCGGTGTACGCACTCCTTGCCCGTCAGTGGCAGGGAGCACTCCTCGACGATCTTCGCTGAGCCATCCTTGGCGGTGTGGTCCATGATCACGATGACCCGGCGCGCGCCGTGGACCAGGTCCATCGCCCCGCCCATGCCCTTGACCAGCTTGCCGGGGACCATCCAGTTGGCCAGGTCGCCGCGGGCCGAGACCTGCATCGCGCCGAGCACGGCCACGTCGATGTGGCTGCCGCGGATCATGCCGAACGACAGCGAGGAGTCGAAGAACGACGCGCCGGGCAGCACGGTGACCGTCTCCTTGCCGGCGTTGATCAGGTCGGGGTCGACGTCGTCGGGCCCGGGGTAGGGGCCGACGCCGAGGATGCCGTTCTCGGAGTGGAGGACCACGTCCACGCCCGCGGGCAGGAAGGACGGGATGCGGGTGGGCAGGCCGATGCCGAGGTTGACGTAGTCGCCGTCGCGCAGCTCGGCCGCCGCCCGCGTGACCATCTCGTCGCGGGTCCAGCTCATCGGGTGATCGTCCCTCCTGCCGGAGGCGGCGTGATCGTCCGCCTCTCGATGGACTTGTCGGCGGCCTGCTCCGGGGTGAGCACGAGGACGCGCTGCACGAAGACGCCGGGCAGGTGGACGTCGTCGGGGTCGATGTGCTCGGCCAGCTCCTCGACCTCGGCGACCGTGACCCGCCCGGCCATGGCGGCGAGCGGGTTGAAGTTGCGGGCGGCCCGATGGAAGACCAGATTGCCGTGGCGGTCTCCCCTGGCTGCCCTGACCAGCGCGAAGTCCGTGGTGATGCCGTGCTCCAGCACGTACTCGCGGCCGTCGAAGGCGCGAACCTCCTTCGGCGGCGAGGCCATGGCGATCGTGCCGTCGGGGTTGTGGCGCAGCGGCAGGCCGCCCTCGGCGACGGGCGTGCCGACCCCGGCCAGGGTGTAGAAGGCGGGGATCCCGGCGCCGCCCGCGCGCAGCCGCTCGGCGAGGCTGCCCTGCGGGGTCAGCTCCACCTCCAGCTCGCCGGACAGGTACTGCCGGGCGAACTCCTTGTTATCACCGATGTAGGAGGCGGTCACGCGGGCGATGCGCCCGGCCGCCAGCAGGACGCCGAGGCCGCCGCCGTCGACCCCGCAATTGTTGGACACGACGCCGATGCCGCTCACGCCGGTGTCGTGCAGGGCCTGGATCAAAACGTTGGGGATGCCGCTGAGGCCGAAGCCGCCGACCGCGAACGACGCGCCGTCACGCACGCCGTCGAGCGCCTCCGCGGTCGTCGCGACCACCTTGTCTCTCCGCACGACGCTCCGTTCAATCGGTGTTCGCTATGCGAACTTTAGTTCACTATTATGCTATCGAGTATCTGTACCGGGGGCGTTCCTGTCAAAGCCGCCCTCACACGTGAGGAGAGGCCGATGGAGCCGACCGGGACCCTGGAGCGCGGCCTGGCCGTGCTGCGCGCGCTGGCCGTGGAGCCGGGACGGCATACGCGCGCCACCGACCTCGTGCGCGCCACCGGTCTCGCCAGGTCGACCGTCGACCGCGTGCTCGCCACACTCGTACACCTGGGCTACCTGCGCATGGAGGACCGCGACGTGCTGCTCGCGCCGCCGCTGATGGAGTTGGGCGCGGCCTACCTGGCCTGCGGCGGCCTCCAGGAGGCGCTGTCCCCGCCGGCCGAGCGGCTGGCCGACGAACTGGACGAGTCGGTTTCGCTGGCGGTGCCCGACGGCGACGGGGTGCGCTTCATCGGCCAGTTCACCCGGCGGCGCACGATGTCGGTGGCCTTCCGGGTGGGCGACCTGCTGGCCGCCGACCGGTGCGCGGCGGGCCTCGCCCTGCTCGACCCTTCGGCGCCGTGGGCCGAGGACGACCAGCTCATCGAGCCGGGCCTGATCGCGGTCGCGCTGCCCGTACGGGATCAGGACAGCAAAGCCGTCTGCGCGGTCAGCGTGGTCAGCCACACCAGCCGGCACACCGTGTCGGGACTGCGGGCCCATGCGCTGCCCCGGCTGCGGGAGACGGTCGCCGACATGGAGACAACACTCGCCACCCGACCCACCAACCCCCGCCTCACAACCCGACACACCGCCCAGACCGGCCGGCCCACGCCCGCCCGATCCGGCATGGACGCGTCGCGGGCAGCCAAGGAGGAGTTGGGCATGGGCTATCTGCAGTCGCTGGCCCGCGGCCTCGCCGTGCTGGTCTCCCTCGGGTCGGCGCGCGGCGGGTGCACGCTCGCCGAGTCCGCCAAGGCCACTGGCCTGCCGCGGGCCACCGTACGGCGGGCGGTGCAGACGCTGGAGCACCTGGGCTACGCGGCCGTGGAGGGCCGCCGGCACGTGCTGCTGCCCAAGGTGCTGGAGCTGGGGTACGCCCATCTGTCCGGGCGCACGTTCGGCGAGGTCGTCCAACCGCATCTGGCCGACCTGGTGGCCCGCGTGCACGAGTCGGCCTCGGTCGCGGTGCTCTCCGGCGACGACGTCGTCTACGTGGCGCGAGTGCCCACGGTGAGCATCATGACCGTGGACATCACGGTCGGCATCCGTTTCCCCGCGTACGCGACCTCCATGGGGCGGGTGCTCCTGGCCGGAAAGGCTGACGAGCGGCTGGCCGCCATCGTTCCCAAGCCGCTCACCCGCCACACCATCACCTCATCGGAGGCGCTGGCCGCGGCCGTGCGGCAGGCCGCCGCCGACGGTTACGCCCTGGTCGACCAGGAGCTGGAGGAGGGCGTGCGGTCGATCGCGGTCCCCGTGCACGACCGTGACGGGCGCGTCGTCGCGGCGGTCAACGTGGCCACCCACGCCAGCCGCGCCACCCCTGACGGCCTGGTGCGCGACATACTGCCCGCACTCAGGGAGACGGCCGCCCGCATGGAGACCGACCTCGCCTATACGGGGCGGACCTAGCGCCTGTTCGGAGTTCGCATCTCTGTCGCGGAAACCTTGCGTTGCCCAAGATGACCGAGGCCGTCACCTTGGCCAAGCTCTACTCCGCCACTCAGGTCGACCAGGCCCTGGGAACCGCCGCGATCACCGGCCGGTTCGCCGACACTGACCTCCTGTCGATCCTGGACTACCAAGCCGGACGCGATGCCGTCGAACCGACCAGAGCCAGCGAAACCCACAGCCTGCAGCCCGGCACCTCCGCCTGGGCCTCCTTCGGCGCCCACCCTGCCGGCCCCCACACCGACGTGACTTCTGAGGACAACGCCTGATGGCCACCCCGCTCCGCTTCGTTCCCGGCTCCAACGGCGACCCGCTCGCCGAGGCTATCGAGCTGACCAAGCGGCTGAAGCTTCCGCACATGCGCCGGCAACTGGCCGACCTGATCCCCACCGCCAAAGCTCAGCGGTGGGACCCCGCCGAAGTCGTGCGCGTCCTGCTGGCCGAAGAAGCCGCCGGACGTGATCGCGCCAACCTGCACACCCGCCGCAAACGCGCCGGATTCCCCGCGGGCAAAACCTTCGGCGACTGGGACGAGACCGTCTCCTCCATCCCCCGCCCCACCCAGGACGCCCTCAAGAGCCTGGAATGGGTCCGCCGCCGCGAGAACCTCTGCATCTGCGGGCCCTCCGGGACGGGGAAGTCGTACTTCAGCGAGGCGCTCGGCCAAAGCGCGGTCGAGGCCGGACTGACGGTGACCTGGTTCAACATCGAAGACCTCGGCGCCCTGGTCCGCCGCCACCGCGCCGACGACTCCATCGCCCGCGCACTGACCCGCATCATCCGCTCCGACCTCGTCATCGTCGATGACATCGGCCTGCTGCCCGTCTCACCCGACGCTGCTGAAGGCTTCTACCGGCTGGTCGATGCCGCCTACGAACGCCGAGCCCTGGCCGTCAGTTCCAACCTGCACCCGTCCAAAGCGCACATGTTCGCGCGAACGTATGTGAGCCGGCACCGAAATATCACGGGTTTGATGGGGCGGGCAGTCGTGGTTCGTCCACGTGGTCGGCGAGATATGGGAGCACCCCAGCGGGGTTCATGCCGAACGCGGCAGCCGGGGACCACGAACCGCAGCCCGTCGGCCGAAGCGACCAGCCCGCCGCCCCAATCCTCGCGAGCGATGTCGATGCCGGCCTGCCTCTCGATCAGCGTCCCCGACGCCAAGCCCATCCCGTCGCGGTGGAAGTAGCCCTTCTCCGCGCTGATCAGCCGGTGAATGCCCAGCACGGGGTCGCCGGGCTTGGCCACCGGCCCCAAGCCGAGGTTGCAGGAGCGCGCCACCATCAGCGCGGCCAGGCTGATATCCAGGTCCGCGCGCCGCGACGTCGAACCGGAGATGTGGGTGAAGGCGTCGAACATGCCGGTGTGGCCGTGGACCTCCAGCAGCAATTCGGGGTAGTCGATGCGCGGCAGCATGTTCATCACCGCGTCATGGACCGCCTGATAGGCCTCCGGCAGCTGGGCCGCCTCCAGTCGGGCCAGGTTCAGCCGGCCGTCCTTGATCGTGATGGCGGGGTTGGCGTCCAGGCTGTCGGCCAGCTCGCGATAGATCCCGCCCAGGTCGCCGGACAGTTTCCGCAGATGCTCGGTCGGGTCGGCGGGAAGGCCGAGCGCGGTCAGGATGCTCGGCGCGTGCACGCTCCACAGGGCGTCCGGGATCAGCTTGGCCCGCGGGTCGCCGGACTTGTCCGCGCCGACGGCGTACACGTCCTTGCTGCGCAGAGCCGACCACAGCGCCTCCAGGATGCAGAAGGTGTAGGCGTGCCGGTCGATCAGCCGGTCGCCGAGCTCGGGATTGTCATACACCAGCCGCCACCAGATCCTTGTGCGCCTCGATGTGCTGCACCCCGGCGTGCTTGCCATAGGCGAGCACGCGCGGCAGACCCCGCAATGCCGCGACCACGCCGGCACCGGCGTCGGTGCCGGCCCACGGGATCGTGTCGGCCAGCAGCTCGACGAACCCGCGCACCGAGGCGAACCTGTTCGTCAGCTCCGCCCGCCACGCCAGATCCTCATCCTCACCGGCCGGCGGCACCAACTCCTTGATCACCGCCAGCGCCGCCTCCAACTGCTCGATCGGCACCACCGACGCGATCCGTGCGATCATCTCCGACGCGGTCGTCTCCCGCGCCACCGGCCCCGCCTCGGCGCTCTCCCCAGCCTGGCCGTCGGGCTGCGGAGACTGTTCAGGCTGGATCATCGGGGTGTCCAGCGCCGCCCGCAGCGCCGACTCGGCCTGCAGCGCAGCCGGCCGCCGGCTCGATCCCGACGACACCCGCCGTTACTTGACTTACCTGGCTCGTGCCTTCCCACCGACCGACACCCGCGACATCGGCTGGTGGCACATCGCCAACACCACGCCTCGCATCTGTTCAGCAGCCGGACTTGCGGCCAAGCGCGTGTCCGCCATGCCTTGGACTAAGGTCAACCCCGGCTACGCCAACCTCCGACTGCGCGGACGAACACGCCAACTCCTCCGCTGCATTAAAGGCGCTCAGAAGATCGGGCTCGGGGCCGGTCTCGGGTTCGGGCTACTGGCCGGGCTGATGTTCGGGCTCAAGGCCGGGCTGGCGGTCGGGCCCGGGTTTGGCCTCACGATCACGCTGGCATTTGGGCTGCTCGACTGGGCGGAACACCCCACAATCACATCAACCAGCACACCCCGCTCAAGTTGGCAAGCTGATAGGGCCCTCGCCCTTCTTCGAATGGCCGCGTTCGGGCTCCTCTTCGCGCTCTTGCTCGGATCCAGTCTGGGGCTCGTGGGCGAGCTCGGGTTCGGGCTCGCGGCCGCGCTCGGGCTCGTAAGTGGGGCCGTGGCCGGACTCACGACGGGGGATCACCATGCGTGGCTGATCTGCACCATTGCGGTGACCCGGCTGACCCTCCGACACCAGCTTCCCTTGCGAATCATGGGCTTCCTCGACGACGCCCACCGCCTGGGGCTGCTGCGCGCCGTCGGCCCGGTCTATCAGTTCCGCCACGCGGCCCTGCGCGACCACCTCGCCGCAGCGGACACCTCTAGTGAAGCCTCGTAATCACTGACGCTGCCACACAGCCTCCGCGTCCGTAATCGGCCGGTGCCGCGACGCTCCGGGCTACACCGTCGGGCATCGGGACGTCGCCAAGACATCTGCAAGAGTTCAACACGCAGACTTGACGGGGAAGACCACCACCCACGACACCGACTCATCTTGTCAGCGATGCGTGTGGTGGTCGAGTACGCGGGCCATGAGCTGAGTCAGTTGCTTGCGCTCGCCGGAGGAGAGCGGGGCCAGCAGCTTGTCCTGCGCCACGTCGAGCGTCGCGGCGATGCGCTCCAGCTCGCGTTCCCCGGCCGGTGTGATGGTGATGATGTTGCGGCGGCGGTCCGCGGGGTCCGGCGCCCGTACGGCGAAGCCCTTGTCGGTCAGTTCGTTGACCGCCTCGACGACATAGCTGCGGTCGATTGAGCACCGCCGCCCCAGTTCGGCCTGACTGGCGGGGCCGAACTCCTCCAGCGCCGCGAGCAGTGCGTAGTGATAGCGCCGACCGCCCACCGTGCCGAATGCCTCGCTCACCAGCCGTGCCGCGTGCGTGGCGGTCTGGGTGATCAGCCAGCTCGGGGTGGCGCACAGGCGGGCCGGAGGGCGGGTGACATCCGTGGCGGTCATGACTTCACCTTAACCAAATTTGTTGGCTCGGCCCACAATTCTGGGCTATCGTCGGCCGGGCCAACGTTGGCTCAGCCAACATAACCTCTTTTGGGAGAGGTGTGATCTCCATGAGCGCCGTCACGACCGCCGCAGCAAGCGGCGCCCCACCCAGCACGGCACCGCAGTCCCGCCGATGGTGGGCGCTGGCAGCGGTCGCCACCGGCCAGTTGATGATCGCGGCCGATGCCACGATCATGAACATCTCCCTGCCCACGGTGCAGCACGCGCTGCAGCTGTCGGCAGCCGAACGGCAGTGGGTGATCACGTCGTTCGCGCTCTGCTACGGCGGGCTGTTGCTGCTGGGCGGCCGGCTCTCGCAGCTGCTCGGGCGCAAGACATGCCTGCTGGCCGGCCTGGCCGGGTTCGCCGTGGCGTCGGTCCTGGGCGGCCTGGCGGTCAACCCGGCGATGATCCTTACCTCCCGGGCCCTGCAAGGCGTGTTCGGCGCGCTCTTCACCCCGTCGGTGCTCGCCCTGCTCGGCACCAAGTTCACCGCTCCCGCCGACAGGGCCAAGGCGTTCGGGGTGTACGGCACCGTCATGGGCAGCAGTTCGGGCGTCGGCCTGATCCTCGGCGGCATTCTCACGGACTACGCGGGCTGGCGCTGGAGCCTGCTCGTGAGCGTGCCCCTCGCGGCCCTCGCGGCGATCGGCGTGATAGTCGCGGTCAGCCACGACCCGCGGCAGCCCGACACGCGGGTCGACGTGGCTGGCGCGGTGCTGGCGACGGCCGGACTGATGGCATCGGTCTTCGGCTTCAGCCAGGCGGAGACCGAAGGATGGACCGCACCCGCAACCCTGGGCGGCCTCGCCGCCGGGTTGACTCTGCTGGCCCTCTTTGTGTGGCGGCAGAGCCACACCGCGCATGCCCTGCTGCCCATGCGCGTCGTCCTCGACCGCCGACGCGGCGGCGCCTATCTGGCTACCTTCTCCATGGCCATCGGCAACTTCGCCGCCTTCTTCTTCCTGACCTTCCACCTCCAGACCGTCCTCGGCTACCCGCCCGTTAAGGCCGGGCTGGCCTTCCTGCCCTACACCGCGGCCATCGTCCTCGGAGTGCGCATCGCCCGCCGCTTCATCGCCACCGCCCCGGTACGACTCCTGCTCGCACCCGGCCTGCTCTTCACAGCCGCCGGACTGGCCCTGCTCGGCCAACTGCACACCAACAGCGGCTACGCGACCCACCTGCTGCCCGTCGTCGTCCTGCTTGGCCTCGGGAACGCCTGGGTGCTCGTGCCCGCCAACAGCACTGCCACGCAAGGGGCGGGCCCGGACGCCGGGGTCGCCGGCGCCACCGTCATGACCTCCATGCAGATCGGCTCGTCCGTCGGCATCGCACTGCTGGGCAGCGTCGCAGGCACGGTGGCCGACGCCTTCCAGCGCGCACATGCCGCGACGGCAGACCTGGCCAGGGAGGCGAGCGTGCATGGATATGCCGTTGCGAGTCTCGCCGCCGCGGCCTTCCTGTGCGCCGCAGCCGCCGCCGTCTACCTCGTCATAGGCACCGACAAGCGCCGAGCGTGACGATCCTGTGCCACCACGGCCGGACCGCCACTCCTCGTCCGGCCCCACTACCAGCTCCGTACGCACGGACACACACAAGGAGGCAACCCTCATGATCCTGGTTACCGGTGCCACCGGAAACGTCGGCCACAACCTCGTGCGCGAACTGATCAACGCAGGAGAGAAGGTACGAGCCCTCACCCGTGACCCCGCTACCACCGCCCTGCCCGACAGCGTGGAGATCGTCCCCGGAGACCTCACCCGCCCCGAAACCCTGCCCGCAGCCCTGAAGGACGTGGACCGCGCCTTCCTGTTCCCCGTCTTCGGCGCCCTCGACGGCTTCCTCACTGCAGCCAAGGAGGCCGGTACGCGACACATCGTGCTGCTCTCCTCGGCGGCAGTCACCTTCCCTCAGCTCGGCTGGATCGGTGAGCAGCACCTCGCCTGCGAACAGGCCGTCGCCGACTCCGGGATGTCCTGGACCTTCGTACGTCCCAGCGTCTTCATGGCCAACGACCTCGGCTGGGCCCACCAAGTGAAGCACGGTGGAATCGTACGAGGCGCGTACGGCGGCGCCGCCATGGCCCCGGTCGACGAGCGCGACATCGCCGCGGTCGCCGCACACGCCCTACTCAGCCCTCGCCCCGGAAAGGCTTACGAACTCACCGGGCCGCAAGCGCTCAGCCAGATCGAGCGGGTCCGCATCATCGGCGAAACCCTCGGCCTCTCGGCCCGCTTCGAAGAGATGCCCCGCAACGACGTCCGCCGACAGCTGCTCGACCACATGCCGCCCCCTGCCGCCGACTTCCTCCTGGATCAACTCGCCGCCGCCCAGGCGGAACCTGACTCCGTCCTGCCGACCATCGAGCAGGTCACCGGACATCCCGCCCGCACCTACGCCGAATGGGTCGCCCATCATGTCGCGGACTTCGGTGGCTGAGCCTCGAACGGCTGTAGTGGTATCCGGGGCAACCGCCCGCTCAGGCCGGAAGTACTGAGGCAGCGCACCTGACATGCCTGACATGGCTGAAGACCCCTGAATACTTGTGCGGCAAGTACCCACGGATCTTACTTAACGAACATGACTAACTACTGACAGTCACTTAAGATAAGAGCGGGGCCCCTTGGAAAGCCCAGAGTTCACGCGAACTGAAGGTTCTTCAGCGGGAACTCACGTGGGTTCGGCATCTCAAGACCTGTTCGCCTCGTGGGTTCAGCGCACTGAATGTCGCGAAGAGTGTCAGCGGAGAGCGGCTTCGAGCGCGTCCGGCAGAGCAGTGTCGGTGATGACCAGTTCGTCGCCCAGGTTGAGGATGTGCACCTCGCCGTGATCGAGTTCGAGCCGGAGGCCGATCTCCGTCTCGATCCGGTGGTCGATGATGCGGTGAACGGCTCGGATCGACTGGCCGATGAATCGGCTCATCAGAAAATCGTCTGGGGCGGGACCGACGGTGACCTGGCCGTACTCGTCCATGTCATAGGAGTCGTGTGGTTGATCGAGCGTCAGCTCGAGCGGGGCGTCAGGGGCGGTGTGGAAGCGGACAGGGCCCAGATCACTCATGTGCAACCACATGTGCACCAGTGAAAGGTGGTCGTCGCTGGGGTGGGTGTGCCACGACACCGTCACCTGGAGCAGCCTTCGGCTGACAAGCTCATCAGCGGAGATCACGACGCCTATGGTGTCACGGTGGTTCGGACGTTGCCGCAGCGGCCTGCAGGAGGTGGCGGGCGGCGTTGGCGTAGCGGATGGCGGTCTTGTCGTCGATGCCGAACACGGCAGCCAGATGCAGTGGGTCGGGGCCGCGGGTCAGAGCCTCTTCGAGTTGGGCGGTCGATGCTAAGGCGCTCCAGGGTGGCGGTCAGGCCCCGGACGGCGTTGGTGACCCAGAGCTTGCCGACCGGGGAGTTCTCCATCGCGGTGTGCTGGGTGAGCAGCAGGTGGGGGTTGGCGGTGTTCGGCCAGCGGCTGCGCCGGTAGTCCAGCCAGGCCAGGAGCGCTTGACGGGCAGCTCTGCGCCCAGGAGGTCACGCAGGGTGTCACGTCGAGGGGGACGGCATGAAACTTATTGTCACATAGAGAGCACTATAAGTGACGGAGATTGCCTGACAGGGGGCGCCGTCAACGGAGGTTTCACCAACCGCCGAGCCTGAACCCACGGCCCAGTCAACTACGCCACGTGACCGTGATTACTCAGCGCTACCCTGGGTCCTTGGAGCTACCCGAGCGTCGGGCTGAAGAGGCCAACAACGACAACGATTGCCTCCGCCGGCCTTTCCAGGAGGCCACCAGGAGCGTACGGGGATCACGTCCGGGGGCGCTGCGGCTCGGGCGGCAGGGCCTCGACCAGGTCGCGGATGATGCTGCGATGATCGCCGCGCCGCCACGCGAGGGCGAGCACGCTCGGGGACAGACCCGTGACCGGGATGGTCATGATGCCCGGCCGCCGGTAGATCTCGGCGTTGCCGGCGGCGAGCAGGACGATGTTGTCGCCGCTCTCAAGCGCCGCGAAGGTCTCCTCGGCGTTCGTCACGGTCGTGCAGGCCACCGGTGGCCGCCCGCCGCGCTCGTCGGTCGCGAGCCAGTGGTCGCGGAGCGGGCCGGCGCTTTCGGGGAGCGCCAGGAACTTCTCGTCCAGGAGCTCGGCGAAGTCGACCTCGTCCCGTTCGGCCAGCCAGTGGTCGTGCCGGAACGCGACCCAGCGCGGCTCTCGGGCCACGACCCGGATGTTGAGATCATCCTGACCGGGAAACGGCAGCCAGACGAACGCCACGTCGACGTCGCCCTCGGCCAGGCCCGCCGTGGGGTCGGTCCAGTTGACCTGGCGCAGCCGCAGTTCGCATGCCGGTCGGCGTTCGGTGAACCGTTCCCGCAGCATTCCCAAGAGGCCGCGTCCGACACTGGTCGACATGCCCACGGTCAGTCGTGAGGCTTCGGCGGCGGCGGCGTCGCCGACGGCCCGCTGGGCCTCGTCCCACTGCTGGAGCAGCTCGCGGGCGGCCGGCAGCAGCGCCTCGCCCGGCGCGGTGAGCCGCACCGTGCGCCGGTCGCGGTCGAACAGCCTCACCCGCATGAGCTCTTCGAGCTGGCGTATCTGCTTGCTGAGCGTCGGCTGCGAGATGAACAGGCGCTCGGCCGCGCGGGTGAAGCTGAGCTCCTCCGCCACGGTCACGAAATATCTCATGTCACGCAGATGAGCATCCATAGCCGTCGGCTATTACAGCAGATATTGGACGTGCGGGGAAGGTCGACGCCACGATTGCGGCATGAGCACCACGGAGGATCGCCTGGCGATCATCGAGACCTGCACCCGCATGGCATGGCACGCCGACCAGCGCGAATGGGACCGCCTGGGCGAGGTGTTCGCGGAATCGGTGACCCTGGACTACACCAGCCTGAACGGTGGCGAGCCTGCCGTGCTGACGCCGGCGCAGATCGTCGAGGCATGGTCGGGCCTGCTTGGCGCGTTCGACGCCACGCAGCACCTGATCACGAACCACCTGGTGACCGTCGACGGCGACACCGCGCTCTGCACGGCGTCGTTCCAGGCCACGCACCGCCTCGCCGATCCGTTCGGCTCGCCGCTGTGGACGCTGGGCGGCACCTACCGCTTCGACCTGGTCCGCTCGGACGGCGCGTGGAAGATCGCCGCTGTGGTGATGACCGCCACCTGGGCCGACGGCAACCGGAACCTGATGTCTCTGGCGGCGGGAAACGGATGATCGCCCTCGTGACCGGCGGCAACCGGGGGATCGGCCGGGAGGTCTGCCACCAGCTGGCGACACTCGGCCGCACCGTCCTCCTCACCGCCCGATCGCGGGAGGCGGCCGAGATCACGGCCAGGGAACTCGGAGGTGATGTCGTCCCGCTACGGCTCGACGTCACCTCCGAGGAGGACATCGCGGGGGCGGCGGCCGCTGTCGCCGAGCGGTACGGGCGGCTGGACGTTCTGGTCAACAATGCCGCCATCACCTACGACACCTGGCAGAGCGGCGTGTCCGCCGACCTGGACGTCGTCCGCGAGGCCGCCGAGACGAACCTGTACGGTCCCTGGCGGCTGATCCAGGAGCTGCTGCCGCTCCTGCGCGAGAGCAGGCACCCCAGGATCGTCAACGTCTCCAGCGAGGTGGCCTCGCTGACCAACATGGGCGGCGGCACCCCGGCGTACGGCACCACCAAGGTGGCGCTCAACGCCCTGACCCGCATGCTGGCGGCGGAGCTTCGCGGTGACGGCGTCCTCGTGAACGCGATCTGCCCGGGCTGGGTCGCGACGGACATGGGAGGCCCGGGCGGCCGCCCCGTCTCCGAGGGCGCGGCCGGCGTCGTCTGGGCGGCCACACTGCCCGACGACGGCCCGACCGGCGGGTTCTTCCGCGACGGCCGTCCCCTCCCCTGGTGAACGCCCTGTGAAGGACAATGAAATGATCTTGGTGACGGGCGCGACAGGCAACGTCGGCTCCGAAGTGGTCCGGGCCCTCGCCGCAGCCGGTGAACCCGTCCGGGCGCTGGTGCGGAAGCCGGACACCATACCGCTGCCGGACGGCGTGGAGGCGGTGACGGGCGACCTCAACCGGCCGGAGAGCATGACCGGAGCGCTGGGCGGGGCCCGCGCGGTGTTCCTGCTCCCCGGGTACGAGGACATGCCGGGCCTGGTGGCCGAGGCCCGGCGTGCGGGAGTGGAACAGTTCGTGCTGCTGTCTGGCGGCTCGGCCGGGAGCGGCGACATGACCAACGCGGTGACCCGTTTCATGGCCGTGTCCGAGTCCGCCGTGCGGGAGTCCGGGCTGCCGTGGACGATTCTGCGGCCGAGCGCGTTCATGTCCAATGCCCTACGCTGGCTGCCGCAGCTCCGGTCCGGCGATCGGGTGCGGGTCCCGTTCCCGGACGTCCGCACGGCGAGCGTCGATCCGTACGACATCGCGGCCGTCGCCGCCCGCACGCTGCTGTCGGACGAGCACCGGGGCGAGATCCTCCAGCCGACCGGTCCGGTCGCGATGTCGCCCGCCGACCAGGTCGCCGTGCTGGCCGAGGTCCTCGGCCGCGATCTGGAGTTCGTGGGCCTGACGAACGAGGAGGCGCGCGCCGACCTGCTCGCCACCATGCCCGTCGAGTACGTGGACGCGTTCTTCGACTTCTACGTGAACGGCTCGCTCGACGAGTCGATCGTCCGCCCGACCGTCCGCGAGGTCACCGGCCGCGAGCCCCGCACCTTCGAGCAGTGGGCACAGGCCCACGCGGACGACTTCCGCTGAACCCCCGCATCCCGACTCCACGAAGGCTATAGATGAACCAGAGATTGCGGCGCCTTCTCGCCGCAAGCTCCGCCGCCGCATGCGCGATCGCGTCGGTGGCGGGCTGTTCGAACGCGGCCAAGCCCGCGGCGCCACCTGCGCAAAAGGACGACAAGCCCGCGGCGCCGCCCGCGCAAAAGGCGGAGCCGGGACGCTTCGCCTCGTCCAACCCGGGTTCGGTCAACACCTACTGGATCCAGGCACCGGAGGGCCTGATCCTCATCGACACCCTGCGCACGCCGACCGATGCCCGCAAAGCGGTGGCGGAGATCAAGAAGACCGGCAGGCCGGTCGCCGCCATCCTGCTCACCCACTCCCATCCCGACCATGTGGGCGGGGCGGGCGCCTTTCACGAGGCGTTCCCCAAGGCCCCCATCTACGCGTCCAAGGCGACCGACAAGACGATGCGGGAGGACGATCGGGGCTTCTACCCGCTGGCCCGTTCGGCGAACGCGGACTTCCCCGCCAAGCTCACCTACGCCGACCGGACCTTCGAGGACGGCGCACCGTTGCAGGTCGGCGGCCTCCGCTTCGAGACCGCCACGTTCGCCCACGGAGAGTCCGATACCGCGAGCGTCTACTACCGTCCCGACACCGGCGACCTCTTCTCCGGTGACCTGGCGACCGGTAAGGTCACGCCCGCGCTGATCGAGGGGACCAGCTGTGGCTGGCTCCAGATCCTCGATCAGCTCGGTGGGCGCTTCTCCAGGGCCAGGACGATGTACCCGGGACACGGTGCCGCAGGCCCGGCCCGCGCATTGATCGACGAGCAGCGCCGGTATCTCCAGGTATTCCGCGCTCTGGTCCGGCCGGCCGTCGCCCCGGACTCGCCCAAGGGCAGGACGGTCGGCCCCGGCGAGCAGAAGTCGATCATCGCCGAGCTGGACCGCGCCTACCCCGGCCATCCACCGGTCGCGGATCTTCCGACCATCGTGCAGGAGAACATCAAGGCCGTCGCGCGGGAGCTGTCCGCCGAGGACCCCGCGAAGACGCCTGCCGCCTGCGCCGGCACTCCCCAGGAAGGGACGGATGGGCTGCTCGCGCCGGTGAGTGCCTACGTCACCGCGGTCAACGGCCGAGACCTCGACGCGCTGGCGGGAGCGTTCGCCGCCGACGCGGAGCTCATTGACGTCGGGCGGCGTTTCAAGGGTCGCGCCGCGATCCGCGACTGGGCTCGGGCCGAGGTCATCGGCGGCAGCCTGACCGTCATCCGGGTCGCCGAGAACCGGCCCGGTCACCAGCGCCTCCTGGTGCGCTTCGCCCCCGGCGGCCAGGGAGGCTTCGATGCCTACTACGCCTTCACCGTCAACGGCTCGTCCATCACCAAAGCCGAACTGACCTATGCGAACTGATCGAAGGAGCAAACGTTCATGACCACCGTGCAGAAGGTGAAGTTCTCCGCCGGCGACGTGACGCTGACCGGGAACCTGTTTCTGCCCGACGGCGCCGGTCAGGTGCCGGGCATCGTGGTGGCGGGCACCTGGACGAGCGTCAAGGAGCTGATGGCCGACCGGTACGCCGAACGGCTCGCCGACCGCGGGTTCGCCGCCCTGTCCTTCGACTTCACCGGCTATGGCGAATCCGAGGGCGAGCCTCGCGACTGCGAAGTGCCGGAACGGAAGATCCGCGACATCAACCACGCGGTTACCTTCCTCGCCGAACATCCTGCGGTGAACGCCGCCCGTCTCGGCGCCCTCGGCGTCTGCGCGGCCGCGATGTACATGAGCGGGAACGCCGTCGACGATCCCCGCATCCGGTCGCTGGCGCTCGTCGCGCCCTGGCTGCACGACCCCGAGATCTGCCGGGAGGTGTACGGCGGCGAGGATGGCGTCGCGGGCAAGCTCGCCGAGGCCGCCCGGGCACGCGCGAAGTACGAGGCGACCGGCGAGGTCGAGTACGTGCCGGTCGTCAGCGGCTCCGACCCTCGCGCCGCCATGCCGTTCGACATCGACTTCTACCTCAATTCTGACCGCGGCGGCCTCCCGCAGTGGCCCAACCGCTTCGCGGTGATGGCATGGCCGGGCTGGCTCGACTACGACTCGATCTCCCTTGCCTCCCGCCTCACCCAACCCGTCCTGCTCGTCCACAGCGAGGACGCCGCCATCCCGGACGGGGCGCGGCGCTTCCACGCCGCGCTGGCCGGGCCCAAGGAGTTCGTCTGGACCGAGGGCGACCAGTTCGCCTTCTATGACCAGGAACCGCAGGTCACGACGGCGGTGGACGCCGCAGCGGCCCACTTCGCCCGCACGCTGCCCCGCGAATAGCTGTCCTGTCTGTTGGACGTGAGGCAGGTTCCGCGATCTGAGGTATCTGGCTGTTCGTCTCACGGAGGTGAGGCAGTATCGAAGCCAATGACCTGATCGCCCTGGAGGAGTCGTGATGACCATGCCTGAGCACATCCCCACCTGGCGCGACGCTCGCTACGACATGCCCGTCGGTCAGCAGCTGGAGCGCTATAACGAGTTGGCCGTCAAGCACGCATCGGCTCGCGCCCGGATGGAGCTGGTGGACCGAGGGATCTATGACCCCGCCAGGCATGGAACTGATGACCGTCCTCCGCTTACCGTGGCCGAGCACATCGACCTACTGGCGCTGGCGGAGTGCATCGCACGCACCGTTCGCCATCCCGCCAACATCCACCACGCGTTGCTGGCCGGGGTCACCTGGGCCGATATCGCCCACGTTGTCGACTCCGACGAGCTCACCGTTCGGCGGGACTACCAGCAATGGGCCGACGACCAGCACGACCTCAACCGACACGACCCCAACCTCGGCATGACCGCCGACGAGCACGTTGCCGCGACCGCCAGAGCTTCGGAGGGATGAGAGACACCTTCTTGCAGGCTGAGACATCCACAGATCTGCCTCATGATCAATGGGGTGCGACCGTATCGACCTGTCTCATCCATTCTGAGGCACCGCAGCTCAGGAAAGCCTCACGCCTCAAGCTCAACGAGACAGGACAACAGCCGGGTGCTCGGCCTTACTGGAAGTCCTACGGAGCGACCTCGCAACACCAGACCGCGCCGGTGGAATGGCGCTCAGCGCCTTTCCCCCTTCGCCCTACGCGTCGCACATGACGATCTCGATCAGGATCGTGTTCGAGCGGGGGATCGCGTCTGGACGGGGGGCGCCCTGCCATGATCGCTCACGGTGGGTTTCGCCGGCCCGCCCGCCGCACCCGGCGTGCGCGTCGCCACGCACCGGGCGCTCCACGTGCCTTGCCCGTCGGTCAGCTGTCGGCAGCTGCCAGGACAGGGACGTCAAAGGGTGTTGACGAACTGTGTCGCTTCGCCGTGTCCCATGCCGGTCTCACCGATGACGAGATGGATGGCCTGGTCGGTGCGCCCCTCCTCCTTGAGACGCCGTACCCGAGTGGCGAGATCGTCCTGGGGTTGCCGAGGCTGGGGGGCGGGAGGTGCGGCGAACGGGGGCTGCGGCGGCGCCTGCCCGGATGCGAAGCCGTTGGGTGGCGGTGCCATGGGGTGGATCGGCCGGGTCGGTCGGGTGGCTTTGACAATGACGATGATGAGTGCCGTGACGCCGCCGACGACGAGGGCCAGCACGACAAGGATGATGAGGAGTTCTACGACGCCGATGCCCGGCGCCTCGGCTACCGACACGCTCATGTTCGCCACGTTAGCGTGGGTCTGATCACAATCCTTGTGAAAGAGCCGAACCCGTCTCGGCTCGCGTACTCGGGGCTGCCTGCTGGAGCGCACCCGAGCGAGGCGCCTGCCGCGGAGCGCCGCAGGTGATCGGTGGTCTCGGCGTCAGCAGGAAAGAGGGCCGAGCTCGTCCGTCCACAGCAGGGCAGGTCGGACGGACGAGTCCGCGTGACGGGCCGCTATCTCAGGCAGTTCTGGGCGGTCAGGACCAGGGTCACACCGAGGACCATGTTCTTCGACACGAGGAAGACGTAGGACGCTCTGGGGTTGCCCGGCACGGCGGCGACGGTGCCGTACAGCGGGTCGTTCTGCTTCAGGTTGGGGTAGGCGGCCTTCAACTGCGCGGGAGTGGAGCCTATGCCGATGCCCTGAGGCGTTTTGACGCTGCGGCCGGGCGCGGAGATCGTGACCACGCCCTGCTTCTTCGAGATGTACAACCCCGCCCGGTTGCCGCTGTACCGCCGCTCCTTGAGGTCATAGGTGGAGCACTTGGTGGGGACGCTGATGGACTTGCGGACGATCAGGCCGGTCGCCTTGGCCTTCGCCTCGGTCATCCCGAGCTTGATGCCGCCGTACCCGAACGGGCCCAACGTCCTCTTCTGGGTGGTGGCGGCGGCGTTCGCGGCGGGCGCGACGCCCGCCAGCACGACGCCTCCGGCCAGCGCCGCCACGAGCGCCGACCGCCCGATCCGCAGGGCTATGGTCTGCTTCATAGTGCTTCCTCCATGATCGTGAATTTGCAACCATAGCCCTGACGCGGTTCGGTCGTGGATGATTCACGCGATCAGTGGAGGTGCCCGCCGGCCATCACGCCCGTGCGGTGCGGCTCGACGCGGCCACGCTCGACCGGAGTGCCAACCGACCTCGGCAGACGCTGAATTGTCGCGGGTTTCCGCTACGTTCTGATCATGGTGCCGGATCGGATCACGCCGGAGATGCTGCTCCAATGCAGCCTGCCGACGTGGACGGCATCGACACTCCTGATCGGCTGCTGCGGCACGCACGCTCCGCGATCGAACATCGGACATGGGATCGGAGCAGGTAAGTCCCTCTGGTTCCCAGCTCACGAGCCGGGGAGCGCGAGGGGCCGGCAGGCCCCTCGCTGGGGCGAAGCCCCTGATGAGGCAGCCCGAGCTTCAGCGAGGACCGCTCGGGGCGGGCTCCAGCAGGCCAAGCCGGTAATCGGGCAACGGGATGCTCCTATGTCTTGTCAACAGTCAGAAGCGGGTTTGGTCGCTGGTTCGTGGCCGTGGGTGAGAATACGGAAGACGTCGCGGG